>JBGPBQ010000063.1:0-15695 GCA_041481345.1 Anaerolineae bacterium
ACGCGAACCTGGGGATTCAATTGAAGATTTCAGATGATACACCGCCTGGTACCCCGTTGGTGGTCAAGTATACCATTTCGGGTGATGCGTTTGAAATTCGCTACAATGACAACCAGGTGGTCTTCACTGAAATTGTGAATGACACCGGACCCAACCTGCGTGTCGATAAGCATACCAACTGGCACTGGAACTATAATGGTGACCAGTATTACGAGCTCAATTACCAGCCAATCATTCAAAATATGGGTACACAACCCATATTTGGTGCAACCATCGTTGACACTTATCCGATCTCGACAACGCTGATCAATTGTGGTTGGAATTGGGGTCCTGGAGGTATGCATGATTGCATCATCGATGAGCCCAATCACAAGGTGACTTTCATAATTGACAGAATGGACCCGGGAAACGCAGCGAATGCATTTCTGAATGTTAAGCTTAATGACGAAGTTAGCGGCATCCAAGGTCTTGATTTTGTCAACCAGGTAGAGGCACCTCTGGAAGGTGACGTGGCACCGGCAGACAACATAGACACGGTTAATAGCTATACTGGCCTAGATGTGTTCATCACCAAATGGCTGGATGATGCTGAGTTGCGTCCGGGCGGACTAGTCACTTACACCGTCGAGTTCGGCAACTTGAATCGCTGGCCATTTAACGGCAACATGGTTGCAGGAAGCCACGTTACCGAAACGCTGCCGATAGGCATGACTTTTGTCAAAGCCATCCCTGGTTGGGACCAACAGAATACATGGGAACCAGAGAGCATCAATGGGCAGCAAGTCGTGTGGGGTTGGGGACCGATGTGGTCAGATTCTGCCTGGACCTTCAAACTGGTTGCACAGATTGACGACGATGTCTTACCTGGGCAATTTATCAACATGATCGAAGCAAATAACGATCGCCCGATCGATATCGAATTAAACCCTGACAATAACTTCTTCGAGTATTTGTTATCGATTCCCTTCCGTTTGTATTTGCCATTGAGTAGTAAAGCGCCATAACTAAAAGTCGCTAACATAATTCCGCCCCTCCTCCTAATTTGCTTAGGAGGAGGTTTTTTATATCCTTGCTTTATCCCCTTCCTTATTTCATATAGACCAACCTTTTTCATTTTTTGATGCCTATATCTAATAACTAATTGCTGACCACTGATAGCTGATTGCTGACTGCTGATTGCTTATCCCCCCATGTTATAATCTTCTCCCTGTAAGAGATACCATGCCATTCTGGACCATCTTCCTCATCGCCATTGGCTTGGCCATGGACTGCTTCGCCGTCTCCCTCGGAGTGGGGACGGCTGGAACAGCCGTGGGTCTGCGGCCAACCTTTCGCTTGTTCTTCCACTTTGGTTTGTTCCAGGCTGGGATGACCCTCATGGGCTGGCTGGCAGGCAAGACTGTGGTTACTTATGTTTCTAGCTTGGACCATTGGGTGGCTTTCGGTCTGCTATTGTTCGTTGGCGTGCGTATGATCCACGGAGGTCTTCGAAAAGCCGGGGAGGAGCCTTCCATCCCAGATCCCTCACGGGGACTCACATTAGTTATGTTGAGCGTCGCCACCAGTATCGATGCCCTGGCGGTTGGGCTCAGTCTGGCGTTGCTTTCGGTTAACGTGCTTTGGGCTGCCCTGCTCATCGGCGGGGTATCAGCTGTACTCTCCCTTGTAGGACTGTCGCTTGGCAACCAGCTGGGGGTACGCTTCGGAAAGTCTATGGAAATTATTGGTGGGGTCATTTTAATAGGCATAGGACTACGGGTGTTGATTACTCATCTGTTTGGTTAATATCTATTTTACAGTGCAGGGGCATTCCGGTATTAAATCGAGCTGACAAGAACTATATAAATGGAGGTAGCTTAGCATGGACTTAAATGATCTGGTAAATCGTTTCGACTCACCCCTTCCTTGGGTGGAGGGGGATAACATCCCTTGGAACGAGCCAGGGTTCTCTCGGCGCATGCTGAAGGAGCACCTCTCACAGGCACACGATGCTGCCTCTCGTCGTTTCAGGATCATTGACAGGCAGGTGGGTTGGATACATACTACTCTGCTCTCCAGCCAGGCTTCCAGCGTTCTCGACTTGGGCTGCGGTCCTGGTTTTTACACCGAGCGCCTGGCTCGTCTGGGTCACACCTGTCATGGCATCGATTACTCGCCGGCTTCAATCGAATATGCTTCTGCCACAGCTCTACGGGAGCGACTTGATTGCGATTACAATTGCCAGGATATCCGTCGGGCAGAATTTCCAAACAAAGTCAATCTTGTGATGCTAATTTATGGAGAATTTAATGTTTTTTGTCCTGACGATGCTAGGAAAATACTGGATAAATCCTGGCAGGCGCTAAAGGCGGGTGGTGTTCTCCTCTTGGAGCCACATACTTATCAGATGGTAAAAAAGCTGGGTAAACAGACTGCTTCCTGGTATTCCTCAGCTGGTGGATTATTTTCCGACCGTTCACACGTAGTGCTGCAAGAAAATTTCTGGGATGTGAGGTCGCACACTACCACCATTCGATATTATGTTGTGCAAGCTGGAACCGGTCATGTCACCCGATATTCCCAAAGCTTCCAGGCATATATCGAGGATGAATATCGAACTTTGTTAACTGAACACGGTTTTGGAAATATAGAATTTCATCTCGGATTATCCAATGGAGTCCTGCAGAAAGGCCTGATGGCAATCGTGGCCTATAAATAGCTGTTTTTCATGGTCTGTTAGAATTGTCCTTCGGCAACTAAATGGAGTACGGTTGTTATGATACTGATGATCCTGATGATCATCTAACTTACAGGTTTTAACACTTTTTATACCAGAGTATAATTCTTTAATGATGTCTAATCCTGAGCAACCCAACAATGCAATCTAGGCATTTCGGGATCCAATCGCAATGCATATTCAGCGAAAATCAATAATCCTGACCATCCTTGTCTTGGTTGGATTGGTTCTCACCAATTTCGTCATCCAGATCGGCGTAAATCCCAGTTATAAAAACATGTCCACCGACAGCGGAACCTTCGCGTACTGTGGAGAAGTTATCCGCAACGGCGGTTTGATGTACCGTGATTGCTGGGACAATAAGCCGCCCGCGGTATATTATCTCAACGCAGCCGCGATCTGGCTCGGTGGGGCTAATCCCTTTGCCATCTGGCTCTTCCAGGCTGTCTGGCTGACGCTCGCGGTCCTGGCGTTCTATCTGATCCTCACCCAGGTATGGGAACACCGAGGTTTGGCTGCGATTTCCGCTTTTACTCTGCTGTTGTTGGTTTTGTATCCCGATATCTTTCAGGGTGGAAATTTTACTGAAACCTACGCCATCCTGCCGGTGGTACTCTCACTCGGTGCTGTTTGGGCTTACCTACGTTCCGGGAACAAGCGTTGGCTGATAGCATTGGGAGTGTTGAGTGCCGTTGAATTCTTGCTCAAGCCCACGTATATTTCCGTCGGGGTGGCAGCCGGCCTCATTATCGCCTATCTCGAGCTCAAGCGTCGTTCCTTCAAGGTACTGTTGACTAAACTGGCGATTTTAGGTTTATCAGCTTTGGTGCCCCTTTTACTCGTCGGACTTTATTGGGTGATGAAGCAGGATTTTTATGAGTTGTGGTTTGCCACATTTCTCCACAACCTGGATTATCTCCGAGAAGGGTTTTCGCTGCGTAGTCTATATGGGACGGCGCGCATGTTCCTCATCCAACAGCCCATGGTTGGTCTCACCATACTGGTTGGAATATCCTTCGTAGTCTTTTTATACCAGAATGGTCGATTGATTTTTTCCATCAAGGCGCCTCCTCAAAACGAGGTAGATAGCTTTTCCCCTGGTCTTATGGACACACCGAGTGCCCGTGTATGGTTTCTCGTCCCAGTATACCTGGCGATCATCTTGGATATCGCCTTTTTAGCCTCATCCGGTAAGAATTTTGGCCATTATCTGCAGGTCGTCCTGCCCAGTATGGTCGTCGCCATGGTGTATTTGTTATATTACCTGCGTAAGTCCATCCAACAGGACCGGTTGAGCCGCAGCCTGCAGGCAGCTGTGCTGGCGGCAATCCTCATCGTCTCCATCGCAGGGGGCATGGAAATTGCTGCTAAAGAGCTGCCCAGCCTGCAGGAGCTGAAGGCATTCTTTTCCAATCCAAATTTGATAGTCTACCAGCCCACTGAGCTGGAGCAATATATTATTGACCACAGCTCAGCTAGCGATTCCGTCCTGGTCTGGGCAGGACATCCGAGCATGAATTTTGTCACCCAGCGTCGGTCTCCCACGAAATACATCTTTTTGCTGCATATATTTTCATCCACCCCATATGGTTCCAACGGTTTTAATGAGTTCTTGAGAGAGCTAAATGCTGATCCTCCGGAGCTAATCGTGGTCCAGCCGGTGTCCTCAGTTGGTTTACCTTTTTTTGGAAGCAGTTCCGACTCTCTCTGCCCCAATTGCAACCCGCAGACACTGCAGGGGATGCAGGCGTTTAAGCAGTACGTCGCCTCCAATTATGATTTGAAGTATTCCATCTGGGATTGGGAAGTGTACCAGCGCATTCATTAACCGGATCAACAACGACCATCATCACCACGCTGCCTCCGCTGCAATTACTATGTTATCAGCTCGTTTTATTCTCCCATTCGTGTAAGAAAATACCAGGTCCATGCTTATTATGAAGTCAGTGTCCCGATTGATGGGGCTGAACGGGTGTAAGTTGCCGATTTTTGTCGTTCCCAATTAATCATCTCTCAGTGAAAGTGGTATACTCACCAATCGTTGCACAGTTCTGTACCCGATTAAGTAAATTATCATCGAATACTGCCATGCGGTAGGTGTGGTACCACTCTTGTTATGTGAGGTCTTCATGAATCGAACGCTCAGTCTCCGCTTCCTGGTGCTTATCCTTGTGCTGTTTTCTTTGGTCACTTCTACAGCCTGCTCCGCGGCTCAAACCAAGGGTACCCAACGCGTATCCGTTGCCAATAATAAAACCCAGGCAGACCAGCGCTCGAAGCAACCTTCCATATCTGCCGATGGACGCTACGTTGCCTTCGCCTCCGATGCAACCAACCTGGTGAAAAGTGACATGAACGGTGTGACGGATATTTTTGTGCGTGACCTGGCGAAGAAGACTACCACCCGGGTGTCTGTGTCAAGTGATGGGATCGAAGGGAATAAAGCCTCCTATTGGCCGTTCATTTCCTCCGATGGGCGCTACGTGACCTTCACTTCAGAAGCCGATAACCTGGATGCGCAGGACGCCAACGGCGTCGGCGATATCTTCGTGCATGACAGGCAGACCGGCGAGACTAAGATGATCTCGCGCGCCGTGGATGACACTGCGGGGAATGATCTATCCTTCTGGTCTTCCATCTCCACCGATGGGCGCTATGTGGCATTCATGTCAAATGCCACCAACCTGGTACAGTCAGACATGAACGATTCGTGGGATGTCTTTCTGCGTGACAGGCAGACCGGACAGACCAGCCTGGTCTCTTTGGGTTATGACGGGTCACAGGCAAATTCCCAATCTGAATATCCTGTGATCTCTGCAGATGGTCGCTATGTGGCTTTCGCCTCTGATGCCACCAACATCGTGGAGGGGGACACCGTGGGTTATCGCGATGTATTTGAATATGACCGGGAGATTGGGAAGACCTTCCGTTTGTCGGTCGCGAACGACGGCACACAGGCAGATGCCGGCACCCAGGCATTTGTGATTTCCATCTCGGCTGATGGACAGTATGTAGCGTTCCCATCACTGGCAACCAATCTGGTGCTCAACGATACCAATAAGGCCTGGGATATCTTCGTACATGACCGGGATAAAGGGGAAACCACCAGGGTATCCATCTCCAGTGATGGGCTGCAGGCAGACGCTGGTTCGTACGGAGTGTCAATTTCTCCTGATGGGCGTTATGTGACCTTCGGTTCCAATGCGACCAACTTAGTGTCTGAGGACCTTAACGGAGTAATGGATATCTTTGTGCATGACAGGCAGACTGGCCAAACCGAGCTTGTCTCGGTTGCCGCGGGCGGCGCCCAGGGGAACGCAGCTTCCGGATTCACCCTCATTGCTCCCGATGGGATCGACTTTGCCTATGGCACATTGATTTCGGCAGATGGCAGCACGGTTGTGTTTATGTCCAATGCGTCTAACCTGGTAGGGGATGACACGAATGCAAGCCAAGACATTTTTGTTCATACCCGCTGATCTATAGGTGGAGGGGAGAATAATGCTGGAATTAAAATTGGGGGATTACAATTGTGTAAATATAATATACAATAAATGGTTGATGACGCATTGAAGCCAAGTGGGAGCCTATGGAAAAATATAACGACGTTGAATCATTAACCCAATATATCACCGATGAAGTCTTCCGCCTGTTTAAACAGTCCCCTGAATCCTGGGTGAGGCGCACTTTTGGACCGGTGATATGGCTACCAGCTCACCGCTTTGCTGATTTGGCGGTTACTTTTGACGGCTATGTAGGGGAATATGGCCTTCGTGAGGCTGCCTTACGCATCATATCGAAATATGTATCGCATTTTGAGGCGCGCAATGTAGAGCATATTCCGCGTGAAGGTCCATTATTAATCACCTCCAACCACCCTGGCACGATCGATTCATTGGTCATCACTGCCAGTATTCCCCGCCCCGACTTGAAGATCGTTGCCACCGGGATCCCATTCATCCAAAGCTTGCGTAATGCCGCGGATCACTTGATCTACACCCCCAGGAAGGGCATCCATGAGCGAATGATCGTCGTCCGTTCAGCCATCCGTCACCTGCAGGACGGTGGAGCGGTGCTAATTTTCCCCAGTGGGCGCATCGACCCCGACCCAGCTCTTTCTCCCAAGGAAGCCAAGGAATTTGGAAAGTGGTCTCACAGTGTTGAGCTAATGCTGGAGCAGGTGCCCCAAACCCAGGTATTGCTTACTGTGATCAGTGATGTATTATCGGCGCGCTGGCGCTGGAACCCGCTCGTCAGGCTGATGGGAGACGACCTGAAGCAGCGTAGCGTAGCTGAAGTCTTGCAAGTGATTCAATCGATTATCCTACCGAGCATCAACCGGGTGACTCCCCGCCTGACTTTTTCAGATCCATTGACCACAGATGAGCTGGTACGGATGGATCACCCCATGTTGGATGCTATGATCGAGCGCGCCCGCTGCCTGATGGAAGACCACCTGGCAAACGGGGAAAACCTGCTGCCGGCTCACACGTCGATGTGAGATTGGACCATATGGAACAGAATAGCGACATTGATACGCTCTCCAAGTTCATCACGGATGAGATTTTCAAGATGTTTAAAGTCTCTCCGCAGAGCTGGGCACGCCAGACATTCGGGCCCCTTTTCCGGGTACCAGCCCACCGTTTTGCCCAGGTAGCGGATACATTTGACCATTATGTGGAAGAATACGGCTTCCGTGAAGCTGCCATGCGTATCCTGCCTGTTTTTGCCCAGGGATTCGAAGCCCGCAATGTGGAGAACATTCCGCGCGAAGGTCCACTGCTTATTACCTCCAATCACCCTGGCACATGTGACTCGCTGGTTATCGCCGCCAGCGTTCCCCGACCCGACTTGAAGATCGTCGCTGCTGATAATCCTTTCATCGCCGGTGTGCGTCACGCGGCTGAAAATTTAATTTATACCTCCCTCGACGTCCATGAGCGTATGATGGTAGTACGCAAAGTCATCCGTCACCTTCAGGATGGTGGGGCAGTGCTCATCTTCCCCAGCGGCAGCATTGACCCGGACCCAGCTTTATCACCCAAGGCAGCGGACGACCTGGTGAATTGGTCCCCCAGTATCGAGCTCATGCTGCGCCACGTCCCTCAGACGCGTGTCCTACTGACCATCGTCAGCGATGTGTTGTCAGCACATTGGCGCTGGAACCTATTCGTCCGATTGCTGGGAGACGACCATAAGCAACGCAGCGTAGCTGAAGTGCTTCAGGTGATCCAGCAAATGATCTTTCCAAACTCAGTGCAGGTGACTCCGCGCCTTTCGTTTGCTAACCCGCTGACCACCGAGGAGCTGGCTGCAATGGGGCAGGGGATGCTGGATGGGATGATCGGTCGTGCCCGCTGCCTGTTGGAAGACCACATGGCACAAGGGGAGATCCTGCTGTCGGCGAATACGTAGCTACTTTATTACCAGATCCACTCAGAATAAACCACGAAGATCAAGGATTCTCTAACTTCCCCTCGAGCTTCATGACCGAGGTTTCGAGTATCATATGATCATCCTCGAAATGTAATTGGTAGGTTCTCAATCCGCTTTCGAAGATTTCCAACACAAAGGTTTGGTCATCCGACCAATAACCCCGTAATGCCAATCCATCCGGTTCGACCCGATATTTTCCATCCAAACCAATCGGCCAGACTACATCGCTACCCTCAATATTCATGGATAGTGTGGCTTCTGTGTTGCCTTTGAAATTTAAGCGAATGGATGCCACCTTAATTATATTCGGCTCAAATAGATAGGTCTTACCGGAGATCTTCTTGGCAGTTTCTGGAAGACGACCAACATGCCATGGATGTGGAGCTTGTGCCAATGCAGTCACTGTAGATTCCAGCTTCTCCACACCGGAAGGATTGGGAGTTAATGGCTTTTCCGGATCGATAAAGGCTGCTTCTACCATTGGACTGATTTGATCATAATCAATTCCGCTGGCCGTCGTGACCACGATTGCGTTATAGGCTGGATATACCTTGACATATTGCCCCCCACGGCCGAATGCAGAGTAACTGTCGTCTGAAACCCACCATCCATATCCATAACCGTCTGAGGATGTGAAATTGTAAGCTTTAACCGAATCTGATACCCAGTCTGCGGGTACGATCTGCTTGCCATCCCAGACGCCTTGATTGAGCCACAAATATCCAAGTTTGGCGGCATCGCGCGGTTTCAGGTATAAATCACCCCAACCGTGGCTGAATCCCTGAGGGTCTGGTTCCCAATATACATCCTGGATACCCAGCGGTTTGAACAGGTATTGACGGGCAAAGTCGAGCTCCGTCATTCCGGTTGATTCTTGCAGGACAGCAGATAATATATGCATTCCTGGGCTGTCATAACAGAAATTAGTACCTGGTTCCCATACCACCTTGCGGTCGAGGGCAGACTGCACCCAGTCTGGAGCAGAGCGCATCTTGTCTAATGTCGGCTCGTCCCCGATCAGGCAGCCAGATTCAAAACCGTTCGTATTACTCACCAGATGCCGGATGGTAATACTCTCTTTCCATTTATCCAGGTTGGCAATCGTCCGGTCTGGGAAATATGACAGCATAGGTTGGTCCAGCTGGATTTTACCCTGGTCAATTGCGATACCGATCAATGTGGTGGTGAAACTTTTTGTTACCGATGCCAGCTTGTGGGGGATCGAGTTATCGTAGGGGTAAAAGTAGGCGTCTAATACCACATCACCATTGCGGATGATCAGCAGACTGTCGATCAGGATTTTATTCTTCTGTAAGTTCTGCAACCCTTCCGCCAGTTTGGCAGAGTCAAAACCTTGTTCCTCCGGAGTGCTGGTTCGCCAACCCTTGGTTGGCCAATACACTTGAGAGGACCCTATTCCCGTCTGGGTTAGTTTAGGAAGCCAAAGGATAGCCAAAACTGCGACAACCGCCACAACGGCTATAACACTAAGTCCGATAACAACAATCTTCTTACGCATTTTTCCCTCATATTTCTAAACTTTACCTTAATCAATCCACATCATCATAATTAGGTGTCGGATGCCAATGGAATTTCCTGCTTTCCGACTACAAACAAGATTTGGGGTAAGAGTAGCCCCATGGCATAGATCAATAACAACACGGATGCCATTGCACCGTCCTCAGGTTTCATCATTGACAGCACCATCAGGGGAGCAAACATGAAGATGATCGGGATGGCTGAGATTGCCAGAAGTACAAGCTTTCTGCCCGGTGTCAGGATAAATGTGGCGACCGCCAGACCGCACGCACCTCCCAGTAGGGACCATGCAGTAAACTCAATCATCAAAGGGTTACCAAAATTGAAGGCTGCCGGGCTGAATAGATAAAATCCAAATGCCAGCCAGGAAATCATTGCCCCAGCAGCCATCGATGTCACACCCGTATAACGGTATAGTAAAGCCATAACGGTAATGAATATGACTCCCGCTACCAGCATGAACCCAAGAATAGCCCAGCCACTGCCGGTAAAATCTGGAAATTCAACCCCTGTGGTACCCGGATTCGATTCGGCGACAACATTCCACAATGCTTTAGAGATCATGACCAAACCGTAGAACAGAACAGCGTAAACCAACGCACTTACCAATGTTGGCAATGGTTTGATCCTGCGACCGCGCAGCCAACCCACAACGATCACCACTAAAATCACTACGATGGCGATACAACTTACCAACATGTTGACCCAATACGGGTATGCTGTGATCCCGATAATTGGCCAGGTGAAGAAAGAATAATCTTCACCCTGGTAGGCTGTACCTAGATCAAGGTTGCCAAAGTGTCGTGCCAACAACAGCATCGATACCCCCTGGCTCTGGATAAGGCTCGGGTCCACACCATCGACTGTATCGTTGGGTGTATGATAGCGGGTACCATCTCCGTTGTTCTCAAATTCCATGCCGATTAGTTGGCTGGATAGGACGTCGAAATCACTATCGAAACCCGCCCGCTCCTTTTTTACCCCATACGACATGGCATAAACAGGTGGATTAACCCGGGCGAGATTGCGAATTACCCATTCATCTCCTGGGCTCGACTGCTGGAATGTAGTCGGTCCGTGCCCTGGCCAGGCATCGAACGCCAGCACAACGCTGATTTGATCGGCGAGAGGTAGACTTAAAAAAGCTTTCGAGCCCAACCAACCGGATTCCTCTCCATCTGAGAATAGAAAAACCAGGTCATTTCGTAACGGTTGCTCAGTTTGCAGAACCCGGATCGCCTCCAGCATTGCAACCGTAGATACCCCATCATCTCCAGCTCCCGGTGCACCTGCATGAGAATCATAATGCCCTGTGATGAGGACTTTACCCGTTGAGGCGCTACCTGGCACTACAACGATGATATTAGCTGGACCACTTGGTGATTGTACATCAGCGGTTACCCCAGAGGCTTGAAGTTGTGCGAGCAGGTAGGCCGTTACTTTTTCCTGCGCACCTGACCCTGATGGATGAGATTCTGCTGCGACCACCTCTAGGTCTTTCATGGCGCGCTCTGCCGAGAATGCACTTTGTGGAGCGCTACTAGGGGTCACTTTGAGCGGCATGACTGGAATTAGTGCGATAATGATGATCACCACCAGTATGGCAGCCATGATCACCCGCAACCACTTTGAATTTCCCAATATCTTCTTCATATTTGCCTCTAAATTATGGAATCATGCTCTGTGGACTATAGCGAACTAAATTTTCCTATTGATCCGTCATGGTTTATGACGCTAACGAGAACTCGGAAGAAAAATTTTCGGGGCAGTGTAAGGTGTGCGTTACATTTTTGCCAGGATGTCCGCTTTTTTGGTCTCGTAATCTGTTTGTGAGATCAAACCTTCATCCAGCATTTTCTTCAAGTTTTGAAGTTTCGTTGGGACGTCTTCCACAACTGCTTGAGCGGGCGCCTGGACAATCTCTGGTCTCTTCTTAGACTGTCTACCCAGCCAGGCGCCTAACACTAGAATGAGTGCGATGAGAAGCACAATTGGGAGAATGCAGTATAGCAAGATGCCCTTGGAGAGGACTGATCCCACAAATGGTGCAATATTGGAGGAAGTGCTACCTTCCACAACTGCTCCTGGAGATTTGTGTAACCCTTCTTCGCCACTCGAGAGGATCAGGTCACCATGGATTACTGATCCTTCTGCTAAATAAACATCACCGGAAGTGAGGACTACATCTTCTCCCACTTGGGCGTTTTTATTGATACGTAATACACCACTTGTTAACATGATCGTTCCAGTCACACGGCTGTTCTCCTCCAGAGTAACCACACCTGAGGTGACGAAGAGGTTTCCGCGTAACGTCTTCCCAGCTCCCAAAACATAATTTCCCGAGAATGAGGTTGACATGCAGCTGCTTAGTAGTAGAGCAGCTAGGATTAATATGATGATTGAAGATTTACGGTTCATTTTCTTCACTCCTTTCAGAGCTGCTGCTGAAAAACCAATCCTTTTCTAGGGTTGGGTTACGGCTTGAGGCTTGTTCTTGAAGATAGCTGC
Source organism: Anaerolineae bacterium (assembly GCA_041481345.1). Classification (GTDB taxonomy): domain Bacteria; phylum Chloroflexota; class Anaerolineae; order Anaerolineales; family UBA4823; genus FEB-25. Next base: position 12,200 of record JBGPBQ010000063.1, read on the forward strand.
TCCTACCCAACCACCTATTGCACCTACAACGATGTCGAAGATTACCCCAAACAGCGTGATGACGATATTTCCAATCACTCCCTCAACTCCGCTCATATCAATTTGGTCAGCAGGAGACATGAGCGAATTGACCTGGTTAATGATTCCTGCAGCGCCTGCCACGCCGGCGAAACTGAGTAAAAATCCGATCACACCGGCTATTGCTCCAGCGGTCACACCTACCCAGATCCCTTCTTTCGTGCTGATTGAGCCGGTCATGCGCTTATAAAGCCAGACGGCGAAAAGCGGTCCCACCCAAAAACCGGCGCATACCAGGCAGTTCACCAAATTCACGAATGGAATATTGGTCAGTGCCAGGGTGATGATTGCTCCAATCAGACCAGTGATTAATATGTTTTTAGTATTCATTTGATTTCTCCTCTATGTGGTTGGTTTGGACGAATTGATTCGATCAATGAGTTATAAGGGCTGCCTTTCCGAATGAAGTCATCAGCGCCGGCTTGCAAAGCTTGCTTTATCACCTCCACATCAGAATGGACGCTTAAAACCACGATTCTTTTGGCTAACTTGCGTAGTTTTATCTGCATGGTAGCCTGTATTCCATCAAGGATCGGCATTTCCAGGTCCATAATGACCACGTCTGGTCTAAGTAGCTCAGCTTGGATGATCGCCTCCCTACCATCAGCTGCTTCACCCACAACTTCTACCCCGTCGGAAAGTAGTAGCAGAACTCGCAAATCTTGGCGTACCTGTGGCATATCATCAACGATCAGGACACGGATCGATTCAATTTTGGGATCAGAAGCAGGAGGGAAGGGTATCATTTATGGCACCAGGATGATGACAATATCATCATACAGGAGATACACGTGAAAAACATCCAACCAGGGTTGGAAAAAACAAATCTAGCTGGATGATTTATAATCTTAATTTAGATGGAGATAACTAATGTATTTGACCTAGGACCAATGTCGTATTCCCCCACTTGATAAAATATTTATTCTTTCTGCGGGCGTAGTTGAGCGATTAAACTGCGCATTTCTGCCAGCGCCTCCTGAGCTAATAGTTGCAGCTGTACCAGCTGCACGGGCACCCGTTCAGGCTCACGTTCCATAAGGATCTGAGCGGATCGGGTATTTAGCACAATGCTGAATATGGTCTGTGAGACTGAATCATGCAGCTCTCGCGCCAGGCGGTTGCGTTCCTCAATTGCTGCGACTTGTTCTACCTGAGTGGAATATGCCTTCAGTTGTGAGTTTTTCTCTTGCAGCTCATTCAGAATTGCCTCGCTTTGCACTTTTGCTCCCTCCTCCTCCTGATTAGCGATTACATAGGACAAAATCACGATACTTCCGGCAATTTCAATCAGAGAAAGTGCAATACCGAGAATTAATCCTTTCCATGCGATCAGGCTGAATAGGATGAGAGCACAAAATATCCCACACCAGACCCAGCGGCGCTTTCCAGGGATAACCAGAGCCATCTGGTAGCAGAGCAAGGTGAATAAAGCGGTTATAAAGTCCAGGTGTGGCTGGAGAGATACCAAACAGATAATAATAATCGATTGAGCTACATAAATGATTTGCAATTTACCAATGGATATGGAAAGACGAAACATTACTAAAATGAACAAGAGCAGAAAAGCCAGCTCCAGCCCCGCATACCATGGAAATAAGCTGGGAAAATTAGTGTAACTATAGGTTAATGCTCGCAGAATGATGGCACCGCAAGCCATATATAACGGGATTACTCCAATCTGAATGGACCTTGGTGATTGGATCAAAGGTGTTTTCTTTTCCATCATCGTTGCCTGAACAACTTATCAAACCCCCACCAAATTATTTTTGATGGCGTAAATTGCTAGCTGAGTACGGTGTTTCACGTTCAACTTTCCCATGATGTTGCTGATATGAGTTTTGACTGTCTTTTCACTGATGAACAATTCTTGGGAGATCTCACGGTTGTTTCGACCCATCGCGACTAATCGGATCACTTCGCGCTCGCGATCGGTTAGATCATTCTTCGTAGTGTCCTGGGTTAAATGCGGCGCCTGGGATACTTTCTCCATCAACTTGCGGGTGATATCAGGGTGGAGCCGTGCTTCCCCATGATGAGCTGCGCGGATTGCATCGACCAGGTCATCGGGAGAAACATCTTTTAGCAGGTAGCTGGCTGCCCCTGCTTGAATTGCCGGGAAGACTTTGTCGTCTTCCGAAAAGCTGGTCAAAGCGATGATTTTGATCGGTAAGCCTGAGTCATGTACCTTTTGGGTTGCAGTGATACCATCCATGTGGGGCATGACCAGATCCATCAAAACAACATCGGGTTGCAGCCGGTTTATCATTTCTACTGCTGTAATACCATCATCTGCTTCACCTAACACTGTTATGTCATCGTGTAGATCCAGAAATGTGCGTAACCCCTGGCGCACCACCTGATGGTCATCTACGATTAATACCTTGATGATCTCTTTTTCCGCCATCATGACCTCAATTCTGCAGGCTATTTTTCTCAGCTCTTATAAGGGTGCCCATTTTGGGAGTGGATCGGATAGATAAGTTCCAATTGATCTCATCCGCACGTTCGCGCATGCTTGCTAAGCCTAAATGACCACTCTTCTGTGCTTGTTCCAGGTTAAAGCCCTGCCCATTATCCTCAATTTCAATCCAATATGGCTTAATCAGGTGTAAACGTATGTAAACTTTGCTACCTTCTGAGTGCTTGATCACGTTGTTCAAGGCCTCCTGGGCAATTCGCAGAAGCCCTTGATCTTCCTTTGTAGACAATATTTGATCGCCATCGATCTCGCATGACACGGTCAATCCCTCGGGGATTGACCTGTTATTGATATGTTTGTGTAATACCGCCACCAAACCGCCTGCCGGCTTTTCTGGACGCAGTTCCGAAATGAGTGTGTGCATTTCGGTTAGTGCGCTCTGAGCAAGCTGATTTAGTCGTACAAGCTGAACACCGACGCGGTTGGGGTCTCGGTCCTGTAACAACAAAGCAGATTGTGTGGTCAGGGTCATACTGAAGATGGTTTGGGTAACCGAATCGTGTAACTCGCGCGCCAGGCGTTGGCGTTCGTTCGCAATACCCAATTGCTTTAGCGTGTTTGAATGAGATTGCAATTGAATGTTAGCGTCCTGAAGCTGCTTCATCAATATTTGGTTGTTGTCGTTCGCCAATCGTGCCCGTCGGGTCGTTAAAGCATAAGCGCACAGGAAGATGATAACCGCCCCAAATAAAAGCACAATGATCAATCCTTTGAATACTCCTTGGGCGCTGATAAATCGATAACCCATCAGTATGAAAAATAACCCGATCCAGCCAACACCCATCCGATAGCTAAGATTCTGCATCGCCTGCATTCCCAGGATGCCGAATAAAATCGAAATATAGTCATATTGCGCATAATGAGGATTGAACAGCAATAGGCAAACCAGGATCGTCTGCACACCCAGGTAGACATGGAACCATCTACCGATATCTCTGG
>JBGPBQ010000064.1:0-15535 GCA_041481345.1 Anaerolineae bacterium
ACATCGGTGAGGAATGATCCAATGGTCAAGAACCAAATGTTGGGATGCAGACGGCGTGTTGGTGGTGTTGGGTTCTGTGGAGCCATATTTAATTGTTTATCCTAAGTGGATTTATGCTGTATCATCAGAGCCGGTATTCAACCGGCTGTAGAGATAGTTCAGCTTCTTGATCTTGGTTTGCAGTTCAGGGTTTTGAGAATTTACAGCCATTCTCCACATCCAATTGCCGCTGGGATTCCCGGGATAGTTCATGCGGGCTTCATTACCCAAGCCGAGGAAATCCTGCATGGGAGCCAGGCTGAAAATGGCGACAGATGACCACACGCCGCGAATAAAATCCCAATTTACCTTGCTGCCATCACGATCCAGATAGTCTCGATAAACTACCTTTTCCTGTTCGGTGACGCGGTTGTACCATCCGAGGGCAGTATCGTTATCGTGGGTGCCGGTGTACACCACGCAGTTCACGGGATAATTATGGGGCAGGAATGGGTCGTCGGGTGTGCTATCAAACGCAAATTGAAAAATCTTCATCCCAGGCAGGTTAAACGAGTCGCGCAGATCGACCACGTCGGGAGTGATCACTCCCAGGTCTTCGGCGATGATCGGCAGATCACCCAGGGATTGGCGAATGCTGCGGAAGAAGTCCTTGCCCGGACCAGGCGTCCAACAGCCGATTTCGGCAGTTTTGGATTTCCCAGATACTTCCCAATAACCCGCAAAACCGCGAAAATGATCGATGCGAATAATATCCACCATGGCAAGGGTGGCTTTGATACGCTCCAACCACCAGGCATAACCCGTTTTGGCATGAACATCCCAACGATAAAGAGGGTTACCCCATAGCTGACCGGTGGGAGCGAAATAATCGGGAGGTACCCCGGCAACGACGGTGGGCATACCGGTGTCATCCAAATAAAACAGGTTGGGATTCACCCACACATCGGAACTGTCATGGGCGACAAAGATGGGGATATCACCGATGATCTGAATGTTCTTGGCGTGGGCATGGTCGCGCAGGCTTGACCATTGGCGGTAAAAAAGGAATTGCCGATAAATCTGGCGCTCAACAGCAACTTGAAGCTCTTTCCGTGCGGCAGATAAAGCTTCCGGATGTCGCTGCCGTAAAGGTTCCTCCCAGGTAGGCCAGGGAGCTCCACCATGGGCTTCTTTGAGCGCCATGAATAAGGCATAATCTTGAATCCAGCCAGAATGATCTGCCTGAAACTTTTCCATCTCCGTTTTAAGGTCCGTTGATCGGTTGTGCTGGAAACGAATGAATGAACGGTCCAACACTCCTGACTTCCAAGGAATCACCTGCCCGAAATCGACATGGTCATCGGATAAGCATGGGCGGTCATAAAGATCATCTGGATGGAGTAAATCTTCCCTCAGGAGAGCGTCCGGACTGATGAGGAGGGGATTGCCGGCGAAGGAGGAAAAACATTGGTAAGGGGAATCGCCATAGCCAGTTGGTCCGATCGGTAGGACCTGCCAGAGCCCACAGCCTGCCCCGGATAGGAAATCGATCCAACGATGGGCGCGTGTGCCAATATCCCCAATCCCATAGGGTCCTGGGAGGCTGGTGGGATGCAGTAAAACGCCAGAAGCACGTTTAAACTTCATGAGCTAACCTCTTGGTAAGGATATAATCATCTCCACGGACAATCGTGGCAGGATAGTCGCTTTCAACCACATCTGTGCCGATCACTGCCCCAGGTTCGACAGTGAAACCCTTAGGAATTTCACTATTCTTGCCGATCATGGTGAGCACCGGCTCGGGACCTTCCACCATACCACCGATCCTGGCATGGGACCTGATATGGACACGTTTATCGATGATGGCGCGCTCGATGATTGCATCGGATTCAATCACGGTATCGGTTAGCAGGATGGATTCTCTTACGACTGCCCCAGACCTGACAATCACCCCGGGGGAGAGCACACTGCGGATGACTTTTGCCGTTGCGTCGATTTCACAGCCGTCGCATATTAGACTATTCTCGACGATTGCTCCACGGGCAATCCACACCGGGGGTCGCTCTTCGGTGCGGGTGTGGATGATCCAGGTGCGATCGTTTAAATCGAAGGGAGGCTTATCTTCCAGGTGATCCATGTGGGCTTTCCAATAAGATGACGCAGTCCCCACGTCCATCCAATAGCCGGTGTATGGATAAGCAAAAACGCGGGCACCATCTGCGACCATCTTGGGGAGAATATCCTTACCGAAGTCATGTGATGAATTCGGCAGGTTGTGATCTTCCAGCAAATACTGGTTCAAAATCTCGGTTTTGAATAGATAGACCCCCATGTTAGCTAAATTCGAAGGCGGTTGCTCTGGTTTTTCGACGAATGAAGTGACGCGGTTTTCAGCATCCACGCCAACAACGCCAAGACGGGTAGCTTCTTTGATGGGGACCGTGATGGTCGCCAGGGTCAGATCGGCATGGTTTACCTCATGGGCATCGACCATGAGGGCGTAATTCATCTCATAGACATGGTCACCGGATAATATAAGTACGAGGTCGGGATCGGAGTTTTTGATAAAGCGGAAATTTTGCTGGACGGCGTCAGCAGTGCCCAGGAACCAATCAGAGGCTCCACGGGCTTTATACGGGGTATAGATGCGCACCCCACCGGTGAAATCACGGTTCAAATCCCAAGGGCCACCCGCTCCGATGTGCTCGATCAGGGAATGAGGTCTATATTGGGCAATAATCATGACATCAAATATGCCAGAGTTGACGCAGTTCGACAGCGTGAAGTCGATAATCCGATATTTACCCCCAAACGGCACAGCGGGCTTGGTCCTTTTTGCTGTCAGAGTGCCAAGCCTGGAACCTTCTCCACCTGCAAGGATGACAGCCCGAGTTTTCATATCTACCTCCTATCTAAACTAGAAACATTATACATATTTTTCAGCGTAATAACATGTGGTAACACTGAAGGTATTGCTGTGCAGACCGATCCCAGGAAAAGTCTTGAAGCATTCCATGGATGCGGATTTCCTGCCAACTGCGAGGGTTGTGAAGATACATTTTTAGGGCACGCTGGATAGCAACGGCCAATGCCTTGGAAGTGGCTTTTTTAAACAAGAAACCCGTGCATTCATCTGAAATAGCTGAGTCTTTAATGGTATCGGAAAGCCCTCCGGTTGCGCGGGCGATGGGCACACAGCCGTAATGCATGGCGATCATTTGAGACAGACCACAGGGTTCGTAGCGTGAAGGCATTAATAAGGCATCTGCGCCGGCGTAGATGTGGCGGCTCAACCGTTCACTATATAGGATACGGGCGCGAATCCGATCGGGATAATCCTGCTCAAGCTTGGAGACCGCATCTTCCAAGATTGGGCTGCCGGTGCCCAGGAAGACCGCTTGAAAGCGTGGGAAGGTTTCGTTGTTCGAGTGCAGCAACTGCCGGAGGGCCTCTACAGCAAGATCGACGCCTTTTTGTGGATCCATACGGGTGACCATGGCAAGCAGCGGTGTAAGTGGATTTATCTCCAGACCTAATTCACCCTGGAGGAAGGATTTGTTGATGGAACGATCGGGCAAATTCTTGAAACTGACCCTGGCGGCTAGCTCACCGTCGGTGGCTGGATCCCATTTAATGGTATCAAGCCCATTGAGGATGCCGGTAACTTTCTCCGGATGGGCTCTCAGGAATGGGTCCAACCCTGAACCGAATTCCTTAGTCATTATCTCCCTAGAGTAACCCGGTGAGACAGCCACAATTGAATCAGCGGTGAGCAAGCCAAGTGGCAACGCCATGTGTTGTGCCCAGGCAGGCAGGTCTGAATGGACTGCGGGAGGGAGACCGAAGGCTTCTAAGGCGGGGGAGGTGAAGGACCCCAAGTATGGCAGATTATGAATGGTGAGAACAGTGACCGTGTGGTTAAAAAATAGGTCTGTGGAGCGTTGTAGCGCCAGGGAATATACCGCTGCTGCAGTATGCCAATCGTTGGCATGTAAAATATTCGGTATCCAGTCCAATTTCCTTGCCAGCGCCAGGGCAGCCATGGAAAAGAAGACATATTTATAGCCGTCAGCTTCCAAATCCAGCGAATACACCCCGGTTTCATTATCGATGGGAGGACCGCTAATCAGGTATACCGGCAGCCCGTCGATATCAAGAGAATAGGCTTTTGCTAGGATATCACCGTCCAGCGTATGGATGGGAAGCTCAGCCACCAAAAGAGGTGAATATACGTCTAGATGGATGGCAGGATGAAAGGGAATCACCAGCCTGACGTCAAGATCCGATTGCGCTTCGCCCACTCGCCGATTTAAGCCACGTAAAGCACGCGGCAGCGAACCGGCGACATCTCCCAACCCGCCAACCTTGATGAGAGGATCAGCTTCCGAAGCTAGAAATAGAACATTTATTCGGGAGGGATTGGGCATGTTGTCACCTGGAATATTAATTTTACACGATTAAAGCAAATGGGCAGCCTGGCTAAGGCTCCAATCATTAATGTTAAGATCAGCAGATTCCCCTTGCTAAAAAATGAGATTTGGGTTAAAACTCAGGGCATGACGTTCCGGTTCATCGCTGCCAGCCGGGGGGAAAAATAAATAATATGTCAGTGCGTGCCTTTTCAATCCACGGACACTTCTACCAGCCTCCCCGCGAGGATCCGATCTCGGGTGTTATTCCCGCTGAGTATGGTGCATCACCTTACCGGAACTGGAATGAACGCATTCATGCCGAATGCTATCTGCCCAATGCAAAATTAGGTAATTTCGAGAAGATCAGTTTTAATATTGGACCGACCTTGCTCTCATGGATGAACAGTTACGATCCATCGGCTATCCGGCTCATCGTGGCACAAGACCGAATCAATCTGCAGCAGCATGGGGTGGGGAATGCGATCGCACAGGCTTACAACCACACCATCCTGCCTTTAGCCACATACGAAGATAAAGTCACCCAGGTGGAGTGGGGAATTGCAGATTTTGAGAACCAATTCGGACGAAAGCCGATGGGCATGTGGCTGCCGGAGACCGCGGCAGACATGGAGACCCTCAATATATTAGCCGAACATGGGATTGAGTTTACGATCATGGCACCATGGCAGGCTGAGAGTTATCAGCTGGACGTGACCGAACCATACCGAGTTGCTTTATCAGCAGGGAAGAGCATCTCGGTATTTTTTTTTCACCAGGAATTAAGCTCGGGAATCAGTTTTAACCCGAGCCTGACCAGTAATGCAGATGAGTTCGTTAGAAATTTCCTGATCCCTACTTTCCTGGGGGAAAAAGAACGGCGTGGAGAACCACAGCTGCTGCTGATCGCTTCGGATGGTGAGTTATACGGTCACCACCAGCACTTCAGAGACCGGTTCCTGGCGCACCTGGTGAACGGCGCCAGCTCGAGCGCGGGATTGGAAAAATCCTATCCGGCGTTATGGCTCAAGAATTATCCACCCCAGCATTGGGTGAGCATCCGGGAGGGAACGTCATGGTCGTGCCATCACGGGGTCGAGCGCTGGAAAGGTAATTGCGGTTGTACGTCGGGAGACGGTCGTTGGAAGGGGTATCTCAGGCAGGCATTCAACCGCCTGGCATACCAGGTGGATAAAGTGTATTTAGACACATTGAATGTTTACAATATTGATCCATGGAAATTGCGGAATGCGTACATCCACGTCATTTTAGGGCAGCTCTCGGCTGAGGATTTGATCTCCCAATCTGCCGGGCGAAGGTTGGAGAATGAGCAAATTTTCCAAATCCGGCTGTTGCTCGAAGCTCAACGAGAACGCCAACGCATCTTTACTTCTTGTGGATGGTTTTTTGATGATTTCAGCCGGATCGAGCCCAGGAATAACGTAGCCTATGCTGCCCAGGCCGTGCGCCTGACAAACCTGGCAGCAGGCGTGAGCCTGACTGATCAATTCAAGGCTGACTTACATTACGTCGTCAGCCAAAGGACAGGCCTCAGGGGGGACAAGGTTGTACAAAGAGAGCTACAAAAAACCTTACCGGTCAATCTATTTCAATAAATCTAATAACTTCTCAAGCTTATACCCTGAAGCCTGCGCATTCGTCAAAATGTTCGAGATGGTGTTGTAGCAGCGCAGGATGGATTTACCGGTATCATCCGCCTGCTCCGCTGCAACTGAGATTTCAACCGCAGCGATGATATACAACCACCACAGCAGATCTTCGAAGGCTTCCTTATTAAACCAAAGGACATCCTGATAACGGTTCACACCTAGATAGCCAAGCGCATCACTATCTGAGAGAATTGACGTCAGGGCTAGGTATTCTGCCGAGTGGCTCTTTTTATCCGGTGAACCACCAATCTTGTTCCACCAACTATGATGTGAGGTAAGCAGCTTAACTAAAGTTACTGCACGCCAGTTGGAACGATCATCCAGACCAAGATCATTCAACGTGCTGACAAAGATTTTGTTGAGCATCCACTCATCCATCCAGCTGCGGCTGATCTCTTCGAAGCCATCCATTGTGACGATCTTGCCCAGTTGCAGGATAAACAACCACCCCAGTACTACGCTCCATGTGTATGCATCACCGGTTTTCCATGGTGAGGTCTTTAAATTCCCGGCGTGGAGATACTTCATCGCTTGCTGATACTTCCTAGAATGCAAAAGAGGGTGCCTGTCTTGGAACGAGGGGAGGGATAAGATGGCAGCCAGATTTTGCTGGATCGATCCCACAACAGAATGGACTTCCGCAGATGAATGGGTACTCTGGTTGATCTCATCCAAAAGGCGGGTTGTTTTATCCTGTGCTTCCTGCTTCAGCTGAGCCATGGTGTCGGTAGGCTGGCTATCGACTTCCACCCCACCCGGAGTCAAAAGGCGATTGGAAATGATCCAGCGGAAGAAACCAGAATTAACCAGCTCCCGGTAAGCCTGGTGGATGGGCTGTAGGAAGACCTCTTTCATAGCATCGTCCATATCGGGAACGCCGCGCCCATTCAAATAGCCTGCCAAATTTGCATACTGGTGCCATTCGCTATCCGGAACTTCCCGGAACGAGGTAAATACCTGGCATTTATAAGCTTCCAGCTCGATGTAAAGCCCCTTATCGTGCAGCTCCTTCGAATTACGGATATATTCCAGGTTGTTCACCGGGTCGCGAAAGATGCAGTAGGTATTGCCATCATTGGCTAACCCAAGACCTTCTCCCAGGCGTTTTTGGACGAGCATATGCTCACCGCTATCTGTTTTGACCGAATAGGCAGCGGATATGCGGATCCAGCCTTTAGCCGTGGCGAACTTGTTGTGATAAATAACCAGAGCACGTTCGCTGCCGGAACGGTTGGAGTAGGCGAAAACGTCCTCGTTGACATACCCTTCAGTTGAGTAAAAATCGTACAATAAAAAGTCCTGTACCTGTGAGAACAGGTAGCGTTTCTTGAGCAAGGGAAAGATCTGCCGCTTGTGGCGATCGATCAAGTATTCGTCCGGCTTTTCATCCCAGTAGGCGCGGCGATACTCCATGCCATATTTTTCGGTGAGGCCTTCCACCTGACCATGCCCGAACATCGGCAGCCCCGGCAAAGTCACCATCATCGTGCAAATCCCAAAATATTTATCTTCCTTGCCGAATTGGTCCACGGCGGTACGCTCGTCTGGATTGTTCATGAAATTCACATAGCGTTTGAGGATCTCGGGATCAAACTCGAGCGTATTTTTCATGACCAGGCGGTATTCAGCGTTTTTCTCATCGCGGAGCATATTCATGAAAGCGCTGTTATAAACCCGGTGCATCCCAAGGGTGCGGACGAAATAACCTTCCATCAGCCAAAAGGCTTCTGCCAGGAGCAGGGTATCAGGGACTTCCTGGGCTACCCGGTCAACCACCTCACGCCAGAATTCTACCGGCATGGCAGCATCAAACTGCTCGCGGGTGAGCCCGTGTTCGGCACGGGATGGTATAGCCCCTCCCGACCCTGGCTCAGGAAACCACAGGCGTTGGTAATGCTTTTTTGCCAGTGTCATAGCAGCATCGAAGCGGATCACCTGGAACTTACGGGCAACGTGGAGGATGGTCTGGATGACGGCTTCACGCACCTCAGGCTTGAGGTAATTCAGCTGAGCGGTGTCATTCCAGGGCATGGAGGTGCCATCATTGCCATGATAAATATATTTTTCATGACCCGACCAATAATCCACTCGCTTGAATACAACAGCCGCGTCGGTGTTGTTGAAATAGTGATCTTCAACATAGATGCCCACCTTATCATCCCATGACAGGTTAGCGCCGCTGTATGAGTAAGAAGGAAAAGGGCTGTAATCCTGTGATACGAACCAATCGGGGTGTTCGACCACCCAGCGTGAATCGATGCCCATATGGTTGGGGACCATATCTGAAGCCAAACGGATGCCCCTGCGCCAGGCACGCTGGCGAAGGTTCTGGTAGGCTTCCTCACCACCCAAATCACCCGCAATTTGATAATCAAATAAGGAATAGGCGGAGGCGACTGCATCGGGATTGCCGCGCAGCTGTTTAATGCGTTTGGAGGCGGTGCTGCGTTCCCATAAGCCAATCAACCACAGACCAGTGAAACCCCACTCCGCGAGGCGGTCCAATTCCTCGTCGGGGATCTGCCCCAGGTTCTGGATTGGTTGCTGGTACAGCCTGGATAACTGGTCGAGCCAGACATATGCATTTTTGGCGATGAGCACCAGGCTGGGCATCCAGTCTTTATCCGTGCTGTACCGTTCGGACTCGAGCTCCATGCCGGTAAATTCAACTACACGGGCTTGACCTGGACCGAGAAAAGTAACTTTCTCTTCCTCTTTGATCAGATCCAGACTACCAAGCAGGCGGAACAGGTATTTACCCAGCAATGCGCCCCAGCGCTGACGAATGAATTCGAGCTGGGCGGTGAGGGATTGAGGCGCATTTATGGCAGGGGCGCGCAGCATATCTACCAGGTTCTGATTGTCCGGCCCAAAAGGAGGCTGGGTCTCGAAGAAGGCATGCATGAGAGGGATCAGTTTTTCGTAGGAAGTTTCCTTCACCAGGTGACTATCATCGAACAGCTCCTGGAACGGAGAAAAGGCAGTATTGGCATTTGCCAACCACAATAAAAGCAGCTCTTCCAGGGCTATCTGCCGGTTAGATATCCCATTGGTATCCTTATTTAAATACTCCTCAGCGCTAAGAGCGTTGCGGTAGACATCCTGAGATGGGAATTCCTGGATGAAATGCAGCAAGGCATGGTCAAGATCCTCCTTGCCGAGCATGCCCCCGACCCAATCCAAGGCTTCCTGCATCACATTCGGGTTAATTTGCTGCCGGTACAGCTGGACGACCATGTGCAGGATTTCATCAATTAAACCCATGGCATTAATCTGCCCAGCGCGAACCACCTTCTCAGGGAAATTGATCACATCCCGCTTCAGATTCATCTTTAGGGTGAAGAGACGGGCAGCGTGGAAATCTGCAAAGATGATATTTCCTGCCTGCCCGAAGAGCAGCTGATCAAATTGGTAGTGGTCACGCGATTGGCGAGAAATATGGAACTCAAATATGGGTGATGGGCTGGTTGGCATGCGTCTCCTGATCGACTTGCCGGTGGTTATACTATGTCACGGTTGAAAAGACCAAAAACCAAATTTGCTGTATCGTATTTCAAGGAAACTGAAGCACTTCACGTTTATATTCTTCCGAACCAAGTAATTATCCCACCCTATAATGGGATGAACAAGCAATATCTGATACATTTTTATTGACCAGTCAATTGTAATACGATATAAATAAAACGTTATCTATAGTTAAGCAAAAGAGAGGTAAAGCATGTCCTACAATCTGCTTATCACCGCAGCGGAATTGGCCAAGCATCTGGATGACCCTGATTGGGTCATTGTTGACAGCCGGTTTAAGCTGCTTGATCCTTCGCAAGGTCGCAGAGATTACGAGAGGGCTCACATCCCTGGGTCAGTGTATGCCCACCTGGATGAGGATCTATCAGGCCCGATAATCAAGGGGGTCACCGGCAGGCATCCGCTGCCGACAGTGGAAAAGATCACTGCCGTAATTTCCAGACTTGGGATCGATGCAAACAAGCAGGTGGTGGCTTATGACGACATAGGAGGAGCCCTGGCTGCTGGCAGGGTATGGTGGCTGCTGCGATGGCTGGGGCATGAACGAGTTGCCCTTCTGGATGGCGGTTGGCAGGAGTGGCTAAAGCGCAACCTGCTTATCCGCGGAGGGAACGAGAAACGTGAGCCGAGGGTATTTATTCCACACCCACGAAATGAGCTGATTGTCTCGACCGAAGAAGTTGAAAAGATGCGGATTGACCCGCAATACAGGCTGCTGGATGCACGTGCAGCGGAGCGCTACCGGGGGGAGAATGAAACCATCGACCCAGTGGCGGGGCATATCCCCGGAGCCATTTCTGCCCCTTACCCGGACAATCTGAACGCGGATGGGACGTTTCGCGCAGATGAGAGCCTGGCAGCCAGGTATAAGAAGCTGGTCGAAGGAGTGGCCATCGATCACGTTGTTGCTTACTGCGGGTCTGGAGTCACCGCAACTCATGACATTCTGGCGATGATGAAGGCCGGGTTGGGAGAGGCACGCCTCTATGCGGGTTCATATAGCGAGTGGATCACAGACCCGAAACGAACAGTAGAAAAATAAAACCTCCCCGGGTTCTGCGCCTGGGGAGGTTTCTATTTACACATCGTGAAAGCGTGAATCTTCCAATTCCTTCTTTAATTTATCAGCTTCCGATTCACTCCCCATAAGAGATTCTGATTTTAGATTGGTCAATTCTGCAGCTTCAGCCGCACGCAATTCTGTTAGAGAACGTGGGCGCACAGAAGACCATTTTCCACAGTATGGACAGCGGTCGAATTTGTTCAAACCGAGGTTGATCCACCATAGCCGGAGAGGAAATGGCCGACCACATTTGGGACAAATTGCCCCACCACCAATTCCATACTTACGTTCCGTGCCGATAGGTGTGGAAGCCAGTTTTCCCCTGCTCAATAGGATGGGCAGGAAGACGGAGATCAGTGCGATCACTATGACCACACCAATCAACGGCAACAAGAATTTTGTCACGGATTGCATTCCTATACCGGCAGGAACAAACTGAGCCTGGATTTGATTGGATTTCAGCTCAGTCCTATCTGAGGTGTAGCCAATGGCACTCAAAGTATGCGCCCCGACTGGATATGAATCAGTATTGAACTGCAGGCTGAAGGGTGCGGTGGTGTCTTCACCCATCAACGCGGAATCGATATAAAATTCCACGCGGGTCAGATCCGCGGGGGGATTTTTGATTTTCGCGGTAAAAAGACCCTGGATGTCATTTCCGAAACCGCCGTAGCCCCAATCCCTGCTCAAGCCTAACTGCAGCTCTTGTGTGGATTGAGCCAGGGCGATGCTGGCAGTTACTGCGCTCAACAAGCTTAGGATCAATAATATCGATAATACCTTTTTCATCGATTCCATTCCTTTGCTAATCGTATCGCTGAGTATCAGGGATTATTTCCAGCGGGTGAGGATCGTCTCACGTTGGAAGAGGCGCACAGCCAGGTAGACCATTAATATATCCACAAGGACCAAAACCAGGCACATAAGCAATATTAAGGTGCTGTTGAGCACAAACAACCCTGAGATCTGCCCGAAGAACACAGCAAGCAATGGCAGGATGACCACCGCTGAGAGCTGCTCGGCCACACGCGGGTCGTTGACCCTGGAGGAGACCATTATGCTGAAATTCACAGACAGGACCGACATCAGCGGACCAGCCACGAAAATGGCGATCAGCCACATGGGATCCAACAAAGCAGATGCGAGTGCACCACCTCCCGTGATGATCAATGAACCCACTGCAAATATGGCAAATCCGGCCCAAGTGGCGATGATGGCAGGAATGACGGAGGCCAGGTTTTTACCGGCGAGCAGCTCACTGGTCGAGATTGGGGTAGCGAGCAATGGCTCGAGGCTATGGGTTGTTTTTTCACCGACGATGGAATATGCGGCAATGTTCACCGGGATAAACAAGGGGATCAGCATGAACATGATCAAGAATTCACTGACGATGTAATACTGCATGCACTGCCCAGCAGTCATGTTTGTTTTACACAACTGCTGGAATTGAGCGGGTAATTCTGCACTGGCACCACCTGCATCAGATCCACCCATCGAATATAAGATAATGAGGGGAAGCACACTTAAAAATAAAGGCAGGAAGATCACGCTGAAGAGCACCATGCGTTTCTTGAATACTTCAGCCCATTCTTTTCGGACGATCGTTTTTATCTTATTCATAAGAGTTTATCCAATATGAGTAGTTAACCGGCATCAAGCATTTTTAACCAGCTGCAGGTAGACGTCTTCGAGAGAGTGGCGCAGCTCGCCGACGAACTGGATGTCTGCACCGGCTCCGACCAAGGCCCGGATGATCTCGGGATTGTGGGTCTCGGGATCGTCGAGATTGACCAGCAGCTTGTTATCGATGATTTTCGCTTCGCGGACAAACGGCAGAGCCTGTATCAGTGAAGCCATGGATTCATTACTATTGGCGAGATGAAAGACAACCCTGCGACCGAATAACTGCGAGCGCAGGTTGGCAGGCGTGTCCACGACCAGTAAATGAGTCTTAAACACGCCAACCCGGTCACATAACCGGTCGGCTTCGTCCAAATTATGCGTGCACAGGAAGATGGTGCGACCTTCTTTGCGCAGCTCTGAGATGAAATCGTGCACCAAATGGGAAGCCTCTGGGTCTAAGGCAGCGGTGGGCTCATCCAGGAAGAGGATGCGCGGCTCATGTAATAAAGCCCGGGCAATGGCAAGCTTTTGCTTCATACCTTTGGAAAACGTCCCGGCTTCATCCTTGCGGCGGTCCCACAAGCCAAGCATACTAAGGTATTTTTCCACTTGAGCTTTGGGATCATCAACCTCGTAGAGATTGGCGTATATCTCCAGGTTATATTCTGCACTCAGGTTATCATACATTCCAGGGGTCTCAGTCAGGATGCCGACAGTCCGGCGGATTTCGGTATCCTGCTCACCTATGCGGAAGCCGTTCACAACGGCAGAACCAGAGGTGGGTCCGATCAGGCTGGTGAGCATGCGGACAGTGGTAGTTTTTCCCGCTCCGTTCGGACCGAGAAAGCCGAAAACTTCACCTTCATCCACTTCCAGGTTCAGCTCATCGACCGCCAGGGTGGTGTTGAACTTTTTGGATAAGTTTTGAGTCTTGATCATAATGATTTAAGCTTTTATACCTTGTAGATGGATTAGTTGATTATAGAATTTTACACTACTGATAGCGAGTTTTATCCAGATTATCTGAGGTCTCATCGATGGGAAGGGGGGCGAAGATGAGAGTTTTATCAGGAGGTGACGTTGAAGGTGGCTCGGTGGGCTCGGGTTCTGGCTGACGCAGTGCGAAAATGATGATGATATCCAAGATAGCGAACCCTCCCAGGAAAGCCTCGGCAACATATCCTCCCAAAGTGCCTGCAATAAATACAGCTGAGGCATCCATCAGGGCATGGTAAAAGATAGCTAGGGCGAGCCATCCGAACTGCTGCCGACCCAATCGGCGTGTAAACACTTGTAAGACGATCACAGAGGCAGCAATGTGGAAGGGGATGGTGAAGGCGCGCTCCACCGCCCCAAGCAAAGTAGCGTACCACGGCGCATTCCAATAAAACTGGATCTGCTGACGGGCAGTAGCCAACTGATCCAACGTTAGATTGAGCTTGCTGATATCGATATGCCGATAAGCCATCAGGTTAGTAAATGCCAGCATGACCAGGATCCCCAGTAGAATGGCTTCAATTCCACCATGCCCAGCACCCGTAAGAACGGCACCCCGCCAGGTGCGGTTATCCTTGATCCACCAGCGAAACATGCCGTAACGTGAACATTCTTCAAAAACACCAGCACTCAATCCCAATATGATCGCGGCTATTAGCAGAGGTGAAATCGCCGGTAGGGCTGATTGAAGTCTCTCAATGGTTGGATTCAGAATATAAATATTAAACGGGATATGAAATACCTGGGAAATCACGAATGTGGCAGCACCAATTAACCATAACCTCCAACCCAGGTGAAATTTTTCAGTCAGGTAGATACCTAAAAGGATTGGCATCGCAATCATCAGGAGCCAATTAAGAAAATGAGTTATGGTCAACAGATCCATGGCTGAAAAAATTATACTTCACATTGATTCAAAGAGGATTGGCTTAGGACACAGCTCACTTGTATAATTAATTCGTTACTCACCCAAAGCTGACTATATTTACATGGTTCTGTTGGTATAATTTTTAACGTGGATTCATGCACGGAAGTTAATCTATATCAATCAATGAACTCCATACGGGAGGCTATTGGTAATGGAAAAGAATGAGTACCTGGAACTATTTCACCAGATGGTTTTAATCCGACTGGTCGAAGAACAAGCCTCGGTGCTGTACCAACAAGGGAAGATCGGTGGATTTTTACACCTGTATATCGGCCAAGAGGCGGTCAGCACTGGATTAATATCTGCCCGACAACCCAAAGACAGGGTAATTACTGCCTACCGCGATCACGGCGTGGCAATCAACTGCGGAATCCCCGTTAAGGTGGTGCTATCTGAGCTGCTGGGAAAGGTGACCGGCTGCTCGGAAGGCAGGGGGGGCTCGATGCATATGGCAGACGTCAGCCAGAACTTTTGGGGTGGACACGCCATTGTGGGGGCACACTTACCCTTGGCGGCAGGAATGGCGCTGGGTGACCGCTACAAAGGACGAGACGCAGTGACCATCTGCATGTTCGGGGATGGTGCGACCAATATTGGATATTTCCACGAAGCGCTTAATCTATCCAAAGTGTGGAATTTATCAGTATTGTGGGTTTGTGAAAATAACCTTTACGGGATGGGTACGGCAGTTGATCGGGCTTCGGCAGTCTCCGAAATTCGCCAAAAAGCCGAAGGATATATGATCCCGAACAGTCGTGTGGATGGTATGGATATCGTGAAGGTCCATGAAGCGGCTCAAAAAGCCATTGAACAAGTTCGAGCAAATAAGACTCCATATTTTCTGGAAATCGAAACCTATCGCTTCCGTGGGCACTCGATGGGTGATCCTGAACGCTATCGCACCTCTGAAGAGGTGAAATGCTGGCAGAATGAGGAGGATCCGATTGGGATATATCATAAATATCTGGTGGATCATAAAATAGCCAGCCCGGATGAATTGGACGGACTGGGAAAAGACGCTGAGGTAGAGGTTGAAGCTGCAGTGAAATTTGCTGAAAGCAGCGCTGAGCCTCAAGCAGATGACCTTTATAAATATCTATACGTACAAGCTGATTAAAACGAGGGACACATGGCGAGAATCACAATACGCGAGGCGATTTCACAAGCCCTATGGGAAGAAATGGAACGCGACCCGGATGTTTTTATCATGGGGGAAGAAGTTGGCGTGTGGGGAGGCAGCTATGCTGTCACCAAGGGTTTTTACGACCATTTTGGAGGAGAGCGGGTGAGAGATACGCCCATCTCTGAAGCGGCGATTGTCGGTGCAGCCATTGGGGCAGCC
>JBGPBQ010000065.1:0-15510 GCA_041481345.1 Anaerolineae bacterium
CCCCCCTGACATTGATGATGCTTTCTTTGTGGGCAGTATTATTCCTTACCCACTAGCTTTGAGTCTCCTTCCCAAAATCTGTTAATTACTTAACAGACTTTAGTAAGGAGATTCGTATTGGATCAGTGTATATGCCAGAATCCAGGCACTACGAAGTACAGCAGCGTATCCGCAATCAAGCCCAGGATGAATAAGCCTCCGAATAAGCGGTTATGGTTGAAATTGAATGCCGAGAAGTAGGTCGGCCAGATGGGGTAGCCTGGGGGCGGGCTATCAGGTCGCGGTTTGGATAGGATTTTAATTGCCGTAACCAGGCGCCGGCTGGCGAAAAAGATGATCAGCATCACAGGGGTAAAGTAGCGCGGGATTAGCACCAGGTAGACCACCACCAGGTAAATGATTACCAGAATGGATATATTGAGATAACGGGCAGCTGTCTCACCGATGCGCACAGGTAGCGTACCCACACCTTTTATGGCGTCTTCCTTCATCTTGTCGATATGCTTGCCAACGTTGATGCTGACCACACTCAAACCGAAGGGTATTCCAGCCAGGACCACATTCCAGATGTGATTAAGATTGCTGTTGGGTGTCCCTAATGCAAGCACGATGTACACTGCCGACACCATGATTGGTCCCCAGATGAGGAAGATAAATAGCTCTCCCAAGCCGAAATATTTTAGTGGGTAGGTATATAGCAGCAAGATCAGGGCACCAAAGGCGAAATAGCCGATCACGATCGGGCTGAAGTGGGTGTAGAACAAGGCAAAGAGACCGGATAAGAAAGCAATCACGCCGCTCACCATAAACCAGCGCAGCTGCTGAGGTTTGGTCCAGAAACCCTGCACCAGGGGGTGTACTCCATATTGGGTGCGGAAATAATTGTCCTTGTCTACCCCGCGGCTGAAATCGGTATAATCGTTGAGCAGGTTGTTGGTGCCGTGTGCGATGAATAGGCCCAATGTGAGCAGGAGCCATGGGACTAACTTAAAATAGCCATCTCGCGCCGAGAGCAGTCCGGCGATCACGCAGGTATAGACAGTCACCAGGGTGACCCCCGAGCGGGTGGCGATGAGCCACTTTGAGACGAAGTCGAGCTTATCCCATTCGTCCTTCTTGTCCATCTTGACTAGGGTCCAGATGGCAGTTCTCCACATGGAAAAATTTATGTTCATGTTTTTTCTCCCTTTTTAGCGATATAAGTTAATCATCCTATGGTCTGACGATAACAAGACCGTTGAGAGGATCATAATCATTTTTTCTACACTGAAATATATAACACCATTTTAGGCGTAAAGTACTTCAATATAATTAATCTCTAATGAGATTGTGGTGATCTAATATAACACCTATCTCTTCTGAAAGAAGTATTCGCCATTCGTGGCGGAAGATTCTGCCGAATATTGTAGCCGCCATCATCGATGGCGGTCCAGAATCAACGGTACTTGCTGTGCTTAATGTGGAAAAAGATTTCAGTATGAATTGCAGATCAGGTTTTTGGAAAGCGGTATAATTTTCTATAGATATCATTTTCGAAGATGAATATGAAAAATGGCGTCGTTCTCTCCACCCCAGTAACAAGCTACCTGGATGAAAAAGGCATAACTTACCGCTTTTTCAAGCATCCGGGAATGGTGCATTCGTTGGAACAGGCAGCCGCCGAACGCGGGCAGCGCCCTGAACAGATTATCCGCAGTATTGTGTTTCGCCTATCACGCGGCGGGTTCGTAATGGTACTCATAGCAGGCGAGAGGCAGGTCTCCTGGCAGGCATTACGACGGCACTTGGGTACGTCGCGTATCAGCATGGCGACGGAGGCCGAGGTGCTGGAGGTGACGGGGTATCCCCTGGGGGCAGTCTCACCATTCGGGTCCAGGCAAGCACTGCGCATTCTGGTCGATCAAGGCGTGCTGCACGAAAATGAAATCTCAGTCGGTTCTGGGGTGCGTTATACCACCGTGATCATGCGGTGTGAGGATTTTATGCGTGGTTTAGGGCAGGTGGAAGTGGGAGATTTTGCGGCAGATGAAAACCTTGATTAAACATAAATCGTTGTCTGAGATTTATCAGTTCCTGCATTGCCGTGATTCGTCTTGATGGGAGGAAAGTTTTGTGGTCGTGGATTTTTACATGCGGACTGATAACGACCCAATCCATATACACCATTGTGACTGCCTTGTTGAGCACAAATCTTGCATCCCATTCATTCGTAACAAATATAAGAAAATGGAGGAATTAAGCGAATGGACATAATCACCCCGCTGTTGAATATCATTTTGGGGATCATCCTTTTAACCATGGGGAAAAAGCTGTATTGGTTGTTGGTGGCCGTTGTGGGGTTTATGATCGGTTTGGCGTTGGCCACAGCATATGTGCAGCTCGATCCGCCGTGGCTGATTTATATTGTGGCTTTCAGCGCAGGCCTAATCGGGGCAGTCTTGGGAATCTTCGTGCAGAAATTAGCGATCGCCCTGGTGGGTTTCATTGTTGGCGGTTATGGAGCCATCTACCTGTCTGGATTATTTGGCATCAATGCTGAACCATTCAACTGGATGGCTTTTATCATCGGCGGTATTGTGGGGCTGCTCCTTGTGGCGACCTTGCTCGATTGGGCATTGTATATTCTTTCAGCCTGGGCAGGAGCAACTCTGGTCACGCGTACGTTTACTGAAGGTGTAGGGTTAAATGCGAACCTGGGATTGATCCTATTCTTTCTCCTTTTCATCGTGGGGATGATCATCCAGGTTGGGCTATACAGGGAGAAAACCAAGCCAATACCTGTTGAAGAGACTCCGGTGGAGCAGCCTGCAAAGAAAAAAGGATAATTTAGCGGCTGAGATAGAAATCCGAATCATATAATCTCGGGCAGTGAGCCTGCACCAGCGCGTATGGGTGGGGGATTACTGCCCGCTTTGATTCTGTGCCTATAGTGAAGGTGGTGCCGGTGGTTTTAGTGGGGTGGGAGAAATTCTCTGCCAAATCACTATCTTGAGAACAGATATTTGGATCTCAATCTTATAGCATGTGGATTTTTTTAGACTCGAGATCCACTAAGACAAAAAACTCCAACCAGCAATTCACTGGTTGGAGTAGAATGTCGAATGAGGGGGGAAATTCGCGCTAATTAGGAGTGTCTATTAATGGCGAATGGAGTGAGTAATTCGTGTGCTGGTACCCCCCATTATTATTGCCGCGGGAAAAGGTTAAACGGACAATTCAAACGCCCTGGATAAAATGATAAGTTATCTGGCTAGCTGCAAATAGTTGACAGTGAAGGCAATCAGAAGAACGAGGCAAAGCAGTACGATGATGACCATCAGCACTGTCCGCCTTGTCTTGCCGCCGCTAGGTTTAGTTTGAGGTTGAGTAGTGGATTGCTCCTCCGCACTGGCGCTATCCACGGCCGTGGTAGGTGCCGCCGTACCATCGTCATGAGCAGTCGGGATCAGGCTGTTCCCGCAGAACCCGCAGAATTTGGCTTCCGCTCGCACGGGGCGTAGACAATTTGGGCAAATCGTAGCCATATTAACTTCTCCTCTTGATAAATGACAATGGAATACCAGACACCTGAAATGGTTTGGGCATCATCAGGCTCTCGACACAGTCCCAATACTTCTTCCGAGAATTTGGTCCATTTACCATCTTGATGTATCCTATCATGGCTGTGAGACAGAGAAATTATCGAACAAGATATCGGTCCCTGGAGTATCGTATGTACCAGCGATCAGACCGACATTTCCGGAGGTATACTCACTGTCGGTTTGTTGGTCAAGCTGCTGCCCATTTACGAATAGGGTAAGAACATCGCCATTGCAGTCAAACCGGATATGGTTGGTCACAGATCCTTGGATGATGTAATCACTTGGTAGCAATTCTCCTGCGCCTAACAGAGTGGATGACTGGCTGGTCACCTTAGTGATGCCATAATATCCATCGCTTGTGATGACGGCATAATAGAATTGATCGACACCCTGATAACGGCAAATCACCCCAAAATCATTGTCATCAGGTCCACCATTTTTAGTGGCATCAACTTCAATAATGACATCACTAAATAAATTGCCTTTCGGGTTAGCCCAGCTATCAGACATTTTAGAATATACGCTGATCCGGTACATGTCGTTGTAATAGTCCGAGAAATAATCAGCCGTATCAGCTCTATCCCAGCCTGAATTTGGATCTGCAAAATTATCAAACAACAGCAGCCCCTGGGTTGAAGCCGGAGAATTGGTTTCAGTTGGGTTGGAGGCCGTCGGGATGGAGGCCGTAGGCATGGAGGCCGTCGGGATGGAAGCTGTCGGGATGGAGGCCGTCGGGATGGAAGCCGTAGGGATGTAGGCCGTAGGGATGTAGGCCGTCGGAATGGATGCAAGGGTTGAAGTCAATGATTTTGGAAGGAACGACGCCAATCCATTGATGGAGCGATAAAGAGCCAATGCACCGACTGCACAACACAGGAAAAGTAATACCAGCACAAAACAGCCTACCAACCACCAGATCCGATTTCCATAAATTCCCCGTGGTGCCTGAAGTGGTGCCATGACGGGTTCAGGGTGCGGCGTCTCGACTTCCGGAGGAGATTGGATGATCGTGACTTTCGGTTCAGGTGAGTAAGGCTCCGCTGTGAGCTCTTCACTTGCAGGAATTAGTGGTCCACCGCAGAACTCACAAATGTCTAAATTCTCAGGGTTTTCTTTCCCACAATAAGGACAAATCATAATTTCCTTTCCTTTGAAGGATAATGACCAATATCCTCTCTCTTAAAAATTGGGTAAACGATAAAATCCATTTTTACTAAGGTTGAGTCCACGCGACGGTCACCCAGGAAGTATATCCGTGTTTTTCAACTCCATAAATCCTGGCATGCGAAGGCTCAGGGCAGCCAAGTTCATCCTTTACACTAACGGTTGTTTCCCAGGAACCGATCGGTTCAAATATGATCTGACCTGCTCGGCATAACCAGGCCTCGATCAAGTATGGATACTGGAGAGAATCATCGCCTGCCCTCAGGTTGATCGGATCCCAGGAGATAACCACGGTATCCCCGGCCCGCTTAGAGGAGACTCCGGTCACAGGTCCATAATAAGGCGATTGAGGCAAGGGTAGTGAAGCTGGAGCCAGGCTGAATATATCCCCATGGATATCCATTAGGGAAGCCTTGAGCCAGCAGGGGTTGTTACCACCAATCGCCTGCACTAGGATCCAGGTACCTGCTTCATTGCGTCCAATGATCTCAAGGTTATTTCCGGAGTACAGCCCGTATTTATATAAATATGCTGCACTTGGTCCATAGCGGCAATTGGATTGCTCCAAGACGGTTCCCCTGAGGATAGCATAAGTGGGTGTGGTTGAGGGGGTTGAGGGTTGAGTAGCCGCATTTGTTGGAGTGATGGTTAGCGATGGGGTCAGACTCTGAGTGGGTATCGGGCTGAACGTCTTCGAAGGATCAACCCGTACACTGAGGGGAGAGTTGTTCTTTGGAGTTGGCATTGTCAGGGTGCTAGAGGTTGCCTGGGCTGACACGCCTGCTGTAGATTCGTTGATAACGGGTAACACTTCCGTTGTCATAATAGGTGATTTGCAGGCCGAAACCATAAAGCTGACCAGGGTGCATAGTATAAACAGAATGAATAATTTTTTGTGAAGGATCGGCATGGTGCATCTGGTGAGGTCCTCATAGATTGATACGTTAATACGATAAAACTTCAACCAGCAGGGCTGAGATGTTGTCATCTCCACCGGCGGCATTGGCTTCATCAATCAATAGATCACAGGCAGCCTGAGGTGAACTGGCGTCCACTATGATCTTCTGAATCTTCTGGTCATCAAGCAAGCTGGTAAGACCATCCGAGCAGAAAAGCAACCTGTCACCAGGGAACAATTGCTGGTTGAAATAGTCAGCTTCGACTTCAGGCTTTTCCCCCAGGCTGCGATAAATAATGTTGCGCTGAGGGTGTATGCGGGCTTCATCCTTGGTGATCTTACCGATAGACATCAGATGCTGGACCAATGAATGATCAGTCGATAGCTGTTTGATTGATTCCTTGTTTACCAGGTAAATTCTGCTATCACCGATGTGTCCCAAATATGCCTGGCTGCCGACAATCAGACCAAGGACCAGGGTTGACCCCATATCATTACCTGCATTTTGCCTGGTCTCGTAGACTGCCTGATTGGCAGCTTGAGTTGCTCGCCTGATCCAATCTCCGAATTCTTCGAAGGAAGGGTTCTGCAATGCTACCAGCTCAAAAACTCCGATCTGGGCGATGGCATCAATGACCAGACTGCTGGCTTGCTCACCGGAGGCATGTCCACCCATGCCATCAGCCACTGCGACCAAACTAATCGGTTGAATAACTCCCTGGTTCATCCTGCTGAGCTCGATGCAAAGCAAACTATCTTCATTGTTTGATCGTAACCTGCCAGGATGTGTCCGCTTACCCAGCTCAAAATCCAGATTTAAACGCTTCGGTCCGGTGGATTTTATCAGGCTTATCTGTTTTTCGAATTCAGCAATGCTCGTAAAACCTTCTCCCACCATTGCATTTTGAAACAATTCATTCAATTCAGGGGGGAGATATGGATCGAGACTGTAAGTTGTTTTACCGGTTACCCAATAATACATGGCGAGTGCAAGCTGGCGCACATTGTTGATCTTATCCCTATCCGTCAGGATAGGTAATATGCGCGTCGAATTGAAATTTCTCCACACCACTTTTCCATTTTCTAGTCCGATACTGGATTGATCGAGCTCTTCGCCCAATACGACCCCTTTTGCCTGCATGTAGTCCAATGCCTGGGAAAGCTGTATTCCCCAATCCAATACCTCGGATATATCGGGTTGGTAGGGTAGGTCATTTGAAAGTGGGGTGACCAGGCAGTAACGCGTCGCTCCGAGAATATTCTGTTGGAACTTAGTCACCGGGGGATGAATGTTAGGGTGTACCAGGTGGAGGTCAATCACAGGCGTTATGGAAGCAAATTTATCTGTGTCAAACTCCCTCAACAATAAGATTGGGTATTGGGTTTCGAGGGGTTGACCGCATTGGGTGCAGAATTTTTCCACCTCAATTCCGACCGGGCAATGAACTGTATGGCAGCCAGGGTTGGAACAAACCCGTACGGGGGTCGTGTCTGGCAGGTCGATTTCCTTTACAGTATATTGGATCTCGTGCTCCTCCTGAGTGACCAGTGAGTTGTATTGAAAGCGGTCACCGAACAACGATCCCTCCGGACGTTTGGTGAAACCCGGGAATATAATGGTCGTTTCAGTCGGAGAGGTTTGAGCCGATTGCTCTGCTGGCCTGGATGGAGTGGGCAGCTCAAGTGTTTTTTCCGGTGCAGGTCGTGAAAATAAGATCGTTCCGCACCGAACACAAAATGCGGCTTCAGGGCGGTTTTCAGCTTTACACTTCGGACATATCACCATAATTTGCTCCTTACCGGCGGATGTTTGCTTTAGTTACCAGCAAGAAATATATGACAGATAAAAAGTGACGTTCACCATCACTCCGTTTTTATCCATCGATAGTGGATACAAGTCAGGAAGTACCAGTTTACCAGGGATTGTTCGCATTATAGGCATCTTGGATCATTTTATGAGGCTCGTTTAAGAGTGAGGCGAAACTCGTTGAAAT
The DNA here is from genome assembly GCA_041481345.1 of Anaerolineae bacterium. Taxonomy (GTDB): domain Bacteria; phylum Chloroflexota; class Anaerolineae; order Anaerolineales; family UBA4823; genus FEB-25. Next base: position 7,638 of record JBGPBQ010000065.1, read on the forward strand.
CAACGCACGACAACAGTCACAGTTTCAATCCAAATTGATAAGCATTTTGCGAATAGCATACTTTTGAAATCGCCACACTTTACCAATTTTTAATCCAGGCAGTTCTTTCCGGCGTGCCATCGAGTGGATGGTTTCAGGTTGGAGCTTGAGGTATACAGCTACATCCTCTACGGTCCACAATAGGTCGGAGGGTGTACCTGGATGGCTGGTCTCTTGAGGGCTATGGCTGTTGTATTCAAGCTCCATGGTGACACCCGTTTTCTCCATAAGCCAATTCCAGGTAAAAACCATAATAAGTAGAGCCAGGGGTTGGGTCAATAGTCATTCTATAATCCTCGTTTGTGTGCGTATGTACTTGTTTTTGATGGTATGCATGAATCATACCAGAGGAAATAAAAGCCCACACAGAAAATTGCCATTTTTTGGTTAACAATTGGTATCAAGCGTACGGTCGATCTGGTACATGAGGACTTGATACCCATTGAGCTCTACCCTGACAACCTGTAAGTCGTCTGATCGCATTAGGAAGTCTACTTGTTCGTTCTCGACGAAATTTCCATATTATAAATCCACCGGTAGCAGGCGGGTGGGAACTCGGGATGATGGGGAAATAGCGGTCTCCTAAGAATATCAGGTGAATATGATCAAGTTAGGCAGCGCTTATTCATGTCTGATGTTGCTGGTCGGAACGCCATCGGCAAATAATGTTGTTGATCTATCAATGAACAAGCTGACACTCCAGATAGTAGCTTAACGCCATGATCGTGCACTCTCCAAATGTTTAACGGGTGGCATTGAGGTTTTATATCGGAAGGGGATAATTAAATCGCTTAGCGACCGGAAAGTTCCTTTGTTTTATTTCCTGCTTAATGTCGGATCGATGCAAAAAATATCCCATGCAGCTTGGTGCTAAAGAAGGCCACATCCGGATTGGTTTGATCGAAATTTATGGATAAGATGGTGTGGCCGAGTAAGTGGTTGTCAACAATATTCCACGTTAGACCGTTATCCGGAGAATAATAAGCACCGGTAGATGTTCCAACATAAAGCACTCCCTGGCGGGTTGGGTCAGCAGCGACGGCTGTTACGGTCTGGTCTGATAACCCCAATGCTGACCAGGTGCCAGATTGGTAGCGGTAAATCCCGCTGCTGGTACCGGCATACATTACCCCTGGCTCAAAAGGTGAGGTTGCCACAGAATAAAAATTCACTGGAAGATAGGCATCTTTCCAAGAGCTGCCGCCATCTGTGGTGATCTTCAGGCTTCCAAGGTAATCTGTCGTGGCATAAACCAGATCAGGATCGGTTGGGTCTATTGCCAGGCTGCGGACGGTTTGTCCACCCAGCTCACAAGGCAACCAGCTCATGCCTCCATCCGTGCTTCGATACACACCAGAACCGCCCGTGCCGATATAAGCAATTTTTGGATCTGAAGGGGCATAAACCATCTTGAGCAAGCTGACGTTTGATAGCTGAACGCCACCCGCATAGTTTTGAGGAGTTGCGAAATTTTCCATCATTTCCAGGGTCGCAAAAGGATCATCGGCAGAAAAGGCGGGCAGGGGATGGCTTGTGAGGGGTAATCCCTGGCCTACACTCTCCCATCCCTGACCGTTCATCAAGTCATTCTTGAACAATCCAGCGCTTTCCGTAAGAGCGTAGATCATCTCAGGATGCGCCGGGTCCATGACAAGATCATACAACGACTTGTCACCCAACCCTGTATTTAGCTCAGACCAGGTATGGCCTTGGTTTTCGGATTGATACACGCCTGCTCCATACACGCCGGAATACATCAGAGAAGAATTGGTGGGATGATGGACCACTGATGTGACCATGGCATTATTGATACCGGTGTCGCTGCGTTCCCAGCTTATGCTGAAATTCATACTACGATAAACACCATCTCCCGCAGTACCGGAAAAGAGATTGTTGGTCATAGTGGGGTTTATCACGACAGAATATAACTTGTCTGTTTGTAGTCCGGAGGGCTGCCAGTTGTCGCCGCCATCGGTCGTTTTTAATATTCCATCACTAAATGTAGCCAGATATACACTAGTGGCAGTAAATGGATCAAGGGCCATACTATAGACCATAACACTTAAGAGATTGTGGTTGGCTCCTTCCCACAACTCACCACTATTGAACGTTTTATAAACGCTGTCAAAATGCCAGACGCCGTAATATAACGTTGAAGAAAAGTCTGCTTGGGGACTAATAACAATGGATCTCCCTGATCCATCATTGATCCCGTTTGGTATAGAATGCCAGACAGAGCCAGAATCATCTGTGCGGTAGGGGCCACTCTCATGTAGTGCAGCGAAAACCTGTTCGTGTTTATTTGGATTGATTGCCAGCGAGTAAGCCCAATCTTCAAGCTCTGGTCCACCTACGTTTGTAAATGTTGGAGACCAGGTCTGACCGCCATCGACGGATTTATAGATCGCCCCATTCCATGGTGGTTTGTTATTATTGGATATTCCTCTGGTACTCGCATACACAGTGGTTGATGAAACGGGATCAACCGCAAGGCTGTAGACGATCGCTGGATTCTGCATACCGGCACCAGACCAGGTCCATGAATTCCCGCCATCGGTCGATTTGAATACCTGGCTGTGATATGTGCCCGCATACAAGGTTGTAGGATGTGTAGGATCTAACGCCAGGCTATATATATAGAGATTGGTCAGGCCTTGGTTGGCAGAATACCAGGAATGCCCTCCATCCGTGCTTTTAAATACCCCAGATCCAAACGATCCAGCATAGATAACCTGTGAGTTGGACGGATCAACGACAATTGCGATGATCGTCCCACCATACGGACCAATCCAGCCCGCAAGGTTATAAGAAATGATGGGTAAAAAGATAGTGCTTGCTGGAGCTTGACCAACTGTATCAGCCTGGTTTCCAAAGCTTATTAAGATAATAAATACGAATGGAATGAGTAAGCGATTAATCCTGGTTGGCATTGAAGGGTATTATATACGCAAAAATGGAATTGTTCGTTATACTTAATCTACAATTTTTGATTTTTTAAGCGAAGTGAAGGCTTAGTGGCAAAACATATACTGATCGTTGATGATGATGCTTTAATGCGTCGCAGCCTGGCATTCAATCTTGAGCAGGCAGGTTTTCATGCCAGTACTGCTGAGAGTGCTGAAACGGCTTTGTCACAGGTGCGCATGGATCGACCGGATCTGGTGCTTTTGGATATCAGCCTCCCGGTGATGGATGGATTGGATGCCATGCGACAGCTCAAAAACCAATTTGATCTACCGGTCATATTTGTTACTGCCCGCAGGCGAGAGCTGGATGAAGCGCTCGGTTTGGAGCTCGGCGGAGATGATTACATCACCAAGCCTTTTGATTTTAACGTCCTGGTTGCCCATATCAAAGCGGTTCTGCGCCGGTTTGAACGCACAACCTCATCGCCTTCCATAGACATAAATAAACCCTTGGTGGTCGGTGAGCTGGTTGTTGACCCAGAAAGTCATTCTGTAATCCTGGCGGGGAAGCAGATCATCCTTCCACGCAGGGAATTCGATCTGCTGCATGCCCTGGCGATTCAACCTGGGCGTGTGTATTCAGTGGATGAGCTACTCGGCACAGTATGGGGAGCTGAGTTTGTCGGCCAACCGCAGGTCGTCTACGTGCATATTCGCTGGTTGAGGGAGAAGATTGAGCTGGATCCAAATCATCCTCGCCGTATTATTACAGTCCGTGGGGTGGGATATAAGATAGCTCCGGAGGCCTTCTAATGTTTCGCACCTTGCGTTCACGATTGGTGCTCAGCCATGCTTTGCCATTGCTCGTGATCATTCCAATCATTGGTGTGGTGCTAACGAACCTGATCGAAACGCGGGTGCTGTTGCCCAGCCTGTCGAGAGCATTGATGACTAATGCTGTCCTGCTCGCGGATGTCGCTGGTGATCAACCAGATCTGTGGTCAAATCCGGGTTATGCTGAATATTACCTTACTCATCTGCGACATGATATCAGTGCCAGGGTGGAATTTCTCACTCCTGGCGGACAGCTGCTTGCCTCTTCTGATCCTACAGAAGCGCAGCTGCTTGGCATGGTGCTAGATTTTGCCGGGGTGGCGAAAGCCCGAGGCGGGCAGGTGGCAAGTTACACCTACAATAACATCACCTCACCTTCTGAAGTCATTGATGTATTTGTGCCGGTAATCAATCAAAATCAGAGCCTGGTTGGGATCTTGCGCATGTCTTATACCTATAACACTTTATCCAACGAATTTACTCGCTCACGCTATGTCATTGTAGCGATACTGGCAGGAGGGCTGTTTGTGGGGATCATGCTGGGTTGGTCACTGGCATTAAATCTGAGCAAGCCAATCCGGGAGGTTACCCAGGCGATTAATGATCTATCCCATGGAAACCGTCAGGCGGAGCTGGTAGAACGTGGACCTGAAGAAATCCTGCTTCTGGCACAATCGTTTAATTCCCTCAGCCAACGTTTAATCAGTATGGAGAAAGCCCGTCGACAGCTGCTGGCAAATCTTGTGCATGAGCTCGGGCGCCCATTGGGTGCTTTACGCTCTGCCATCCAGGCATTGGCAGGTGGGGCCGCACATGATCCGCAATTGCTGGAAGACCTTACCACAGGTATGGATGATCAGGCTGCCCGCCTCCAGCACCTTTTAGAAGACCTGGCTCACCTACATGACCAGGTACTTGGTTCCCTTGAGATGGAATACCAGCAGCTGAAGATCAGCGAATGGCTGCCTAAAGTATTGCGCTCATGGCAGGAAGCTGCGAAAGACAAGCACCTGACCTGGCTGACAGATATCCCAGCTGACTTGCCTGAAATATTTGCCGACCCGAACCGCCTAGCTTCCGTCGTTGAGAACCTGGTGAGTAATGCCATCAAGTACACCACACCAGGTGGGACGGTTTCGGTCAGTGCATTGGTCGAGGGGGAAGAGTTATTGATCCGGGTTAAGGATAATGGTTCGGGCATAGCACCTGAGGAACAGCAGAAGGTCTTTGAACCGTTTTACCGCGGCAACCAGGGACGCCGTTTCAAGCAGGGGATGGGTTTGGGGTTGAGTATCGCCAGAGATTTGATTGAGGCACATGGGGGTCGGATCAGCCTGGAAAGTGAGCCCGGTGAGGGGAGTCTATTCACCATCCACCTGCCCTTACGAATGGTCCCCAACCAGGACCTATAATCTCAAAATAATTTCAAGCAATCACACTGTTCACCAGACGAAGCTTCTGCTCTTTATCGAATAGTTTTTTAATCAAAAGGATTTGGATCGCTCTCTCGCATACAAGCCGCGGGTATTTTTCGGATCTATATCCAGTGATCCACCTTGATAGAGCCGGCAGACCAGGATGGATCTTTGAGCTCTACCGTCCACAGTTTTGTTACATATATATTTAATCCATCGGTACTCCACCGATATTCCCGACATTCCATCTATTTTAGCTAAAAAGAAAACGATTTCGTTTAGGCAGCCATAAATCATCTTAAGCACGAAGGCATCATTACCTGCATATATTCACGTCAGATGCGGCTCCTGTGATTTTCGAACTACATAAACTAGGCTTAAGCTATCCATAGGGGTGGTATAAGGACGAACTCAAGTGAGGGGACTATGATTCAGCTAAAGTGTGAAAAAGACTATTTAGATTTTTTGGAGGAACCTATGAATAAGAAAGTTATTAGTTTAGCAAGTTTGGTCCTTGTCTCGGCAATGTTGCTTTCAGCATGTAGTGGGATTGCAGCATTTTCTCAATCTGCCAACCCGCTTAATCTAGCTCGGGCAGCCTCACAAACAACGTCGACATCAACACAATCATCCAGTGGAAGCACGACCGCATCGAACCCCTCGTCATCTAGCAGCACAACCAGCTCAGCGCCCGCTGCTATCGCAGGCAGCTCCGAGCTTCTGGCGTCCTATGAAACCACGATGGAATCAATTTATACAACCGTCAGCCCGCAGGTGGTTAATATTACGGTGTTGGTCCCTGCAACCAGCAGCAATACCCAAAACTTCCCTGGTTTCAATAACAGTCCCAATTCGCAGACACCTCAATATTCCCAGGCATTGGGTTCAGGCTTTTTCTGGGATACGACCGGGGATATTGTCACCAATAACCATGTAGTAAATGGTGCAACGAAAATTGAGGTGACTTTCTCTGACGGCTCAACTGTTCCTGCCACGATAGTGGGTCAGGATCCCTACAGTGACCTGGCGGTCATTAAAGTAAATGTCTCAGCGGATAAAATTCACCCGGTGACCCTGGCTGATTCGACTCAGCTAAAGGTGGGTGAGATTGCCGTCGCTATTGGTAACCCTTATGGGTTTGAAGGTTCGATGTCTATCGGAAATGTCTCCGGTCTTGGGCGTGACCTGCCATCCAGTGGGATTGACCAGACCACTGGTGCGACGTATTCTATTCCAGATGTAATCCAAACCGACGCCTCGATTAACCCGGGCAACTCAGGTGGTGTGCTGGTGAATATCGAAGGGCAGGTTATCGGTGTTACCTCTGCGATCGAATCTAACAGTGGATCCAGCTCAGGTGTTGGCTTTGCCATCCCTGCCGAGATCGTTTCGAAAGTTGTTCCCTCCTTAATTAAATCTGGTACCTATACTCACCCCTATCTGGGCATTAGTGGAACCGATATGAATCCTGACATTGCCCAGGCGATGAATCTGCCTTCTGACACTCGTGGTGCGCTCGTAGAGACGGTTACAGCCGGTGGACCAGCAGCCAATGCAAATCTGCAAGCCAGCAACAACACTGTGACGATCAATGGTGTTCAGGGTACAGTCGGTGGTGATGTCATCACTGCCATCGATGGACAGACCATTAACAGTATGTCGGATACCATCGCATACCTGGCAATCCATACCCAGGTCGGGCAAACAGTCACCCTGACAATCCTGCGTGATGGTAAGACCCAGACCGTACAAGTGACTTTAGGCAACCGCCCAAGCCAGTAAACCTAACCAACATGGTTTCTCCTTTCGCCCCCTTCAAACCCGCGTGGTTTGAGGGGGGTGGGGTGGGGGGAGAGAACGGTGATAGATGATCAATCGTCGTGTTGTAAGTATCCTAATTTTCCTGCTATTCTTGCCGATTTTTTTGGGGGCTGGATTTACAGGTGGCGTGCTGGTGGATCACTTCCTCATCACGCCGACAATCGCTTCAGCCAAAACACAAACGCAATCCAATGGATTGGATCTGATCAACCAGGCGTATCAGATAATCCAACAAAATTATGTGGATCGAATTGCTGTCCAGGAGACCCAGCTTGAGTATGGGGCCATTAGCGGGATGGTGGATGCGTTGGGTGATACCGGTCACAGCCGGTTTTTAACCCCACAGATGGTTAAAGCAGAAAATAACTTCACCCAGGGCTCGTTTGAGGGCATCGGGGCTGAAGTTATGATGAATAATAATGGTCAGGTGGTTATCGTCTCTCCCATTGATGGATCTCCTGCTCAGGCAGCTGGAGTTAAAGCCGGGGATATTATGCTCAAGGTGGATGGGGTTGATCTGGCAGGGATGAGTCTTAGCCAGGTAGTCAGTAAGGTCTTGGGGCCGGCTGGCACGAAGGTGACGATTACACTGCAAGACCCCAAAACGAGCGCGACCGGGGATGTGACCATCACACGAGCAAAAATCATTGTGCAGAATGTTACTTGGATTATGCTGCCCGGCACTACCATCGCTGATGTACGCATCGCAGGTTTCAGCCAGGGAGTAACCAATGACTTACGGACTGCTTTGAAGCAGATCCAGGCGCAGGGTGCCACAGGCATCGTATTAGACCTGCGGAATGACCCAGGTGGTTTACTCGACGAGGCAATTGGCGTCACTAGCCAGTTCCTTGGTAG
>JBGPBQ010000066.1:0-15459 GCA_041481345.1 Anaerolineae bacterium
ACTGCTATTGGAGTCGGTGCGCAAAATATGCATTGGGAGGATTCGGGTGCTTATACGGGTGAGGTAGCTGCTCCAATGGTAGCAGAATTCTGTAAATACGTGATCATCGGGCATTCTGAGCGAAGGACATATTTTGGAGAGACGGACACTTCCGTGAACCAAAAAGTTAACGCCGCATTCAAACATGGCCTCATACCGATCATGTGCGTCGGAGAGACGCTGGCTCAAAATGAAGCCGGAACCACTGCGGAAGTGGTATCAAGGCAGGTGAATAAAGGATTGGATGGGATTGGAGCGAAATCCATCGCGAGCCTCGTGATTGCTTATGAACCCGTGTGGGCAATTGGTACTGGTCGGGCGGCAACAGCTGAGGGAGCGAACGGGGTCATCGCAGATATTATCCGTAGAGAGTTACAGAAGCTTTATGGTGATGGATTGGCTCAAACAGTGCGCGTCTTATACGGAGGTTCGGTAAAAGCGAGCAACGCAGCTGAATTATTCGGGCAAGCTGATATTGATGGCGCGCTGGTTGGGGGAGCTAGCCTGAAGGCTGCGGAGTTTATCCCAATCGTAAAAGCTGCTGCTGGTTGATGTACAACACTGTTTGGCGTACATTTACATATCTATTACTATTATTGATTCCGATGATCTATCTTCAAAGATTCCTGCAGCGCGAAATTCAAGGCGTTTTTCTACTGATCACCCGCCAGCCTGATATTTCAATGGCATTATTTTCATTGTTATTTCTACCGGGAGTATTTCTGCATGAGTCAAGCCACTTCATCACGGCACAAGTGCTGGGTGTGAGGACGGGGCGATTTTCCATCATCCCCAGAAAGCTAGAGGGTGGTCGAATCCGACTGGGATACGTGGAGACAGCGCAGACTGATTTCTTTAGAGATGCGATGATTGGGATCGCACCATTGGTTACCGGAGGAGTTTTTGTGGCATTGGCGGGGATCTATCGTTTGGGATTAGATACAATTTGGGTCAGCATCATCCAGGGTCAGCTGAGTGCCATCACCCAGGCAATAAAATCTGCAGCGGTAAAACCTGATTTCTGGTTATGGTTCTACCTTGTATTTACAGTCAGCAGCACCATGATGCCGTCTGAATCTGACCGGCGAGCCTGGATCCCGGTTACTATAGTGATTGCAGGCTTGCTGGGAATCATCTTGATCATCGGTGTTGGACCCTGGTTAATCACCAATTTTGGTAAGGTATTCCTGACAGCGATGAATGCGATAACATTGGTTTTCGGCATCACAGTTATGATCCACCTGATCTTTCTCCCACCGACCTGGCTGATTCGGAAAATCGTCTCACACATTGTTGGACTTCAAGTGGTATGATGGCAGATTGTTTTATAATACACGAGCAGGTATATCGATCGAGCGGTGCGTTTTACGACGCAACATTAATTTATTGTTGAAACCGATATTATATGAAGGTGAAGGAATTTCCGGGAGTATATAGGTGTAAATGGGAGAGCACTGGTACGCACTGCGCAGTAAGCCACAAAAAGAAGAAGTAGTATCGAAACAAGTCCGCGAGCGTGGGTTCGAGGTGTTCTATCCACGTTTACGCGTCAACCCGGTGAACCCAAGATCGCGCAAGTATAAGTCTTATTTTCCGGGCTACCTGTTTGTTAAAGCAGATATTGACGAAGTTGGATTATCCGCCTTCCAGTGGATTCCACATACGCATGGATTGATCTGTTTTGGGGGAGAACCTTCACTAGTGCCAGATAATTTAATCCACGCCATCATGCGTCGGGTCAAGGAGATTGCGGATGCCGGTGGAGAAGTCTTTGATGATCTGCATAAAGGGGATGTCGTAAATATAGGGTATGGACCCTTTGAGGGATATGAAGCGATTTTCGATGCGCGTTTGCCCGGTACAGAACGTGTAAGGGTGCTCCTGCAGTTTTTAAGCAACCGTTATGTGCCGATTGAGCTGGAAGCTAGTCAGCTTCTGCCGAAAAAGCATTCATAGTTTTTTTATCTTGCCGACCACAAAGATAAGCAATAATCATAGTGACAAAACTAATTTATGGTTATTTTCTAAAGTATGCCTAGTATATTAATTGTCTGCACAGCCAACATGTGCCGTTCGCCTATGGGAGAAGCAATATTGAAAAGGCTTATTTCGGCACGCCCGGATGCCGATCAATGGCAAGTCGAATCTGCTGGGACATGGGCGACGGAAGGAAGTCCGCCTGCTTTTCATTCAAAATATGTCATGGAACTCATGGGTATGGATATCAGCTCACACCGGTCACAACCGATCAGCCTGAAGTTGTTGCAAAATTTTGACCTGATCCTAACCATGGAAGAGGAGCATAAGAACTGGCTGAAAACGCAATATGGTGACTTCGCAGACCGGACCTACCTCTTGAGTGAGATGATTGGTGAGTACTCAGATATACCAGACCCAATCGGTGGCGAGCTATCAGATTATATGGAAACAGCACTGTTACTTGAGCACATCCTTACCCAAGGGTCTGATCGAATATACCAGCTTGCACTCATCCATCGGGAATCCTAAATAGTTCAACCTTTCCTGCTGTACTGATATCCGATGAACTTATTCCGATAATTCCATAGATCTTCCCAGAATAGAAGAAAAACCGATCAGATATGTTCGATCATATATGGCATTTTCCTGGTGAAATCTTAATGGGTATATTTCCTCTAGCTATTATTATCAACACTTACAGCATGATATACTCCAAGCAACTATTTTCGTTCGTTGGGGTTCTTTTGTGTAGAACTCCCGCCTGTAAAGAGTGATTGGTTGTCAAACATCGCGAATGAGATAAACCTCAACCAGGCAATACAGGGAGATCATGAAGCATTCGGCTTGCTCTATGAGCAGTATGTCGAACGGATCTTTAACTATGTATATTACCGTACAGGAAACCAACACGATGCGGAAGATTTAACCGCCAAGGTTTTCTTTCGGGCGATGCGCAGGATTCGCGACTATGAAGAAAGAGGCTTGCCTGTTTCTGCCTGGCTTTACCGGATTGCGCATAACTTGGTGGCGAATTGGCACCGTGATCGTGGCAGGCGTCCCGAGATCTCCTTGGATGAGGGGTTCGCTTCTATACCGCATTCTGAACACCCTGAAGTAACCCTGCTGCATCTGGAGGAACAGAATAATTTACTGCGCATCATCCAGGACCTGCCTTCTGAACGGCAGCAATTGATCATCCTCAAGTTCGTCGAGCATCTGTCGAATGCTGAAATCGGTCAAATCATGGGAAGAACCGAAGGTGCAGTAAAAAGCTTATATCACCGTACGCTGCTCTCTTTGAGGGTTGAGATGGAAACTGTATCCGATGGTGATATGCCGGATAAATAAGGAAATATTGTATGTTGAAAATTGTTATGGATAGCGCGTGTGAGATGCCTCTAGAGTGGCGGTCGGAATTCGATGTGGCGGTAATCCCGATCAATATCCAATTCGGAAATAAGACCTTCCAGCAGGGAATTAATCTCAGTAATGATGATTTTTATAAGCTGGCAGATTCGACCGGTGTTATCCCTAAGACATCTCAACCAACTCCGCAGCAATTTGTGGAATTCTATGAGCGCATAGCCCAGGCGGGGGATACTATTTTATCCATTCACGTAACCAGTAAATTATCTGGCACGTTTAACTCTGCTATCCTGGCAGCTCAAGAATTACGGAATAGATTTAATATCATCCCGTACGACTCAGGCGCAGGTTCTGCGGCTGTAAGTTTTATGTGCAAAGAGGTACGCCAGCTCGATCGGGCAGGAGCAACCATCCAGGCCATCCTGAGGCGTTTGGACCTTATCCGACCGAACATTAACATCGTTTTGACCCTGGACTCGTTAGAATATGCAAAGAGAAGCGGACGAGTGAAGGCGTTACCCGCTGCACTGGCAGCGTTGATCAACATTAAGCCCATCATTATATTAAAAGATGGGATTTTGGATATGAAGGAGAAGGTGCGCACGCGCCAGCGGGCGGTTAACCGGGTATTGGAGATCATCCAGCAAAGGGTAGACAATCAACTTGTAAATGTGGCTGTGGTCCATGCACAATCTCTTGATGCTGCTAAGCAGCTCATGCAGAAAGTTAATGAAACCTTACACGTAAACGAAGCGATAATCTCGGATTTGTCCATTGGAGTCGCGGCAAACCTGGGTCCTGGGACGATTGGAATTGTCGCGTATGCAGTTACATAGAGATGAAGAGGGAAAATGTTCAACTTTAGAAGACTTAAGCCAAAACGGATCAAGCCTGATTTGATGGATATCGAATCGATTTTGCAATCCAGCCTTAAGCCTGTTTCACCCCGTCCGGAATTTATTCAGAGTTTGCATAAAGGTCTGATGGAATATTCCTTTCCTCAGCTTGAAACTTCTGATTATGATTTAAAAAAGCCGCTTCTCCTCGGATTGGTGGGTCTAGTAAGCATGGTATTCGTTGTTTCACTATGGGTACGATTATTGCTGGTGATTTTCACCACAATGGGTATGGTACAATCTTCGAGGCGAAAGAAAGCCGTAAATTAAACAACAGATAACATTGCGGGTGACCCAATATCGTAATCAGCAAATAACACCATATCTACCGTGATATGGCTTTTTAATAAAATGGATTAATCTTCCGACCGAAAACCAGGGGAGAGATATTGGATCCTCTTATATGGCTTTACCTGCTCGGTCACATTATCTTTCATGATGTTACCGGATACATGCAGCAAGGTATCACCGAAATCGATGTCTATACCCATGCTCGCCAGGCAAGGGTAATGATGGTGAGCCATTCCCGCCTCATATTCAGCTTCGTCAGCAGATACCCCGACTAATTTTTGAGCAACATAACGGGCGCACCCACATACGGCATCGCGTTTAACTTCCACCGATACTATCGTTCGATTTTGTGGGTTGACCACGATTGAGAATTCAGGCTTTCCAAAATAGTGGGCGAACTCAGCAATGAATGCACTGTGGTGCTCCAGTCGTTGACGGCGGGTAACCCCGTAATCTGTCTCGGTTAATGAGCAAAGAGGCTTGGGGGTAGCACAGGCTACATCCATTTTTTCCAGCCAGCCGCGTAATTGCCGCGCCAGACCGCGCGGCAGACAATTTTCATTATCCACAGCCGCGATGACAGCCTTTGCTCCAGTTTGTTTAGCGATATCGGGTATCAGCTCAGCGACGGCTTTGTGCTCAGCGAAGGAGAGGATTAAATCGGTAGCGGGGAGGCCGGTGGGAATAAATTCTTCAGGGTAATCAATGACCATGGGGAAGAAAACTGGCGCTCTCCACTGATTGATCACCCAATCGGTTGGGGCAAACTGGGTGATATTGTTGAGGTGCCTGACGCCATAGTCACTATTGATGATCGCGAGTAAGCGCATAGTCAATGGGTGAAATCGTTCAATAGGGATTTTTCCAGCCACATCGCTTCACTGATCAGGTCAGCGTACAACGGTAATTTATGATCGGCGTTCACCTTCAAGAGAAAATGACTGGCTATTTCCTTACATTGTTGATTTATATCCGGTAAGCTATTAAATATCGAGATGCGCTCATAGGCACTGTGGGTGAGGTTGGAATAACCTCGACGGATGAGATACTCACCGATGATGATGCCAACTGCACGACGGGCACACACACGCGCCATGCCTTCATTTCCGGTCGAACGTGCCTGGATGGCATGCTCAATCTCGTCTTGATATTCAAGCCTCCAGGATACCTTGGAATTCACGAACAGATTTTACCATTCCTTGACCACTTCATCTTCACTGGATACAATGATAAAGATGAACATTACATTAGCATTAAGCGGTGGTGGAGTAAAAGGATTCGCGCATATCGGCGCATTACGCATATTGGAGCGAGAGGGGTTTCAGATCCGGGCTCTGGCTGGGACAAGTGCCGGGGGTTTGATAGGGGCACTCTATGCGGTGGGTTACTCGCCTGATGAGATGGAAGAGCGCCTGCGAAGTATTGACCAGGGGAGTTTATTTGCTCGCATGCATGGGGATGGACCGGCGTTATTCGGCTTTAGCGGGGTCACCGCTATATTAAGAGAGCTTCTAGGTGAGCACAGCTTTCAAGACTTACGCATACCACTGGCGGTGACGGCCACCGATCTCACCGCTGGTTTGCCAACAGTAATAAAGCAAGGTCGGTTAGTGGATGCAGTCCTGGCGACAAGCGCAGTCCCGGGTGTATTTCCAGCACGGGAGGTCGGGGACCATCTGCTTGTGGATGGCGGGATCCTAAACCCGGTGCCCGTAGCTGAAGCGCGCGCTCTTTATCCAGATGCACCTGTAGTTGCGGTAGTTTTATCGCCTCCATTAGGATGGCAGCTAGAAGAGAAGGAATTATCTGGATCTATTCCGCAGCTTATGACAAACCTTCCCCTGGTATACCGCCTGGCAGGCAGGTTACGTCTGGCCCAGGCGTTCAATATATTTCTTCAATCCATGGACCTGGCCGGGTTAATGCTGCTCGATAAGCAGCTGAAATTAGAAAAACCCGAAGTGATCATCCGACCAAAGCTCGGTCGGATTGGGCTGGTTGATCACGTGGATGTTCCAGAGGTCATTAGAGCAGGCGAGCAGGCTACTGAGGATGCACTATCGGAGATCCATGAAGTTATGGGCTGGAGATATAAATTATCGCGAAAAATGACAAGGATAATTGCCCCTTAACGGTGGAATGACTCATGAGTCGTGACTTGCGCCGATATGCGAGACAGACGAATTTTCGTTTAATCGTCGGTTTCATCCTATTGTTATTTATTGTTGGTGACGGTCTGATCTATTGGTTCTACGGACAGGGAGCAGCCTTGATGGGGCTGCTTTGCCTGGTGGGAGTATCAATGCCCCTCACACTGATTTTAATTGCGTTGTGGATCATTGATTGGGTCGCAAACCAAAACAAAACTGGTTGATAAGAAAATATGCCAATCGAAGATGAAATAAGATCAATCGATGGCTGGGTGATGCGAACCCGAAGACCGGATGTCGTTGGCCCATTCCCAGTACTATTAATGCTGCATGGCTGGACGGGGGATGAGAACTCGATGTGGGTATTTGCCCCCCGGCTGCCAAGGAACGCCTTGATGATAGCTCCACGAGGCTTATCTATCACGAAGGCGAGTGGATTCAGCTGGCATCCAGTTCTGTCTAAACCCTGGCCATGGATCAATGATTTCCAGCCCGCCGTGGAGAAATTATTTGCGACGATATCTGTTAACAATTTCCCAGACGGTGATTTTTCACAGCTACACCTGATAGGCTTTAGCCAGGGGACGGCTCTTGCGTATTCGATGGCGATCGCCAGACCAGAGCGAATTGCTTCAGTGGCAGGTCTTTCCGGGTTCCTACCTGATGGGGCGTCAGCCTGGCTGAATCCTGGGCGGTTACAAGGGATGCCCATTTTCATTGCCCATGGAACGGATGATGAGCTTGTGCCGGTTGGAAAAGCCAGATTAAGTGTTGATTTGATAGAAAAAGCTGGAGCAGCCGTCACATATTGTGAAGATAACGTGGGACATAAATTAAGCGCAAAATGCTTCCGCGGCTTGGAAGCATTTTATCAACGCGTCAATTGCTAACGCGTTGATGTAGTTTAGAGGATCGATGCCAACATTCCCGCCACTGCCTGGTAGACAGGTGATTCATTTCCCAACTCTACGAGTGGTTTCCCGCTAAACTCAAAATTGGTCAGCTCGTCATCTGTTGGAACTGTTCCCAAGAGCGGGATATCCAGCTTACCTATTTTGGATGTTAATGCAGGTGGCATTGCACCAGGAAGGCGATTTATGATCAGGTAAGCACGCTCGATGCGAATATCCAGCTCATTGCGGAAGGAAGATATTCGTTCGGCAGCGACAATCCCGCGTTGGGTGGGATCGCTGACCACCAACAGATGCTGGACATCGCGCGTGGTGCGGCGGCTTAAATGCTCCATACCGGCTTCATTATCTATAACGATATAGCGGTAATTTTTGCTGATCGAATCTATTACTTCCCGAAGGTTATGGTTGACTGCACAATAACATCCGGTTCCTTCAGAACGACCCATGGCGATGAGATCAAAAGCTTCTCCTTCAGCCAGGGATGATCGGATCTTATGATCCAGGTAATCATGTTTGGAAACTCCGCCGGGAAGGGCACCCATGGCGGCACCACCTGCCACCAATGAGTTCTTTACCTGAGCGAGCATATCTTCACGAATATCTCCAACTGTCCAATCGAGATCCAGGCCGAGTACCATGTTTAAATTGCTGCTGGGGTCCGCATCGATTGCCAGTACAGGGCCGGGTTTATTTTGGACCAAATATTTAATCACCATCCCAGCAATAGTAGTTTTGCCTACTCCACCCTTTCCAGCGAGCGCGATGGTAACGGTCATTCGACCACATCCTTCACCAACGCAGCATCCAGCTCTTTGGCCATTACTTCGGCTGCCTGGCGCAATGAGGGGACATGCTCATACACTGGTATGCCCAACCGGTCAGCCTCCTGAACGCCTAAATCTGCAGGCATCATACCGAGCAATGGCAGACCGGGCGTTTCAGTTTCAAGAAACAGCTTTTCATCCTCGTTGCGGACTTTATTACCCACCAGCCAGCAGCGGGTGAGCCCGATATCATTCGCCAGCTGTTTGATCTGGGCGGCAGTCCCAAGGCTTCGCCGGGTGGGCTCGACTACAATCAGCATGGCGTCCACAAAATCCACCGTTGCTCTACCAAGGTGCTCCACACCGGCGTACATGTCGAGGATAAGCACTTCATCTTTACGAAAGAGCAGGTGAGTAAAAAGCGTCTTAAGCATGGCAGCCTCAGGACAGATACAACCTGAACCTCCCATATCCACCGAACCCATTTCGAGCAAGCGGACACCTTTATACACCACACTGAAACGCTCAGGGATATCATCCACGCGCGGGTTAAGAGTGAAGAATCCGCCGATCGTCCCGGGTTTAGCACCGGTGCGCTCTTCAATCAGCTCATCCATCTCGGCGATCGGATGCAGCTGGTTGCGTAATTCTGATGGAAAACCCAATGCCCCTGCCAGGCACGGAGATGGATCAGCATCTGCCACGAGCACTTCACGCCCTGCATCTGCATATACTTGCGCCAGCAAAGCTGCCAGGGTCGTCTTTCCAACACCCCCTTTACCACTTATTGCGAGTTTCATGTTGTCACCATTCTTAAATAAAGTGCCGAGAATTATAACCCATCTATGGGGAAATCTCAGGCGTTACCAGTCCCCTTCTCATTGCTTCTTCTCTTAGGACAAGCAGGATTATTTCCAAATTCAGCTCACGAGCACAGGCATCGTGAGCTGAATGGAGGACTTCATCTGACCAAAGTGTTCGGGATGTAAGGACTTCCTCGTCATTCATAATGACGAGTTGTATCAAGCTGTCCAAAGGGATATCCTTGTCGTGACCAGGTACGGTATTACATAACTGGCAACCGCGGCAGCGTTGGACATCCTGCCCTGTTTTCGTTAATATCAACCTGCGTAAAGACATTCGACAAAATTACCAATATATCTTCGTCAATCTCGGATAGGAACCCAATCAGGATTTTGGAGCAGGAGCCGATGGGGCTGTGAAGTCAGGAGGCAGGATGCCAGCTTCAGTGATAATGCGCGGTACGATCTCTTCCCAACCGACCGCCATGAGATGGATCCCATTGACGCCTTTCTTATTCTTTACCGCATTGATCAGCTCGAGCGCAATTTGCACGCCTTCTTCTTCGGCTTTATCACCGGCAGCTTCCATTCGCTTGACAAGCTTCTCAGGAATTGTGACACCTGGGACTTCCTCATTCATATATTTGGCCACTTTCAAGCTTTTCAACGGGGTGATGCCGATGAGGATGTATACCTTATCGAGAATGCCACGCTTTTCCAGCGCTTCAAGCCAGTCATCCAGCTTATCGGGATCATAGACCAGGTTGGTTTGGAAGAATTGAGCTCCAGCGTTCACCTTTTTGTGCTCACGGATAGCCTGAATGCGCGGTTCTGAAGCATAGGGTGAGCCGGCTGCACCAAGGAAGTATTTGGGCGGGAACTTGATCTGACGACCATCCATATAAATAGCCTCATCGCGCATCCGCCGGAGGATCCAAAGCATATGGATTGAGTCCAGATCGAGGATTTCCATTTTCCCCTTCGGGATGCTGGACATTTCCATGGAATCGCCTGACAGGCACAGGACATTCCGTACCCCCAAGGCGTTTGAGCCAAGCACCTCAGCCTGCAGACCAATGCGGGTACGGTCGCGGGCTGCGATTTGCATGACCGGTTCAGCTCCCGCCTGCACAGTGAGTGTGGAGCAAGCCCAGGATGACATACGCGGGGCAGCTGAAGGGCAATCGGTGAAGTTGATGGCAGCCACGTATGGCTTCACCAGCTCGATGTTTTTCAATAGCTTATTGGTCGCAACCGTCATGGGTGGGGCGACTTCGGCTGTCACAACGAACTCTCCGGCTTTTAAACGCCGTTCAAGGTTCGAAACCGGCTCAGTATAAGCCGGGGGGTGATATTCAGCATCGCCATTCCACCATTCCGGTTGGCGAATCGGGCGGAATACCGAAGCCCAGGCTTCAGGCCGAGTCTTTTTCGACAAGATACCGCCAAAGAATTTTCCCCCACCTACTTTTTGGATCTGGTGATATACATCTGCCCAGGTTTCACCGCCGGTTTTATCCCAATCAAGCGGAGGAAGGACTTCTAACAGCATTTCCTCCCTGCCCATCTTGAAAGCACGTTCGTAAATCTTATACCATACGCATGGGCGGGTTTTATCGACGTAACAATATTCGGTAGTGGACCCCCCGCAGGGACCATTTCGTTCACCCTTTGGGCACTCCATAGGGCAGATAAAGGCAGTTTCCTGTAACAAGCAATTCCCGCACATCCGGCAGCCGAAAAGGGGTCCCTTGATCACACGTTCGACCGATTCCAGCACTCGGGTTCCATAGGGTTCCCTTTTGAAAGGATAGTATGGTGGCTGCCACCTTCTAACGGGAGTAAATCCGGGCATAATAGACCTCCGTAATTGCGAAATAATTATGAACGGGGAGTGGTAGACTAACCGCTCCCCATAAACACCTTTATTACATCATCGGGAGCAAGTATTCATAGGCGCTCAGGGCAGCCTTGGCTCCCTCACCAACTGCAACCAGCACCTGCTCAGCATAAGTGTTGGTTACATCACCAGCAGCTAATATGCCAGGTATATTGGTATGGTTATTTTGCTCAATGATGATCCGTTTTTGCTCATCCAGGGCAACAAAATCGGCTACGATCTGTGAATTAGGTACGAGTGCCATTTCAACAAAAGTTCCATCAGCTTGGAGCTCACTGATTTTGCCTGTCTTATCCTTAATGATCACACTTTTAGCATAATCATCACCTTTGACTTCCACAACCTGGTGACCTTCCAAGATGGTGACGTTACCCGCGACTTTCAGGTTTTGGTTCACATTGGTCACCTTGAGCTTTTCAGCCGGGCAGACCAGAGTGACATGCTTGGCAACTGTGGCGAGCTCAGCAGTAGAGCGCTGTGCCAGGTCTCCATCGCCGATAACGATAGTTGTCTTGTCGATAAATAGAGGCGCATAGCTGAGAGCAGAATAGCACAGCCCCCGCATGATGAACTCTTTTTCACCAGGAACATTCAAAAGCTGCTGCCTGGTACCGGTGGCAATGATGACCGCCTTGGTTTCCAGGTCACCACCACCACGCGTCTTGACGATGAAACCCTTTTCTTTGCGAATGATTTTATCGGCAGGTTCCATATGGCGGGCGAATTCCAGGTATTCGAGCTCGCTCTTGAACTTATTCACAATTTCCAGGCCTTTTATCACCTGATAATCTTCCACCCAGGGCAGGGCGAGGCGGAAATTCGTTTTACCACCCAAGTCCTTCGTGATGAGCAGGACGTTCAATCGTTTCCGGATGGCGTAAATTGTTGCAGTCAATCCCGCTGGTCCACCTCCGACGACAATTAGATCATACATAGTTCACCTCGTTGATATCCTCTCTTTTTATACCGGCGCTTCGCCAATGAAACCATCTTTCATCATCATTCGGGTCAGGTTGCGAGATCGTCCGATGATGTCGGTAGCGTTCTTAAATTCCTCTTCAAAGGTCATTTGCTTGCGGGCCAATCCTTGTTCCTGGGCTTTTACAGCTACAGCTGCGGCTTCACGCGGGAATACTTCCCAGTCATCCATAGTGGGCAAAATGTGTTTCTCGGTGAGGTTTGACCCGACGTGATCTGCCAGGGCTTTTGCGGCCGCAAAGCACATATCATCTGTGATGGTTCGTGCGCGCACATCCAGCGTCCCACGGAAGATCCCAGGAAAACCGAGCGAGTTATTGACCTGGTTTTCAAAGTCAGAGCGACCCGTTGCGACGACGGTTGCGCCTGCGGCTTTCGCTTCCCATGGCCATATTTCTGGAATGGGGTTGGCACAGGCAAACAAAACCGCGTCTTTTGCCATGGTTTCTATCCATTCGGGAAGGATCACGCCTGGACCAGAGCAGGAGAGGGCAATGACAACATCAGCACCCTTGATTGCATCAGGGATATTACCTTCGCGATTTTCCTGGTTGGTGATCTGGCATAATTTCCATTTATCCACGTATTCCGCTTTACGCATCTCAAGGTCTTTACGATGCTTTCCGAGAATGCCTTTGCTATCCACCATCAAGCAATTGGCAGGTTTCACACCCCAGCTGAAAATCAAGCGCGATATGGCTACATTAGAGGCACCTACACCAATGAATGTAACCTTAACTTTTTCCTTATCTTTTCCTACCACCTTCAGGGCATTGATCAATCCTGCCAGGGTAACGGTGGCAGTCCCCTGCTGGTCATCGTGCCAGATGGGGATCTCTGCTTTTTCACGCAGGGTATCCAAAATGTAAAAGCATTTCGGATTGGAAATATCTTCCAGGTTTACCCCGCCAAAGCCAGGTTGGAGCATGAGCGTGGTATTGATGATGGCATCCGGATCCTTCGTATCAAGCATGATGGCGACCCCATCTACCCCTCCGAGATATTTGTAGAGCAGAGCCTTGCCTTCCATGACGGGCAGTCCAGCTTTCGGTCCGATATCACCCAAGCCGAGCACGCGTGTGCCATCGCTGACTACAATCACCGTGTTCCATTTGTTGGTATATTCATATACCTTCTCTGGATCCGCTTCAATCGCGCGGCAGGGTGCGGCAACCCCCGGGGTGTACCAAATGGCAAAATCATTGAAATCCCGCACGCAGCATTTTAATGCGGTCTCCACTTTCCCCTTGTAATAAGGGTGGAGCACCATGGCATCTGCTGAGGGTTTTTTCGCTTTTGCCAGAAGCTCGTCGACGCTTACTTGTTTTTGATTGGTCATATTATTCTCCTATTGTTGCAAATAGCCATCAGCGTAGATGACTTTATTGAGCAAAATTTGAATAGTTTTCCAGATCGCTGCCTGTTCCGGGTCAGACATGTCCACATCCTCTAACTGAGGTTCTTCGCCATCCTTGATCCGGTCAGCAATCTTTAGGTATAAACGTCCAACAGGTGTACTGGCATCACGCTGCTCGATGATGCGGACTACCTCATTTTGCTCTTTATCGAGTGGATCTGCGATCATCATGTTCAAGCTAACACCCATCAGCATGGCGCAATAGACGCGATTGATCAAGGGTCTTCCTTCCCGTGGGACGGCATTGGAGACGTTGGATAATCCCACCGAAATTACCGGTGGTGGATCCCAGGCGTATTGAAGTGTGCGGATAGCCTCTATGAGATGGGGGCAATATTGCTGGCAACCGGAGACGGTGAGAACCAGCGGATCAATGATCAAATCTTTTATGGGGAAATCAATTTCCATCATGCGCGGGATAAGCTTCTCAACGGCGATATTGACGCGCTCATCCGCCGTCACTGGAACACCACTCGTCGACATGGTCAGGGCAACCAGACGGGCGTTATACTGTTTTGCAAGCAAGGGAACTTTTTCCAATCGTTCTGGCTCATCAGATACGGAATTGATGATTGGCTGCGCTTTGGTGACCGTCTTGAGAGCTGCTTCGACCCCCAGAATATTGATCGTATCAATGGATAGTGGCACATCCACTACTGCTTCCACGGTCTTGACGATCCAGGGGAACATATCCATCCAGTCGGCTTTGCGTGGACCCAAATTTAAGTCCAGCGCCTGGGCACCGGCTTCCACCTGTTTCACCGCCAGCTCTTGAAAGAATTTTGCATCCTTTACTTTGATGGCTTCTTTCACCTTATCTGAAAGAATATGGATATTTTCACCGATGATGTACATTTTTCCTCCTTAGACTTAGGTAGTTTGGGTTATGGTTTTAGTTTCAATTGCAGCGGCAACACTGGGAAAACTGGCGAGATTCGTGTGGGGTAAGAACATGGCTGACGTGAAGGCATCGAAGAATGTGTTGTCAGCTGAAAGCTCAATATAAGTCATCTGCGAGGCAATATCCCTGATGCGATCACGATTGCGCCAATCTAGTAATGCCAGATAGGCACCCTGCACCGAGGTATTGCCCAGGAATTTAAAGCGGTCCCAGGGCATATCGGGTAATAACCCGATCTGGACTGCTTTTTCCACGTTGATATATTTGCCAAAGGAGCCGCCAATCAAGATTTGTTCAACCATCTCCAGCGGCACACCCACACTTTGCGCCAAAACAGTGAACCCGGCATAAATGGCGGCTTTGGCACGCTTTAGATTGTCGATGTCGACATTATTAACAGCAATATCCTTTCCATTCTCTGTCTCGTTACCCCAGGCGACGACGTATTCAGGTCCGTGCTCACCATCTCTGATGCGCGGATTGGTCTCTCCGAGAGATAGGTTGATCATCCCACCTTTATCGACAATACCAGTGAGGAACATCTCAGCCAATAGCGAGATCAGGCCACTACCACAGATGCCGCGAGGTTTACTATTACCGATGACCCGGTAGGTGGGTTCGAATGGATTTGGAGAGCTCTCCCCAGCTATCCAGCACTCCTCGATGGCTCCTTTGGTAGCCCTCATCCCATTTAGGACGCCAGCACCCTCAAAGGCTGGTCCGGCGGAACACGCACAGGTTACCAGCCATTCACGGCTTCCTAATACGGTCTCACCATTGGTACCAACGTCCAAGAACAAGGTGAGTTTCTCAGTTTCATCCATTCTGCATGCCAGGACCCCCGAGCTGATATCGGCCCCAACATAGCTGGCTACCCCGGGCAGGCAATCCACGGTGGCTTCAGGATTAATTGCTAAACCGATCGAGCCGGCGGTAACAATGGGCGGTTGGTTCACCGCGGTGATAAATGGAGACAAGCGGATACTGGAAGCAGGTATACCCAGGAACAGGTGGGTCATGGTGCTGTTGCCGGCTACGGTAGCCTTGACGATATCCTGAGG
>JBGPBQ010000067.1:0-15414 GCA_041481345.1 Anaerolineae bacterium
AAAATAATTTATTTTGGGGAAGTTTCTCGCATACAGGCGATTTAACTGTTGAGCTAATGGATTATTTCTTGCCATTGCTTAAATTCGAGCGCAGGTAGGCTTCGATAAACCCGTCGATATCACCGTTAAGCACCCCCTGAGCATTACCTACTTCATAATCCGTCCTATGGTCCTTGACCATCTGGTAGGGATGGAGCACGTACGAGCGAATTTGACTGCCCCATTCGGCTTTTTTATATTCACCACGCAGCTCGTTTAATGTTGCTGCGTGTTCTTCCTCTTTTATCTCCGCCAACCTTGAGCGAAGGACGCGCATTGCATTCTCGCGGTTTTGAGTCTGGGAACGCTCATTCTGGCAGGTCACCACGATTCCCGTGGGGATATGCGTGATGCGTACTGCTGTAGCATTCTTTTGGACATTTTGACCGCCTGCACCGGAGGAAATATAATTATCGATGCGCAAGTCATCCGGATTTATCTCGATATCAGTATCATCTTCCACTTCTGGTAGAACTTCTACAAGTGCGAATGAAGTATGCCGCCGGTGGGCTGCGTCAAACGGTGAAAGCCTAACCAGTCTGTGGACGCCTTTTTCAGGTCTGAGATAACCGTAGGCGTAATAACCCTCAACTGCAATCGTCACGCTCTTTATCCCGGCTTCTTCACCCTCGCTGAGATCGAGGATCTCTGTCCTAAAACCCCGGTTCTCTGCCCAGCGCAGGTACATCCGTTCGAGCATTTGCGTCCAATCCTGGGCATCGACCCCACCGGCACCTGAATGGATTGCGAGAAGAGCGTTATTCGGATCATATTTACCAGACAGCAGAACGTCAAATTCACGTTTCTCGATGTCCTTTTCAATTTCATCAAGATCATGGGTAATGTCCGGGCGGAGAGACTCATCATCCAACTCAGCCAGCTCCAACAGATAAGCGACCCTCCCGGCGAGCTTATTCCAATCATCCACAACCTGGCGTAAAGCAGAGATGCGCTTCATCACCCGTTGGGCGGATTCGGGTTCGAGCCAGAATTCATTCTGTTCGGATTGGGTTTGAAGCCTGGAGAGCTCTATCTCTTTTTCGGGTACGTCAAAGACGCACCAATAAATTTTGGATTCGTGATTGAGCTGTATTTAAACGGTCGATTAGATCTTGCATTTACACAGTATCCCCGATGATCAATTATTACTGGATAATCCCGCTGATGAACATATCCGGATCGAACGGCTGCAGATCATCCGGTTGTTCGCCCAAACCGGCAAACAAAATAGGCAGGCTGAGCTCCTTTTGAATGGACAAAGCCATTCCACCTCGAGCGGAAGAATCCAATTTGGCCAGGATAACACCAGTGATATTTACCGCCTCTTTAAATGCGCGCGCTTGCTGAAGTGCATTCTGACCCGTGGTGGCATCCATGACGAGCCATACCGCGTGAGGAGCGCCATCCAAGGCTTTCCCAACGACGCGATACACCTTTTTTAGCTCTTCCATCAGGTTGAAACGGGTGTGCAAGCGACCTGCAGTGTCTATAATGGCGATATCCGATTTTCGGGCTATGGCTGCTTGGACAGTATCAAAGGCAACCGCACCGGCGTCACCTCCAAGCTGCCCACTGATGATCGGCAAATGGACCCTGTCTGCCCATATCTCAAGCTGGTCAACACCTGCAGCACGAAAAGTGTCAGCCGCCCCTAGAATTACCTGTTTACCCTGGCTGGAAAACCTTTTGCCCAACTTAGCGATGGTGGTGGTTTTCCCTGAGCCATTCACCCCGACAATTAATATGATGGCAGGTTTTTCAGAAAACTGGATCTCGGGAGGCGTCTCCAGATGGGAACGCAGCTCCTCACGCAACATGGTATTTAAGTCACTCTCTTTAATTATACCTTCGCGATCCACTCTATCTTCCAGCCGATCAATAATATTAATGGTCGTATCCACGCCGATATCGGCGTGGATAAGCAAGGCCTCAAGCTTCTCCCAGGTATCATCGTTTATTTCTGTGGCGCCAAACAGCGTTGCCAGCTGACCAAAAGTGGCCTTGCTGGTGCGGGAGAGCCCTGTTTTCCATTTGGAGAGGATATTATTCATCGGTCGGGTATTATAACATGCAGGTAAACTGGGTTTATAATTGCCCATTGGTTCTGAACTGGAGGACTGGATGAGTGAATATTTCTCCATCCGCTGGCAAGATGGGGTAGTGAGGATGTTAGACCAGCGATTGCTGCCGGATGAAGTGGTATATCGTGATTTTACCCAATGCAGCGAAATAGCGACTGCAATCCGGGAGATGATCATACGTGGTGCCCCAGCGATCGGAGTCGCAGCAGGTTACGGACTAGCCCTGGCGGCGGTCAACAGTAAAGCTGCCGACACAGTTGAGCTGATCAGTGAGATTAATAGCGCAGCGATTGAGCTTGGTAAATCACGTCCGACCGCAGTCAACCTATTTAGCGCAATCCAACGAATAAATCACGTCGTTGAGCGAGCTGATGAGATGATGCTTGACCAGCTCAGGGAGATGGTCCTCATTGAAGCTCAGAAAATCGCCGACGAGGATATCCAGATGAACTTGAGAATCGCTCAAAACGGGCAACAGTTCATCCCGGATCATGCGAACTTGATCCATCATTGTAATACCGGGGCGCTTGCCACGGCCGGTATTGGGACTGCGCTGGGGGTAATCAGAGTCGCCCACGAGAGCGGGAAGAAGATTCATGTTTATGTGGATGAAACCCGACCCCGTTTGCAAGGGGCGCGATTAACCTCCTGGGAATTAAAGCAACTGGGAATCCCTCACACAGTCATCGTAGATGGTGCATCGGGTTATTTTATGAAAAGAACCCGGATCGATGCCTGCCTGGTGGGATGTGATAGGATCGCATCCAATGGAGATGTGGCGAATAAAATAGGCACGTATAACCTGGCTTTGGCTGCTTCAGCGCATAGGGTGCCATTTTATTCGGTCGGACCGATGACGACACTTGACTTTTTGATCGCCAGCGGAGACGATATCCCAATTGAGGAACGTCCGGCTCGAGAGATCACTCACATTGGCGATGTGCAAATCACACCGGATGAGGTGAAGGTTGCCAATCCTGCATTTGACGTAACGCCGGCAAAATATATAACCGCCATCATCACTGATAGAGGCGTGGCAACTCCTCCATATGAAAAATCATTAGCTTTATTAATGAATAGGTGAGTATTATGTC
Source organism: Anaerolineae bacterium (assembly GCA_041481345.1). Lineage (GTDB taxonomy): Bacteria > Chloroflexota > Anaerolineae > Anaerolineales > UBA4823 > FEB-25. The sequence goes on from JBGPBQ010000067.1 coordinate 3,215, forward strand.
TAGCGCAGAAAAGCTTTCCCATTTGGATGAATCAGGTCGAGCCAGGATGGTCGACGTCAGTGAAAAAGAGGATACTGAACGGGTGGCGATTGCCATGGGTGAAGTAACCATGCAGCCTCAAACGCTCGAACTCATCCGGGCTGGGATGATCAAGAAGGGTGACGTGCTAGGTGTTGCCCAGGTGGCAGGCATCATGGCGGCAAAACGCACCTCCGAGCTCATACCTATGTGCCACCCACTACCCCTTATGGATATCAAGGTGGATTTGGTATTGGATAGCGATTTGCCAGGTGTACAAATTACATCTTACGTTAAGACAGTCGCGAAAACAGGTGTTGAGATGGAAGCACTCACTGCTGTAGCCGTTGCAGGATTGACTGTATATGATATGGCAAAAGCCGCCGAAAAAACTATGAAAATCCAGAATATTCGCCTGGTGAAAAAGACTGGTGGTCGAAGTGGAGATATCGTGAATGAATGACCATGCCAGGGTTTTATTTTTTGCAACACTGCGGGATAAGGCCGGGGTGCGTGAGATAGCTATAGAGTTTCCGCAGGGAGCGCACATCTCTGATATTAAAAGGCTTGTGTTGAAGAAATATCCTGGGTTAAAGCAGAATATGGACACGATTATCGTGGCACTCAACCATGAATTCGCCTTTGATGAGGATATTGTCCCGAATGAAGCTGAGATAGCCATCTTCCCACCGGTCAGCGGAGGGGAAATCGAAGCAGCCAAATATCCCACCATCATTGAAATACTCGACGATGAGATTGACATTAACGAAATCGTAGCAAAGATTACTTTATCGACTACAGGAGCAGCCTGTGTATTTTCGGGTACCGTGCGAGGCTTGACAAGCCGTGGATTGGAACGCCAAACGGAAAAACTTGAATACGAGGCCTACCGGGAAATGGCTGAAGTAAAGCTACGGCAAATCTGTGTTGAAATACGGACCAGATGGGAAGATGTTGAAGGGATCGCCCTGGTGCAAAGAACTGGCAAGCTGATGCCAGGAACGGTATCGGTTATTGTTGCCTGCTCATCATCCCACCGTGATTCGGGGATATTTGAAGCAACACGCTATGGCATCGACCGTTTGAAGGAGATCGTACCGATCTGGAAAAAAGAAGTTAGTAAAGAAGGAGAGGAATGGATTGAGGGTAAATATTTGCCTCGGAGAGGAGAATGATGTTACAGAAAGGGACAAGCACTTCACATTCAATTGGAATGTATAGGGGAGTGTGTTGATTCATGATGTCCCACGAGTAAGTTCATCACCATAATCAGGTAACACGATTTTGTTTTCGCTTATAATATACGAACAGTATAAAAACTTGCTGGAATTAGAACTAATGGATCGCCAGATACCCGGCATAAGCAGGGTGTTTGACGCTCCCTGAGTTCGCAGGAGATAAGATATGAATAGTTCCTTAGGGAGCAGTCGACCAGAGGAATCTCCGCAGGATTTTTCTCAACGTATTGGACTGGAATTTAATAACATTGGGTTGCTAACCCGCGCACTCACCCACCGGTCCTATTTTAATGAACATCAAGATGCCGTTGAGGATAATGAGCGGCTTGAATTCCTGGGCGACGCGGTACTCGATTTTATGGTGGCAGCGTGGTTATATCACCGTTTTCCGGAAATGGCTGAAGGACAGCTGACCAGATTAAGAGCAGCGCTGGTTGGGAATGAACAGTTGGCGCAGTATGCGGCTGAATTTAACCTGGGGGCGGCGATGCGTTTAGGACACGGCGAGGCTGAAAATGGTGGTAGGGCGCGTCTGCCGTTGTTAGGCTCCACATTCGAAGCGCTCATTGGGGCGGTATACCTGGACCAGGATGTAGACCAGGTGTGGGAATTTATGGACCCAATTCTAGAGTCAGCCGTAAAGAAAATCATGAAGGATCAGATAGAACATCACCCCAAAAGCATACTGCAGGAATGGTCACAATCCAAAGGTTACGGGACACCCGTATACCAAACGGTAGGAGATAGTGGTCCGGACCATGATAAATACTTTGAAGTCCAGGTATACATCGATGGAACGGTATACGGTAATGGACAGGGACACAGCAAACAGGCGGCTGCAAAGGTCGCAGCCAAGAATGCGCTGCAAAAATTGGGGTTGAGGTAATTCATGCCTGCCAGACTGAAATCTTTTGAGCTGCACGGATACAAGACATTTGCCTCAAAGAACGAATTTATATTTTCTGAAGGAATCACCGCCATTGTTGGACCCAATGGGTCAGGAAAATCAAATATAGCAGACGCACTTCGCTGGGTGTTGGGAGAGCAATCTTTCGGTCTTCTCAGGGGGAAGAAAACCGAAGATATGATCTTTTCAGGCTCAGAGAACCGCCCAAGAGCGGGGATGGCCTCAGCGACCATCGTTTTTGATAATAGTGATGGCTGGCTGCCGATCGACTTCACTGAGGTGGGTATAACCCGGAGGGCATATCGTGACGGAGAGAATGAATATCTGCTCAATGGCCAACGCGTACGTCTAAAAGATGTGTCTGAAGTTTTGGCCAAATCAGGCTTAGCAGAAAGAACCTATACGATCATCGGACAGGGGCTGGTGGATGCTGCCCTGGCTTTGAAAGCAGAGGAAAGACGGCGTCTGTTTGAAGAAGCGGCCGGAATCGGCTTACACCGCTCCCGCAGGGAGGAATCACTTAAACGCCTTGAGACTACCCGTCGAAATTTGGAAAGAGTTCAAGACATATTAGCCGAGCTCCAGCCGCGTTTACGCAGCCTCGAGCGGCAGGCGAAACGTGTTCAAGAATATAACCAGATGAAGGCAGATTTGAGGCTCGTACTGCATGAGTGGTACGGCTACCATTGGCACCTGGCACAATCCGAGCTGGTGGCAGCTCAAATCGATGCCAAACAAAAAGAAGAAATATTGACCAAAGTGCAGTCAACGCAGCTCAACCTGGACCAGAAATTGAGTGCCTACCGCAGCCAAATCAATGTGATCAGAGGCAAACTTGGCGATTGGCATAAAGAGTTAACTGCTCTCCACCAGAGACGGGAGACTCTAAGCCGGGAACAAGCGGTTAACAATGAGCGATCGAGGTTATTGATCCAGCAGCTCGAGCAGCTTACCAATGAAAAACTCAGGCTGGGAGAAGAAGCAGCCATTCAAAAAGATCAACTGGAATTATCGAACCAGGAACTCGAGCAGCTCGAGCTGGAATTAACTGAAGCACGTCAATCTGCAGCTGACTCCGTCGAAGCATTGAAAACAAGACAGCTCGAGCGGTCGAGCCTGGAAGAGCGGATCCAAAACTTGCAAAAGGAGATCAGCAGTATCACCGCACGCACGACACAGCTCCAAGCGCGGCAAGCAGAAAAAGATACCCACCTCGGCCGGTTGAAATCAGCACTCAATAATATTGAAAAAGAGATTATTTCTTCACAGGACGAATTGTCGGCAGCACAAAAACAGCTGAATTTATCACAGCAATCAAAGGATGAAAAAGCAAAAGATACTCATAACAGGCAAAAGGATATGTCTGAAGTGAAAGAGAAGATCGCTGCGCTTGAGCTGGAGCGCAAAGAGCTGGCTGAAAAGATGTCGGGACAGCAAACTATTATCGCCAAAGTGCAGGCTGAGATCAACGTGCTTGAAGATGCCGAGAACAACCTCAGTGGTTATGAGGAGGGAGCAAGGATCCTACTGCAGGCTGTGAAGGAGCATCGGTTGGAGGGGGCAATAGGTGCCTTAGGAAGCTGCCTCACTGTGCCAGAGGAATATGAATCGGCTATCGCAGCGTTACTAGGTGAATACATTGATTCACTGGTGATCGAATCACTCGACCAAACTGATAAAGCCTTAGACTTGATTGAAAGCGAGACCATTAGGGGCTCGATTTTTCCATTAGACGCAATCAGACAGACACGATCATTATCCATAGAATTAGATAAAGCACCGGTCGAACCCGGTAAAATCCTGGGCATCGCAGTAAACCTAATCAAAGCCGAGCCTGAAATGAAACCGATTACCGACCTTTTATTCGGACAAGCGATCGTGGTGAAAGACCGTAAGACGGCCAGGGTGATGCTTGCATCAGGTGATTTCCGGAAGATACCGAATTTGCGTATCGTTACGCTGAGCGGTGAGATGTATCTTTCCAGCGGACCGATCATCAGGGGCGCTTCGCGCAAGGGATTATTAGTCAGACCGCGCCAACGACTGGAAAGGAAATCCCTGCTGGAACAAGCTATAGCATTGGGAAATGATTATGAAGCCAGAGACGCGATTATCGAACGCAACATTAGCGAAGCACATGCCAGGGAAGAAGAGTGTGATTTAAAGTATCAGAATGCAGCGGAAGCAGAAAAGTTGGTCAGCCATCAATTACACCAGATGGAGCTACAGGTGGAGAAAATCCAGCGCAACCTCCAGTGGCAGCAAGATCAGAAGACCAGGAATCAAGCTGAAATTGAAAATGAATCGGCTGCACAGGAAAATCTTCGAGCAGAAATTTTAAAAATGCAAGGAGAATCCAAGGAATTAAATGGTGACCTAAACCGCAAGGTCGCTGAGCTGGCAGGACTGCCTCTTGATGAATTTGCGGCTCAAAATACATATTGGAATACAAACTGTGCGGTTATTGAACAAGCACTGCAAGGCGTCAGGAACCGCCAACAGGACAAAGCACATCATCTCGGGCAGCTGCAGAATAACCTGGCGGATCTCGCCCGTCGCTCAACACAGCTTGAGCTGGATATTAAAACGCTGAACGAAACTATACACTTATCTTCCGAAGAGGAAACCCAAATTGCTGGCAAAATTGAAGCGCTATCGGATACGGTCACCCCGATGGAGGAGCAGCTGAGCGACCTGGAAAGGGAGCATAACAGCCTTTTATCCACCGATACAGAGGCACGGCAAGCGCTGAGAAGTGCTGAGCATCTGTATACACAGGCGAAAATTACCTTTGCTCATCACCAAGAATCCTTTGAGACCTTACGCGGGCACATCGAAGATGACTTTGGCCTGGTCGCATTCGATTATACAGATTCGGTCTCCGGACCGAAGCCACTTCCATTGGATGGTATGGTCGAACAATTGCCCAAGGTCGAAGTGTTATCCCCAGAGCTCGAAGAGACCATTCGACTGCAGAAGGCACAAATCCGCAGGATGGGAGCCATTAATCCTGAAGCTCAAAATGAGTACCAGGAAGTCAAAGCGCGGTTTGAATTCCTAACCTCACAAGTAGATGATTTAATGAAAGCCGACGGGGACATCCGAGAGGTGATTGCAGAGCTGGACATGTTGATGGAAAGGGAGTTTCTACGTACATTCGACGCAGTGGCACAGGAATTCAAGCAGATTTTCACCCGCCTGTTTGGGGGTGGCTCAGCCCGTTTAGCTTTAACCGACCCTGAAAACATGACTGAAACTGGGATCGATATCGAAGCACGACTGCCAGGGAGAAGAGAACAAGGGCTGTCGTTGTTATCTGGCGGCGAAAGAAGCCTGACAGCAGCCGCATTGGTGTTTGCACTGCTCAGGGTTTCACCGACGCCATTTTGTATCCTGGATGAAGTCGATGCCATGCTGGACGAAGCCAACGTGGGAAGATTCCGAGATTTGTTGACGGAGCTGAGCGAGAAGACGCAGTTTATCGTGATCACCCATAACCGGAATACTGTCCAGGCTGCGAGCATTATATATGGGGTCACTATGGGACGCGATTCAGCCAGCCAGGTGATCAGCCTGAGGATGGATGAATTGGGGGAAGAGTTTGGTGTATAGTATTATCTAGATGAACTAATTGAGTTAAATACTGTAGTTCGGACAAAAGTTCGGGCATTGCATTATAAGCGATAGTAATAAAAGGCCCATGGATTGAAATATCGTCAAATTGGAGATTGCCAAGCCACAAGAGCTCTTCTCGTGGCTTACCCTAAAAACCAGGGGATTCCGCAATGACACGCGTTTTTTTTCCCCATTTGTACGATGTTTTGCCCGAAGGTGAGAAATGCACTTGACAAAGTAGATAAAGTAAGTATAATTACTATAACCCCACCCATATGGGGGGGGTAGATGGATGTGAAGATGAACGAAGATGTGGTGAAACGACTAAAAAATATTGAAGGCCATGTGCACGGGATTGAGCAAATGGTCGAGAATGGCACTTATTGTATTGACGTGATTAAACAGATCAACGCGGTCCAGGCGGCATTAAATAAGGTCAGTGAGATCATTCTGGAAGGGCACTTGCATTCTTGCCTGATCACTGCCGTGCGGGGAGAAAACCCGGATGAGAGGGAAAGGGTACTGGCAGAAATCGCAGATGTCTTTGAGATGAAGAAATTTAAATAACCAACCAAGGAGAAAAGCAATGACGACCAAAGTAACATACTCAATACCGAACATCCATTGTGGGCACTGCGTCCACACAATTCAGTCCGAGCTGATCGACTTGCCTGGGGTGAAATCGGTTAAGGCAGACCAGGATTTAAGGACTGCTGTGATCGAATTTGAGCCACCGGCAAGCGAGGAAAAAATCAAAGAGCTGTTGGAATCAATTGAGTATCCTGTAGTGGCCTGATTGGAAGAGTTATTCCTTGAATTACGCAATATGCCCACTATGGGATGAGGTGGAGCGTATTGCGTAATTCAATTTTTAGGAGATTTTATGTCTGAATCGAGACAAGTGATATTACCCATAACCGGCATGACGTGTGCCAATTGCGTGGCGACGGTCGAACGCAACCTAAAAAAAGAAAAAGGGGTAACAGTTGCCAATGTAAACCTATCTTCAGAACGGGCAACGGTTGAATACAACCCCGAGATTTCGAAATTAGGGAGCTTGATCGAGCGCGTGAATCGAGCAGGGTATGGGGTTGCAACCGGAGAAGCTGATCTCTTGATCAAGCGGATGAGTGATGACAACGATGCAAGGAGGATCGAGCGAGCGCTTAATATAGTTGAAGGCGTCCTGGACGTAAATGTCAGCCTGACCACGGAACATGCCAGGATCAGGTATATTCCTACGATCGTGAGCCAAGCAGAACTAAGAAGAGAAATCAAATCCGCTGGATTCGAGGTGGTAGAGACAGGCGGTGACACTGAGGACGCAGAACAAATCGCCCGACAACATGAAATCGACCAGCAGCGACGATTATTGATCATAGGTATTATTTTCACGGTTCCATTATTTATTCTGTCGATGGTACGGGACTTGTTGATGCCAGCTTGGGCTTTGGAACCGTGGGTTAACTGGCTAATGTTCCTGCTGGCAACGCCGGTGCAATTTTATGTTGGCTGGCAATATTATGTAGGCGCATATAAGTCATTAAGAAACCGGTCAGCAAATATGGACGTGTTAATATCGATGGGCTCGTCTGTGGCGTATATATACTCGCTGTTCGTCACTCTAGGCGCATTACCCGGACACGTTTATTTCGAAACCTCCGCGGTGATCATCACGTTGATCAGACTGGGAAAATACCTGGAAGCCAAAGCCAAAGGAAGGACGAGCGAGGCAATTAAAAAGCTGATGGGTCTGCGCGCTAAGACTGCGCGTGTGGTGCGAGACGGCGAAGAGCTCGCGGTGCCGGTCGATGATGTAGAAATTGGCGATATCGTGCTGGTAAGACCTGGCGATAAGATCCCGGTGGATGGCGTGGTGGTAGAGGGACATTCCTCGGTGGATGAATCCATGCTCACCGGAGAATCGATGCCGGTGGAAAAGAAAGCCGGTGATTCAGTAATTGGTGCGACTTTAAACAAGCTGGGCTTCTTTAATTTCGAGGCGACCAAAGTTGGAAAAGAAACCGCTTTAGCTCAGATCATTCGTCTTGTAGAGGAAGCCCAGGGGAGTAAAGCCCCGATCCAAAAATTAGCCGATAAAGTGTCGGAAGTATTTGTTCCAGCGGTGATCGGGATTGCGCTTGTCACCTTCTTGATCTGGTACTTCGTTATTCCACTTCCGGTTAATTCAAGCGTGGACCTGTTCACCCGGGCGCTGATCAATATGGTGGCAGTGCTGGTGATTGCGTGCCCGTGCGCAATGGGCCTCGCAACACCTACGGCAGTCATGGTGGGCACCGGGAAAGGCGCAGAAATTGGCATCCTGCTGCGATCAGGCGAAGCGCTTGAACGGGCGGGAAAGATCGACATCGTGGTGCTGGATAAAACCGGAACAATCACCAAGGGGCAGCCGACGGTGACCGATTTCATCGCGCTTAATGATCACGGGAATAAACAGGAGGAAGAGCTGCGCCTGGTGAGAATAGCAGCATCGGTGGAAAAAGCCAGTGAGCACCCGCTTGGAGAGGCGATTGTTGCTGAAGCCGGTCAGCGAGGGATCGCCCTCGAGCTGCCGGATGAATTTTCGACAGAATCCGGAATGGGCGTGCGAGCAGTCTTGGACGGCAGTCAGGTTTTGGTCGGAAACCGGAAATTGATGGATACCCACGGTATCTCCACTACAGAAGGTGAGTCTGCGATCAACCAGCTGCAAGACGAGGCAAAAACTGTCGTGCTCATCGCGGTGGATGGAAAACTCGAGGGGGTAGTTGGAATTGCCGACCCGGTAAAAGACAGCTCGAAAGCCGCGATTGCTGAATTATCACAGATGAAGTTGCGCATAGCCATGATCACCGGCGATAACAAGAAAACTGCCAACGGAATAGCCAAACAGGTGGGGATTAATACCGTAATGGCAGAAGTGCTGCCTGGCGAAAAATCGTCAGAAGTGAAGAAACTACAGGCGGATGGGAATGTAGTAGCTATGGTCGGTGATGGCATCAACGATGCTCCCGCACTGGCGCAATCAGATGTGGGTATAGCGATCGGCACTGGAACGGATATCGCCATGGCAGCTGCGCCGATTACATTGATCAGCGGTGACCTGCGCGGAGTAGCGAAAGCAATTAGACTTTCCCGCAAAACGTTACAAACGATCAAACAGAACCTGTTCTGGGCATTCTTTTATAATGTGATCCTGATCCCGGCGGCTGCAGCAGGCCTTTTGAACCCAATGCTGGCGGCTGGAGCGATGGCTTTCAGCAGCGTGTTTGTGGTCACTAACAGCCTGCGATTACGCAATGTGAAGATCGATTAAACTACCTACCGAAGATGAACAGCAGATCGTTTACATTGGTCATCGTCGGTCCGATTTTGATCAAGTCACCTAATTGGTCAAAATAATTATAGGAATCGTTTTTCATCATATATTCATCTGGATCAAGCCCTTTTTCCAGTCCCAAGGAATAGGTCTGGCTGGTTGCGACTGCTCCAGCGGCATCGGTCGGTCCATCTCCACCGTCCGTCGTCAGGGAGACCAACATCATTTGATCGGTTGAGGACAGGCTTTTGACTGCTCCAAGGGCAAGCTCCTGATTACGACCCCCTTTACCATTCCCTCTAATTATAACTGTGGTCTCACCTCCGGCGACGAAACAGGCAGGTTGTTCAGTGTTTTTATATGAAGCTAGCAAGGATTTTACATGCTCGATGATGGCTTGCCCAACAAGAGAGGCTTCACCCTGGAGTGGGATAGGCAGTAATTCTGCGCGTAACCCGATGTCTTTTGCAGCTTGTACAGCTGCGAGAAGCGCATCGGTGTTATTTCCAACCAGGACATTGTGGACATTATTCAGGACCGGGTCACCGGGTTTCACCGTTTCGGGGATCACCCTATCGATACCGGCAGTCAGGTGGGTGCGAACAGACGAAGGAACGTGATCCCATATCTGGTATTTTTTAAGGACCAGCTGTGCGTCGGCATAAGTCGTGGGGTCGGCGACCATAGGACCTGAGGCAACCATATCGAGGTTGTCACCGATTACATCCGATAAAATCAGGCTGATCAAAGTTGCAGGGAATAATAGTTTAGCAAGGCCACCCCCTTTTAATTCGTCTAGGTGCTTGCGGACGGTATTTATTTCTGTGATTGATGCGCCGCAGGATAATGATAATGAGGTGGTCTCTCGGATATCTTTCAGCGATAGCCCACTAGATGGTCGCATCATCAAGGAGGAACCACCGCCGGAGATCAGGCAGATTACCAGGTCATCGCGGGATAAATTCTGACCCTGGTTAATCAGCTGTGATGATGCTGCCAGATTGCGCTGGTCAGGCAGGGGATGACCTGCCTGGATAACTTTGATGTGGTTTTGCTGTAAGGTGTTATGGGCGCCTAAATACCCATCCTTGGTTATCACCAGACCTGAGTAAATTCGGTTCCCAAGTATCTCCACCACAGCTTCCGCCATGGGTACGACAGCCTTACCAGCTCCGATGACGAATATGCGCCGATATACGCTCAGGTCGAAGCTCAGATCGGGAATATTTAGTTTTTCAGCCTCGAGTGAGACTTTATTTTTGACACAGTTACCTGCGTCTGCACTTTGGATAGCAGCAGCCAACACACGGCAGATATCATGCCCCCAAGGAGAGCTGCGCAGGCTGCGCGTGGCGAATTTCTCAGGTTTGATGATCATTAACCGCAGATGTACTAACCATTACCCGACTGGCTGGATGAGTTCTGGAGATTCAAACTGCGGGCTGTTTACCATCCTGGATACAGGAAATGCGACCATTTCAGAGGCTGGGTATGGGGCAAGCAAGTCATTCAGCTGCTCAGGGTGACGGTCTTCGGGTGCCAGCCAAAGATCATATGCCTCCGGAGGGAGAATAACTGGCATGCGATTGTGAATGGGCTCCAAAAGTGAATTCGGTCCAATGGTAATGATAGTGCAAGAACGCACCTCATTTTCATCAAGTGATTTCCATATCTCCCACAGACCCGCGAAAGCGAACGGCTGGTCGTTTTTCAGACGGATATACATGGGTTGCTTGCTTTTCATATGTGGGTCTTGTTTCCACTCATAAAAACCATCCGCCAGGATCAGACAGCGGCGCCGTCGATACGCGTTGCGGAAAGAAGGCTTTTCCGCCAGCGATTCGGCTCGGGCATTGATCATGCGATCACCTATGGAAGGGTCTTTCGACCATGACGGGATGAGTCCCCACTTGTACATAGACAAGGTGTTTTCACCCGTGTTGGGTATGACCGCGACAGGCTGCGAGGGGGCGATATTGTATCTCGGAGGTAGATCATTTGGAATGTCGGCCCAAGGGAAGGCTTCCTGGAGATGATCTGGGTCGATCGTAAGGGTAAATCTCCCACACATAATTAACCTCACTTTCTGATTATTTACATTACTGTTAATAATTTTACTATCATTAAAAAGAAATGCGCAGCTCGAGACTCTGCAATTCACCGAAGATGAGCGAAAATCACTGTTTTGGGGATGGCTGCTGTATTAATGGAATTCATTCTCTCGCCAATAGACCACACCTTCCGGATAAGACTATGTTTAGATAGCTATAAAATATCGTACCCTTGTCGGTCAATAAAGGCATGAGTAGTATACTATGACGGATTAGGTCTTAATTATGCAAATCGAGAAATTAATGGAATCCTTACCAGACCTGTACACGATTGCAGATCGTGAGCTGATCAATCGCGCTTACAAGATGGCGGATAATGCGCATAAGGGGCAGAACCGTGCGTCAGGTGAACCCTATGTCAATCATTGTGTTGCGGTAGCGTCAATATTAGCGGAATTGCGTGTGCCAGTGGAGGTGGTTGTCGCAGGTCTGCTACACGATACAGTCGAAGATACGCCAGTCACGTTAGAGGACATCAAGAACGATTTTGGTGAAGATGTTGCCAGGCTGGTTGACGGCGTAACCAAATTAACCCAATTGCCCAGGGTTTCGCGAGGAGACCAGCACCCTGAGGAAGAAATCCTGGATGAAGAATTACGCCAAGCGGCAGACCGGAGAGGCGAGCCCACTCCAGACGATACGGCAGAACAACGCACGAAAAGCCGGCGCTACGATCTGGTCTCAGAGACCCTGAGAAAAACCTTCCTTGCTATGGGGGAAGACGTTCGAGTGGTTCTGATTAAGTTGGCCGATCGTCTACACAATATGCGCACGCTGGGGCATATGCCTGCCCAAAAACAACAGCGTATTGCTCAGGAGACATTGGACATTTTTGCTCCGCTTGCCAACAGACTCGGTATCTGGCAAATAAAATGGGAGCTCGAGGACCTGGCGTTCCGCTATGTAAATCCCGAAAAGTATAAGGAGATTGCCACCAATATAGCAGAGCGTCGCCTGGACCGCGAGCGCGAGATGAAGGAGATCATCGACCA
>JBGPBQ010000068.1:0-15343 GCA_041481345.1 Anaerolineae bacterium
ACCTGGAGATAACCCCCTAACATCTTTCTGGACTCGGTTGGTACCGCATGACGCTGAGGTAACGTCTCATGGGCAAAAAATGTCAGCAGCAAACTGAAGGCGAGCATGCCAGCACCGGCAAAGAAGAAGGTGATGGAATAGGAGAGTGTAGAAAGGAATCCACCAATCATTGGACCAATAGCGATGCCTGCATTGTTACTTAAGCGGACTAAGGCATAGGCATCCGGTCTCTTTTCGGATGGGATGAGATCGGCCAACATGGCATCGGCGCCCACACGATAGAGTGGGTTGAAGGCGCCGTTCAAAGCCATCAGGACAGCGAAGTATACGTAGCTGTGGGCATTCCTCATGAAGAAATACACTAACCCGTTGCCTGCCAGGCTGAAGACCATGACCCACTTGCACCCCACGCGGTCTGTGACCGGTCCGGCGATTATGGCAGCGATGATACCGGCCGCTGAATTGATCGTGAATAAGCTGGCAGCTTGGGTTAGAGGCAGGTTGACGCGCGCTCGCACATAGATCATTAAAAAAGGCCAGATCATAGATGAGCCGAGGGTGCTGATAAACATCCCATAGAACATGAGCTTGAATTGCTTGGGATATTCTCTCAGCAGCACTAATGGGTTTGTGAACACATGCAGTCCTGATTTATATATATTTATATCAAGGCATCTTCAATGGTAAGTCCATAGGATTTAGCGAGCAGCTCGACAGGATGAATGGCTGGCTTGCCAGTGGCATGGGTGATCTGCCAGCGGCAAGTCTCACTGTCACAAACCACAACGGGGCTATTTTTCAAATCACCTGTGAGGAAATTGAATAGAGGCTTCCCAACCGCCATCGAGATGGCATATTTCTCGGCTTTATAACCATAGGTACCGGCGATCCCACAACACGTGGCGTGTGAATCAACAATGCTCAAACCCGGAATCAAGTTGAGGAGCTCGAATCCAGGTGTGCCGAGGCGGTGGGCACGGTATTGACATGGGACATGATAGCCGAGGATGAGCGGGATGGGGTGGAGGTTTAAATTGAGCGATCCTTGATCGTAGAGATTCAGCAGGAATTCATTGAAATCGTAGGTATTTTCAGCAACCAGACGCGTGGCTTCGTCAGTCATATCCAACAACTCAGGGGCTTCTTCCTTGAGTGTGAGGGTACAGCTGGTCGAAGTACCTAGGATAGGGATACCCTGTCGGGCATACTCAACAAGGTGATTGACATTGCTATGATGGTAGCGATGGGCGGCATGAAACTCACCATTCGATAATAAAGGCAGACCACAGCAATTCTGGGGAGGAACAATGACCTCGAACCCGTTCAGCTCGAGCACCTGCACCGCAGCCCGACCCACGCGAGGCTCGTAATATTCCGTTGAGCAGCCGTGAAAATAGACGACTTTTTTAGCAGAGCTAAGAGGATTAGGGCGGCTGCGGAACCAGGAGGTAAAAGACTGCGGGCTGAACCGGGGTAGAGGGGCAGAATGATGGATGCGTAGGGCAAATTCGGTGAAGTGACGGATGGAATTGAGGCTGAGCAGGCGGTTGGCAAGAGGTGAGAAAGGATGGGCAAGCTTCCCAAGGAGCTCGGGGCGGGCAAGGAGATTATTACGTAGGCGAAGACGAAATGGCAGGTTCCCACTTGAAACCCAGGCAGCTCTGGCGCGGGCATTCAGCTCAGCGATCTTCACCCCACTCGGGCAAACCAAATTACATACCCGGCAGCCGCTGCAGTAATCCACCGAGTGATCGGGTGAAACCTGCTTCGGCACGCGGAAACGCGCTGCCTGCGGACCTTCGTATTTCGGACCCGGGAAGAGGTCGGTGACTGCCGCAACAGGACAGGCAGTGGTGCAGATGGTGCATTTGATACACTGGTCAAGGGTGAACTCGGGTGAGGAAAAATTCCTACCTTGGAGTAATTTCTGACTAATTAGTGAAGCAGATGAGCTCATTGCTGGGACCTTTCCGCAATAAGCTCAGCGACCCTGAACCCGGAGGCCAAAGCGATGCCTTCGAGCGAGCGCTCACGAAGCGGATCACAATTTGCCAGGGCATTCCCGACGACGTGCAGGTTGAAGTAAATGATGCCACCAGTATCGTCAAGCGGGCAAAATTCAGCGTCCGTAGAGACACCTATGCGGAAGATAGGATGACCCTGGGGCGCCAAGAATTCTGGTTGGAACCAGTCAAAACGGTGTTCAGGCGTGGTTACCTGCAAGTCAAAAACCGTCTCCTGCGCATAGGCATTATCAGCCACGGAGATGCCACCGCCAAGAATCCCCCCTGTAGCAAGGATAAAGGTCTTGGCGTGGTGGGGTGTCTGGCGGGCAGCGGCTTCAGACCAGACCGAATGGATGCTTTTCCCGTCAAAGCTCACCTTTGTCACCGGCATGCCGGTATAAACTACCCCATGCTGACGCTGGATGGCAGCAACTAGCATGTTTTGCAAGCGAATACCCGGGATGGAGGGCGGCAGACCGGGAATTTCAAACAGTCGCAAACCAAGTGAGGTCTGAAGATGCTCCAGGACTTCCATCGGGCTGTGTAAACCCAATACAGCCGGGAATCCGATACGCTCGACTTTACCAAGCCTAGGTTTTAGGGCGTCGATGACTTCCTGCCTAAACGTGGGGTCATCAAAAAGGGTCGCAAGCACCGTGCCGGTAATGAATTTTAGCTTACGCAGCGAAGGCAGGTCGAGGATAATATCCGCAGCTAAAATGCCCTGAGCATTCAGATTTGAAGCAATAAGACCAGGGAAGAAATCATAAAACCGGTCGAAACCGACGATCAGCATGGGAGAGTGTTGAGATGCATCCCCAGAGACCATGGTTGAGGGGACCATGCAGGTGGGTCGAAGAGTACCGAGGGAGGTAGGGAGCAAGATATTTGCATCCAATGAGCCATGGAAGGGATAATTGGAGGCATCACAAAGCGCCTGGAATGATTGGATTGCACTCTCAAGAGCAGCTATTCCTGCCAGCGAATAGGGATGGTTCGGGCTAGATATTACCAAGCGCGTCAGTATCTCGCGGGGTGAGTCGGCAGTTTCGACGTGGTCGGGTGGGTGGAAGCCAATGATATCGATGCAACCTGAGCTCCAATAAGGCGTACCCCAACCGCGAGTGAGAACTGTGGTTTTACTACCCCTCAACCCCGCCTGCCAGGCGGTGATCAGACCGGAAAAGCCGGCCCCGATAACAATAACATCCTGCGGTTCGGATTGAGCTAGAGGTACAGGTATAACTGTAGGTGAAATATCAGCTCGAGGAGGGGCGGGTGCATCTGTATCAGACCTGGAGTAGTCATCGGCAGCCAATCTGGAGATCCGATCACCGGGTAAACCAGGAGCATTGAGCACATTGACATAAACCAGCTCATTGAACCGCGCCTGGCGCAGCTGCTGGCCGGATAAAATCGGCAGGTTGCCTTTCCAGCGCTCATGGAGGAAATCACGCAGAGATAGATTTACCTGGTCTGCTTCCAGATGGCGAAGGGATTGCAACAGTCCGGCAGCACGAAAGGTGCAAAATGTCCCCTGACAGGGGCCCATCCCCAAGCGGGTGGCGCGGCGAATATCATCCAAGGTGGCGGCGTTCGAGGCGATAATTGACTGTTCCACGTCCTGCATGGACACCAGCTCACACTCGCAGATCAGCTCCCCGTAGGTTGAATTCTGCTCAATTTTCTTCAAGCGATCACCCAGGAAGGGGTGAGCAGCTGATTTACGCTCGTGTGATGGCAATACTTCGAGGTGGGTGCGGCAAGGACGGTCGACTTTCAATTTCTGGCAGACCTTGTCGACGGTCACCTGGGCCATTTTCCGAGAGGTGGTCCATTTTCCACCTGAGATGGTCAGCAGCCCCTCAACTCCATCACGCTCCGCATGGTCGAGCAGGACGAAGGCGCGGCTGATATCGCGGTCATCGGATGGATCAGCCCCCTGAATCAATGGACGCACTCCGGCCCAGGCACGCAGGATGCGGTGTTGCTTGAAACCAGGGATGATCTTCTCTCCTTCATCGACCATTAAGCGGATTTCCCAGGACTCGATGGAGAGATGATCGGGATCGGCAACCCGAACATCAGTGGTGCCGATAACAGCAACTGTATGTGCCGGGACCAGGATGTCACCATCGGAGGGAGGTCTGCAGCGGCTAATGACGGTATTTACCAAACGGTGGTTCAACGCCAGCATGGTACCTTTACCAGGGATCATTATCAGGTGGATACCGGCAGTGAATGCGATTTTTCCTGCCCAGGCGCCACAGGCATTGACCACCAAGCTGGCATCAATTTGGACATCTTCATTTTTTATCAGATCATGGCAGACGGCGCCGGCTACGATTGACTGCCCTGAATCAGAGTTATTGGCAATGAGCAGGCGATCGACTTCATGGTAGGTCAAGACCTCAGCACCATGCTCACGGGCGGATTCAGCGGTCAGATTGGCGGCCAGGAACGAATCTGCAGAAGCATCCGGTAGGTGGAAACAGCCTTGAATTCTTGGATCCAGCAAAGGTTCCTCAGCAAGCATATTATAGATGGAAATATCTTCGACAGGAATTCCAGCGTTACGACAACCATTGAGGAATTGGGGAACATAAGCAGGGTCGTCGAAAGGGGTTAGCACATAAAAACCACCGGTATCTTCGATGCATTGAGGCATGATGCGGCGAAGGACCTGGTTTTCCTCGAAACATTCCCTGGCAGCCTGGGGATCTTTGACGGCATAGCGTGCACCACTGTGCAGCAAGCCGTGATAGCGACCAGTGGTGCCATAAGCCAGGTCACGACGTTCAACCAGGAGGCATCTAAAACCCCGCATGGCGAGATCGCGCAAGACGCTGGTGCCAGTAGCACCACCGCCGATCACCAGGATGTCTGTGTGAATACGCTTCATTCTATGCCGAAGGAAGAAAGCCGGGAGAGCTCAATCAATCCACCTAAGATTGATAGCAAAGATATTAATCTACCCAATTGAAAGTCCGTTCGACGGCTTTTAACCAGGTTCTGTATAACGCATCCCTGGATGCCGCGTCCATATGAGGCTCCCAGGTCTGGTTAACCTGCCAGTTTTGACGCAGGTCAGCGAAGTTGCTCCAAAAGCCGACGGCTAACCCGGCAGCATATGCAGCACCAAGGGCGGTCGTTTCGGCAATTTTCGGGCGTACAACTGGAACTCCAAGCAGATCGGATTGAAACTGCATTAACAGTTGGTTATTCACCATCCCACCGTCCACTTTGAGGCGACTCAAGCGCACCCCTGAATCCTGTTCCATGGCATCCAACACTTCACGGGTTTGGAAGGCGGTGGCTTCGAGAACGGCGCGGGCAAGGTGACCTTTATTGGCGTAACGGGTGAGACCCACGATCATACCCCGGGCGTCCGAGCGCCAATAGGGGGCGAATAGCCCTGAAAAGGCGGGGACGAAATAAACGCCACCATTATCTTCGACACTGCTGGCAAGGAGCTCAATATCAGACGATTTTTCGATCAACCCCAGGTTGTCACGCATCCATTGAACAAGCGCGCCGGTAATGGCGATGGAGCCCTCCAAGGCATAAGTTGATGGAGAGGTACCCATCTGGTAAGCGAGGGTAGTTAATAACCCTTTCGTGGATTGCACCGGCCTGGTACCGGTGTTGAGAAGCATAAAACAGCCGGTGCCGTAAGTGTTTTTCGCCTCTCCTGGATCGAAACACGCTTGTCCCACCAGAGCAGCCTGCTGATCACCGAGGTCGCCACAGATGGGGATGGCTTCCGAAAAAGGACCATCACTAATTGTTGTCCTATAGGCATGTTGATCGCTGGAGGGGACAATCCTTGGAAGCATGGGACGCGGAATCTTGAAGATTTCGAGAATTTCAGCGTCCCAGTCCAGGCTCTGCAGGTCCATCAACATCGTACGGCTGGCATTGGTGACGTCGGTGATGTGGACTCCGTGATGAGGACCGCCGGTTAACCACCAGATGAGCCAGGTGTCGATATTACCGAAAATAGCCTCACCACGCTCAGCTGCAGGGCGGACAAGGGGGATATTGTCCAACAGCCAACGGATCTTGGGAGCTGAAAAATACGTGGCGAGGGGCAAACCAACCCTGGTACGGAAACGGTCCTGACCTCCACGCAAGGCAAGATCATCACACAGCTGGCGGGTGCGAGTATCCTGCCAAACGATAGCATTATTGTAGGGTCGGCCGGTATTTCGGTCCCAAACGAGAGTGGTTTCACGCTGGTTGGTGATGCCAACCGATATGATCTCTCCGCGACGGACCCCAGCGAGGATAAGGACTTCATGGATGACATCCTGGGTGCGCTGCCAGATTTCGAGGGGGTCATGCTCGACCCAACCAGGCTGGGGGTATATCTGCTTGTGCTCGCGTTGTGAAGTGCAGACCACCTTGCCGCCATGGTCGAAGAGCATGCAACGGGTGCTGGTTGTCCCCTGGTCGATTGCGGCGATATATTTATTCATAAAGCGTCAACAATCAAGGACTGGTCAGCTTCATTAATAAATCAGCGAGCTGGGTTTTTTCGGCAACAGATAACCTGGCAGAAGGATGCATGGGGAGGTATTGGATAGGTGGCATTTCTCCCTGGGTGACCGCTGAAGCGAGCTCACCAGGTTCCATCACAAGGGAATTTTGCCAATCAGAAAAATTAATCCTGCTGCGACCTTCGGCAACATCACGATAAAGCAACCAGGATACGGGAGCGACATTCGAATACCAGGGCCAGACGGTCTCATTGCTGTGACAGTCGAAGCAGGTGGCTTTTGCCAGGTCACGGGTTTGCTGACTATCCCACACCGGCTCGCTGACTACTGGTGGGTTAGAATGATCCTTGCCATAGGGAATAAATTGAATTAGTACCAGGAGAACGATCCCGAAAATAACGACAGCTGCGATGATTTTTAGGATGCGTTTTGTCATTTATGGAGCCCTTTTCTATTATGGTTTGATTTTCGAAGATGGCAGGTAGATTTGTACAAGGATAGATACGATGATACTCATTTTGAGCCTAAAACTGCCACATAAGTAATGTATCTACGACAAATCAGCTGTACCCGTTTGGATTAAGGGACTGCCAGCGCCAGGAATCCGCACACATATTGTCCAGCGTCTTACGAGCGTACCAGCTCAATTCTTGATTGGCTTTGGAGGGATCGGCGTAGGAGGTGGCGACATCACCTGGACGACGGTCCATAACCTGATATGGGATGGTGCGACCGCAGGCTTTTTCGAAGGCTTTGATCACCTCCATGACGCTGTAACCCCTCCCCGAACCCAGATTATACGTTCCCAGACCAGGTTTCGCCATCAATTTTTCCAAGGCTTTGATATGACCCGCAGCTAAATCCATAACGTGGATATAATCCCTAACCCCGGTGCCATCGGGGGTGGGATAATCATTCCCCCAAACTCGCACGAAGGGATGCCTTCCCACCGCCACCTGGGCAACAAACGGCATGAGATTACTAGGAATACCGCTCGGATCCTCACCAATCCGACCGCTGGGGTGAGCACCGACGGGATTAAAGTAACGCAGGATGGCAATATTCCACTGCGGCTCGGCGCGGAAGAGGTCACGCAGAATATCTTCGATCATCAGCTTGGTGCGACCATATGGATTGATGGCTGAAAGCGGGAAATCTTCCTTAAGCGGGACAATTTTCACATCGCCATACACGGTAGCGGATGAGCTGAAGACAATATTATTAACCACATGCTGTTTCATTACATCCAGTAACACCAGCGTACCGGAGACATTGTTGTGGAAGTATTGGAGAGGAATGGTGACCGATTCTCCAACGGCTTTAAAACCGGCGAAATGAATGACTGCCTGTACGGGATGCTGGGAGAACACAACACTCAGAGCATCCCGATCCAGGATGTCAACCTGATAAAAGCTTAATTTCTTGCCGGCGAGCTCCTGGACCCGATCGAGAGAGACCTGTTTACTATTGCTGAGGTTATCCACAACGATCACATCGTACCCATTTTTGAGCAGCTCAAGACAAGTGTGGCTACCGATGTAACCTGCACCTCCGGTAACGAGGATATTCATTTGTAATCCTCCCGCGGTGGATAAAAGGCATCCACGATGATGGATGGCTCAAGGGTAAAGGCACCATGTGGGACGCTTGAAGGGACAGAGTAGCTATCGCCTCTCTTGATTTCGAATTTTTTCTCATCAATGGTCATCTCCACACGCCCGGCAACAACGTAACCGACCTGCTCATGGGGGTGAGCGTGGATGGGGATCTCGACATGGGCGTCGAAGGTAAATTCACACAGCATGACGGATTCAGTCTGGGCCAAGGTTCGACGAACCAGTCCAGGCAACATGTTTATTGGCGTGGCGTCTTTATTTAGAAAAATCATGTGCATCGCTCCATATTCAAATTAATTTATCAATTGTTACCGGCAGTGAAACACGTGAAGATTGGTATAGCGCTTCGATGGTCTTGATAATCTCCCGGCTTTCAGCCAGGCTGACGCGCGGGGGTGTGCCATCCAGGACAGCATTCTCGAGATCGGTGATCTCACCCATATATAACTCCTGACCTTTAATATTGATGATTTTCTCATGCCCACTCAGCTGGAGGTAAATGTGGCTGGATTTACCCGGTTTAAACGGATCGGGGACGGTTATCCGGCCATTATCACCGGTGATTACCATCTCAGCTTTAGATTCGGTGATGAAGCTGCATTCAAATTGAGATATCACCCCGCCAGGAAATTGCAGCTGACCAGCATATAAAAGATCGACACCCGTCGGACCCGTCACCTGGCGACCATAAACTTCTGATGGGGCGCTACCAATTACCAGGCAAGCATAACTAATCGGATAACAGCCGACATCCCAGAGGCACCCACCTCCCAAGGAGGGATCCAAACGCACATCAGACTGGCGAGTGTTGGTGTAACAGAATGAACCGCGAATTAGCTGGAGGTTACCGATCTGACCGTTGTCTACCCATTCCTTAACTAGGAGTGTCTGGGGGTGGTGACGATACATATATGCTTCGGATATGAACATCCCGGTGGATTGGGCAGCGGTAATCACGGCATCCACTTCCTGTAGATTGGCAGTCAATGGTTTTTCACACAGCACGTGCTTGCCCATCTGCATGGCTTTGATTGACCATTCAGCGTGAAGGCTATTAGGTAAAGAGATATAAACGACATTGATATCAGGGTCGGCAAGCAAGGATTCATAACTGGAGAAATAGCGTGGAATACCCCACTGAGAAGCATACTGTGAGGCTTTTTCTTGCGAGCGACTGGCAACAGCGGTAAGATGGCTTCTTTTTGACGAGCGAATAGGGGCAATCACTGCCCGATTAATATGTGCTGTACCCAATAAGCCCCACCTGAGGGGTGCATGATCAACCATTAATCTCAATTATACCCGCCTACACTGCTTTCAATTCGATTTGAGTATAATAACCAGTATATGACACTGTCAGCTTTATTAGCGCATTGGAGGTCGGACCCACAGGTGGGACCAAACCTGATCGAATGGCGCATTTTACCCGGAAAGCAGGCAATCTTTGAGCCTTATCCCACCGGGATCTATCCTGCGCTTAGGGGAGCCCTGGAAGCACGCAGTATCCATTCGCTGTATACACACCAGGCAGATTCTTATCGATGCATCAGGGAGGGGAAAAATATCGTTGTGGTGACGGGGACCGCTAGTGGAAAAACGTTGTGCTACAACCTACCTGTTTTGGATGCGATGTTGAATGACAGTGAGGCAACTGCGCTGTATATCTTCCCGACCAAGGCGCTTTCGCAAGACCAATATGCGTTATTGAAAGCGCTGACCACTCAGATAACGGCATCGAACGAAGTCAACGATTCGCCGGGCAGGCCAGCGGAAAACATAAAATGCGCGATTTATGATGGAGATACGCCTACGAGCCTGCGTCCATCGATCCGAAACCAGGGGCGATTAATCCTCACCAACCCGGACATGCTGCACATGGGGATCCTCCCACACCACACCGGATGGACGCAATTTTTCAGAGGTCTGCGGTTTGTGGTGATTGACGAGATCCACACTTACCGGGGGGTATTTGGATCGCACGTTGCCAATGTTATACGCAGGCTGAAGCGGATTGCGAAGTTTTATGGGACGGAACCACAATTTATCCTGACCTCAGCTACGATCGGCAACCCAGCCGAGCTGGGAATGCGGATGATCAACGAGCCGGTTACGCTGATCGACCACGATGGAGCGGAAAAAGGGCAGAAACATTTCCTGATCTACAACCCACCGATCATTGATAAGAGCCTGGGATTACGACGTAGCGCCATCCAGGCAGGAGTCAACCTGGCGGAGGACTTGTTGAGGTATGACCTACAGACAATCGTGTTCAGCCGGGCAAGGCGGACGGTGGAGATCATCCTGACATATCTACGGGAACAGACCGACGGCTCCAATATAAAGAGATTGGGCGGTAAGAGTGATGCTGAAGAAATCATCCGGGGGTACCGCTCGGGATATCTGCCGGAACAACGCAGGGTGATCGAAGAAGGCTTGCGCAGAGGGGAAGTGCGGGTGGTGGTGACAACGAATGCGCTCGAATTGGGGATCGATATCGGCGGGATGGAGGCATCGCTGCTGGTGGGGTACCCCGGAACGATTGCAGCTACCTGGCAGCAGGCGGGACGGTCTGGGCGGGGAGAGAAATCATCCCTGGCAATCCTCGTAGCATCCCCGAACCCCTTGGACCAGTATTTAGCGCAACACCCGGATTATTTTTTCAGCCGGTCGCCGGAGCATGGGATGATCAACCCGGAAAACCTGCTGATCCTGTTGGGGCACTTGAGATGCGCTGCATTTGAGCTACCGTTCACGGAAGGTGAAGTGTTTGGTTCGGTCAACCCAGTGGACATGCAGGAGCTGATGGATTTCCTGCAAGGGGAGGGTGTGGTGCACCGGTCAGGGAGTAAATATTTCTGGATGGCGGATAAATATCCGGCGCAGAATGTGTCCCTTCGCAGCGCATCAACCGATACCGTGGTGCTGCAAGCACCGATCGGCGACGGAGATAGCACCAGCCCGATGCGGACAATCGGTGAGGTGGACGCATCCAGCTCATTCTGGATGACCCACCCGGGGGCTGTCTACATGCACGAAGGAACTACCTACCTGGTGAACGACCTTGACCTAGAGCATCACGTCGCCACGCTGCAGCCGAGCGATGTGGACTATTACACCGAGCCACGCAGGGAAGTGACTGTGCAGGAGTTACAGAAATTGTACGAGGCTGAGGTGCCTGGGGGGATCAAAGCATATGGTGAGGTGCAAGTCACGTCACAAGTGATCGGGTTCCGCAAGATCAGATGGCATACCAATGAAACGCTGGGGGTAGAGAACCTGAATTTGCCGCCGTCTGAATTAGCCACGACTGGGTATTGGCTGGCTTTAGCGGATGAAACCGTTGGCAAGCTTAAAGATGAGGGCTTATGGTCGAATACGCCTAATGATTACGGACCTAACTGGCAGAAGCAACGCGACCTGGCAAGGGCGCGGGATGGTTTCCGCTGTCAGGTATGCGGGCAGCCAGAGGGGGATAAGGCACATCAGGTGCACCATAAAATTCCGTTCAGAATGTTCGATTCAGCGGAACAAGCCAACCAGCTGGTGAACCTGATCACAGTGTGCAACTCATGCCACCGAAAAATCGAGACCGCGGTGAGAGTGCGGAGCGGGCTGGCAGGTTTGGCTTTCACGCTGGGGAACCTGGCACCGCTGTTCTTGATGTGCGACATCGGTGATCTGGGGATCCATTCGGATCCGCAGTCGTTACTGGCGGAGGGCAAGCCAGCGGTGATCCTGTATGACCTGATTCCGGGCGGGATTGGCTTGAGCGAGAGGCTGTATGACATCCATGCGGATTTGATGCTGCGGGGGCGGGAGCTGGTGGGAACCTGCGGGTGCGAAGATGGATGCCCGTCCTGCGTCGGACCGGGCGGTGAAGGGGGATTGGGTGGGAAGAAGGAAACACTGGCGTTACTTAAAGAACTGGCGAAGTGATCTGGAAGAAAGATAATAACCGATTGGGGTAGGTAATCTAAAACAAGGCAGCGACCCCCCAGGTCAGTCTAGCCTGGTATTTAAGGAGAAATTCATACAGGATTTAGAAATAGAGAGACTTTGAAAATAGATTGGAGAAGTTGGGATAAGTGGATAGCTCGATGTATCTCACGCGTTTAGCAATATCCTCAGCCAAAGATCGCTGACCCACGGATAACAGCATCTGCCTGGCACCTGCACCGGCAGCATTACCGACCTGATGGAAACGTTCGAGGGGGAGTGAAGGAAACATCCCAATTTGAATGGCGCTGGGAACATTAATATATGTTCCAAAGGCACCTGCGATAATAAATTCTTCTATTGCTTGAGGCGGAATTCCGGCGACATTAAGCAGGACCTCGATGCCGGTACGGATGGCGCCCTTGGCGAGCTGAATTTCGTTGACATCCTTACGGGTAATCACCAGGTCATGACCGGTACCGCTCTTGGACTGGTCGATGAGAACGAAATGACGGGAATGATCATCCTGCCTGATCCTTGGATGGGTAAGAATAAGAGAGCCACGTTGATCCATTGCACCCAGCTGCAGCATGCAGGCGATGGCATCCAGAATACCGGAACCGCATATCCCGACCGGGGGGACGTTATCGATGGTTTGGGTGCGTAACTCATTGTGGATGACCTGTACGCGTTCGATAGCGCCTGGGGCGGCGCGCATGCCAGCCTGGATATGAGCACCCTCGAACGCAGGGCCGGAGGCACACGAACAGGATATAATCTGACCGTCATGCACTAAAGAAATTTCTGTGTTGGTGCCAATATCCAGGGCGATTGCGGTTTTGGAAGATGAAGCGATGCCAGTGGAGAGTAGCATGGCGACGTGGTCGGCGCCGACGTAACCAGCAATATTGGGAGGTAGATAAATTTTCGCACCGGACGCTATATCGAGACCTACCCGCTGCGCATCTATTTCTAATGACTCGCTGACTGCAGGCACATAAGGAGCTACCCCGAGCTGGTGGACAGGCAGTCCGGCAAAGAGATGGTGCATGGCAGTATTACCCACCACCACCGCTTCAACAATCTGCTCGGAGCTAACCGGATGACCCGATGCACCTGCTTGCTGACACAGATTTTGAATGAGCTGGTTCAACGCATCGACCAGTCTGTGCTGGAGGGTTTTGCGACCATCGGGAACAGTGGCGGAGTAGCTGATCCGGCTAATAACATCTTCACCGAAGACGGTTTGGGGATTCATGGCGCCTGCTTTGGCGAGGACAGCGCCGGTGGTAAGGTCGCACAGGTAGGCAGCCAGCTTGGTGGTACCCACATCGATTGCCAACCCCATCAGCGGTGTAGAGGGAGGCAGAATGGCGATAATCGAGCTCTTGCGCATAGCCAAAGTGACGTGCCACTCGGACTGTCGTAGTAGGGGTGAGATCTCCTCGAGCACAGGAGAGGTGATGTCAAAGGGTGGATTTTCACCCGCATGGGTCAGAGCATCCGTCACCCGAGAACTGTCGGAACGCAGATCGGTGATAGTTGGTGCGGGGATATTGAGATCAATTGGAACTACTGCCGGCTCGACCGGTATGGAAAGCGTTTGCCCTTCAATCTGCAGTCGTTGAGGGGCGGTAAGTGATTCAGGTGGGATTTCGATGATCAGGTCAGACTGTGGGGATGACTGGCACGCCAGGCGATAACCCGAACCAAGCTCGTTGGCGGTGAAAATGGCTTCTTCCTCAAGCGTTGGTGGAGTAAGGCTGCCGCTAATCAACCGAACCTTGCAGCTATTGCAGCTGCCGATGCCCCCGCAAATGGAGGCAATGTCGATACCGGCGCCTTGAGCCGCACTAAGGAGGGTCTGAGCCGCGCCGACCGAAACCCGCCTGCCGATGGGCTGAAAATTTACCGTATGCAGCGGTTTATCTGGCATAATGATTCTGATACCTGCAAACCCCCTTCAGGCTGCAATAGTCGCAGGAGGTACCAACCGGAGATACATCCGAGCCCACTCCCAGGACCATCGACAGGGATTTGTTGGGGGTCATCATACACGATTCGTTCAAGGTCACTTGGATGGCTTCGCTGTCGAGCAAGGTGAAAATTTCCGGCTGCCCCTGTTCGACTGGCCAGCCGACCATTCCCGGATTCAGGGGCATGGTGGTGTTCAAACCATCTGACTTTGCCTGGTCTTCAAAATAATTACACGCTTGGATGGCCAAACTCTCAACCGCGGCCGAACCGACGCCATCCAGGGCAATGGCGAGGATTGGATCGACCTTGAATAAGCCTGACACCATTTCGTCGAGTAAAGCGCCGATAGTGCAAACCATGATGATGACCGCCTGGGAACGAGCGAGATGCTGGGCAATCAGCTGACCTGAAAGGTGTGGTTTTCTCGAGCTCGACGAGACAGCGTCCAGCTCCAGGCGCTTGTGGATGAGACCATTGACGGTATATTTTTCATATAAAACTTGAGGCTGAAGCAGGGTAACCCCCCTGGCGATGGCATCTTCGGTGATTTTTACCAGGGATGGACGACGCTGCATGATTGCTTGTGGATCGGCGCCCTGTGAGCGAAGAACTTCATCGGGTGTTAGCTGGAACTCCCATTTATCTAGGATCGGCATAATCTATAATTATAAACCTCACATTTTCCGACAACGATCATCGAGCGATCAAAGCTTCATGGAAGGCAGAAGCTCAGTTATAGCCTTTAAAAAAGCATCAATATCGTCTGCAGAATTATAACCCTGGACTGATAAGCGTAGGTGATGATGGCCATTCCAGTCTATTACTGGGATTTCAATCTTGTAATCAGCATAAAGGCGACACTTCAGCTCGGTCAAGTCCTTGACCTGGGGGATGGGTATAGTACCCATCTGGTAGTAAAACGTGAATCCAAAGGGTATAGAGGAGGTAAACCGGTCAGGTCACACAGTCTTTCTATCGCATTTCGGAGAAGATTGTGGCAGCTGACTTGGACATCCTCCCAGTGATTCGCTTGCATGAATTTAAGTGCGGCGGGGATGGAAAGTACTGCAGATGGGTCTCGCGTCCCGGTCCACTGCAGGAGATCGATAAAGGCGGATTGGCACGGCTCGGTGAGCCTGGATTGGTAGCCCCAACTGACGATCAGAGGCTCTACCAGGTGTTGGACCTCGGGGTGGGCATACAAAAAAAACCTGCACCTTTGGGGCTGAGCATCCATTTGTGGCAGTTGCCGGTATAAAAGTCAGCCTTTAGCGAGAATATGTCGAGGGGAAGCTGCCCTGGGGCATGG
>JBGPBQ010000069.1:0-15322 GCA_041481345.1 Anaerolineae bacterium
AATCGCATGAGAAAGAGTCGTAATACCATCCTTCAATATCATGGTGGAGTGCGTACCGAGTAATTGTACCTGTAAATATTGGGTTTACGCGCACGGGATGATCGCTATATTTAACATGGACATATCACTACCAGATGGTTATCATAGTCATCTAATCTACAATCGGACCATTGGAATAATTTATCGGTTATACTTTATTTGCACTTGAGAAGGAATGTGGGTTCGAAATGAGTATTCGAAGGCTAAGAGTGCAACGATATAAATCGAGGCGCATCTAAACAATGAATGGCAACGAAAATAAGGTTGAGACCGAAGGGTTTTCACTAGAAGCATTACACGCAGGTGATTCAGAAGAGTTTGCTCGCCTGGTGGATGCATACTCAGGTAAGATTTATCGCCTGGCGACAAAAATGCTAAATCAGCAACAGGATGCTGAAGATGTGTTGCAAGAGACATTTTTAAAGGCTTATCGAGGCATTAAATCATTCGACGGACGATCAAAAATCTCGACATGGCTTTTTCGCATCGCTACAAATGAAGCGTTAATGGTCATTCGGCGTAAACATCCAGACACTGTATCGATAGACGAACCTGTGGAAACCGAAGAAGGTGAACAAGAACCATTACAAATCATAGATTGGTGCTGCCTGCCAGAAGAAGAATTATTATCTGAGGAAACAAAAGAAAAATTGGATGCAGCGGTGCAGAAACTCCCCGAGAGATTAAGAGTGGTTTTTCTACTGCGAGATATAAATGATTTATCGACGCATGAAACAGCAGAAGTACTAGGTTTAAGTGACACAGCGGTTAAGACACGACTATCACGCGCTCGTCTGCGATTGAGAGAAGAATTATCTGTTTATTTTGGCGAGAAGACGGACGAATCCGACGAAGCCCAGCTTAATAAATTAATGCAACATTCCGAAAAAGAGCCAAGAGAACAGGCACATTCGCTCAAGAGGAGTAGGTAGATGATGGAAACGAAGAAAAAACACGAACATAAGAATTGTCGTCAACTGCTTGGGTCCCTTTCCGAGTATGTGGATGGGGAACTGGACGACGAGTTGTGCACTGTTTTAGAGCAGCATCTGGAAGACTGTGAAAATTGCCGCATCGTAGTCGATACGCTGCGAAAAACCGTCTACCTATACCATGAAAGCACTCAAGATGAGACTATCCCGACGGATATCCGCGCACGGTTGTACAAGTCACTAAAAATCGAGGATTATCTAGAAAAATGACGCTTGCCGATGAGCCCAACCGGCAAGCAACATTATTTTAACCGGCGTACATCACCTTCACGCACGGTCACTCCCTGAGTATCCAAATATTCAAGTAGAGCAAGCACATAGCGACGACTAGTATCGAAATGGTCACGCACCTCCCCGGCAGTGATCGTGTGCTTCGTTTTCAATAAGCTTATTATCTCTGAGCGCATTAATTCATAATCCTGCTTACGAAAGACAACATCTGGTGGAATAGGAACCAGTAATTCTAATTCGACCATAGCGTCATAAAGTTCCTCACCCACTTCGGCCAGGCATTCCTTCACTGTTGGGGGAGAGAATGGTGAGGCTGCAAAACGAGCCAGCAGTCCAGCTACAGAACGCTGCTGCTGAGGGGTGAATTGAATCTTGTAACCGACCAAGCGTACAAGTGAACCGACTTCCTCCAATCCATCTTCAGAAGCCAATCGATGCAAAATTGCATTAAACACTCGAGGGGACAGCTTGAGACGAGACTTAAGCTCTTCACGCGGTATCCCTGGACGGAGAGGGTAGCTTTTGTGGTATTCCTCTAACTCCTGCAAAACCTGGCGTTTGAGCTGACCCCAATAGGTGTTGGATATCAACATGGACTGGGGAGAAAGTGCAACTCCTGGACTACCCTCAATTGCAATAATTTCTCCACCGGTGAATAAATCCTGGACGGCTTGTTTAGCGGTGGCAGCATCGAGATTCGAGCGGTTAATCACATCCTGTAGTGGGGAAATGCCCAGGGCAAGCATCGACTGAAATAAAATATCTGCCGGGGTGCCTTGTGCCATTTTGTCCAGATTTGCCAATTCTTGAGTGGAAAACCGTTTGTGGCGTCCCTTCGGATGAGGGTCGACGATAGACCCACCGCCGAGAGTTTCACCCGGTGAGGGACGCCTGAGGATATAGCGATCACCGCGGATAGCCACGACAGGCTGCTCAAGCTCAAGCTGAAGCCAACCTTCTTCGCCGGGAAGCAACTCTTCACTCCCCAATAGACGCACCCTGGATTGGACTTCTGCCGCCCCAAGGAAGAACTTCACCTGGGTATCATGTTTTACAGGTTGGGAAATATCCGGCAGCAGTCGAAAGCGTACGTCGATGCGCCGGCTAGGCTGGTAGCTGCCAGGGTAGGTAATTACATCCCCGCGTTTCACCTGATCAACCGTAATACCTGATATATTGACTGCAGTGCGACTGCCCGGGATTGCAGTTTCCTCTTTCTGCTTGTGAGTCTGGAGACCGCGGATGCGCGTGCGCAACCCGGATGGCAGGATTTCGATCTCATTGCCTGTGTGCAAACTGCCATCGCTGAGTGTGCCCGTGACTACCGTCCCGAAGCCCGGCATGGTAAACACACGGTCAACCGGCAGACGGGGACGCCCCAAGTCGGGACGGGGAGGGCGGTCGGTAAGGCATTCTGCGAGGCTATTCAATATTTCAGGGATGCCCTGATGAGTGCGTGAGGAGACGCGGACGATAGGCGCATTTTCTAGAACACTATGAATCAAGGCTGAATGGATTTCGTCTTCGATTAGGTCGAGCCAATCTGGATCGTCAATGAGATCAATTTTGGTGAGGGCGACAACCCCACCCTGCACTTGCAGGAGATCCAATATTGCCAGATGTTCTATAGTCTGCGGCATCATGCCTTCATCGGCGGCGATGACAAACAAAGCCGCGTCAATCCCGCCAATACCGGCAAGCATATTCTCCAAAAAATCACGGTGCCCGGGCACATCGACGATACCTACCTCCTCGCCATTGGGAAGGGTAAGCCAAGCGAATCCCAAGTCGATAGTCATTTCCCGTTCGCGTTCTTCCTTCAAACGATCGGGGTGGGTGCCAGTGAGAGCCTGAACGAGGGTGGATTTGCCGTGATCAACGTGCCCGGCTGTACCGATAACGTGCATAAGCCTTAGCGAGAGTTCCCCATTGTGCGTTCATAGGTGGTAACCCACTCGTGTGCCACCTGTAACATGGACTGCAGACGTTTTTCGACCAGCTCATTTGCCTGTTGGAGCAGGTCCTTCACTTCCTGCAGCTCATCTTCAATATGGGTGGTTTGTTCAGCAAGCTTACCAAACTGGCGCGTGGCTTCATTGCGCTGTTCTTCCTGGGTGAGCGTGTAATTAGTCCAGCGTTTTTGATCATCAGCTTTAAAAGTAACCCACTCCTGCCGAAAACGGTCTTCGGACAGGCGTTGAATTTCAGTAATTTCACTGATACGGCGCTCGACCCGCTGGGTTAATTCTTGAATATTTGCCTGGATGCCTTGCACCTCCCGATGAGTGGTATCCAGGCTGACCAGCTGGGATTCAATATCCACGGCTTGCGTTTCTATGGCATCAAAACGAGACTGCCACTCCTTCCATGTGCGCTCACGCTCGACCTGAGTCACAGCCTGCTTATTTAGGAACGTGGTCATCGCATCGCGGCGTTCATCTTCAACGGTTATTAATTCATTAAGGCGGGTATCCAGCCTGCGCAGGTTGGTGTTGATCAATTCATTCTGACCCCTTTGATCATCCATCCGTTTCCTTAATGCGTTTACCTCTCCCTGAAGATCAACGATTCTTTTGGCATCCTGGCGGCGTCCGTCCTCAAGCAAACGGATCGTGCGGGTGTATTCCTCCTCTTCGATGCGAACTGCGTCAATTTTTCCACGTAGCTCATCCACTGAACGTCGAATAGCTATCTCGATATCAGTACGTGCCTGGATATTTTTATCCAATTTTGGGATGACCTCGATCTGTTTCTGGAGGTCAGCGAAGATGCCATCAAAGGATTTTATTTGAACCCGCAGGACTTTTTCGGATTCCTCAATTCGCATCTTGAACGCCTTATCCAACTCATCCACTGCTTGCTTGTTCTCCAGACGAGTCTTCGTAAGGGCTTGATCATATTGATCCATGCGCGTAATAATGGCTGAAAGACGAGTGATCTCACTGCTTAAACCTTTACTCTGCTGCAGTGAAGCTGAGACATTGCCCTCGAGAGAAACCAATTTATTCTCGAGCAAGGCAATGGAATCTTTTTCCTTCCGACGGTCTTCTTCCACCCATTGAATTCGTTTTTGAAGCTGTTCAATATCCATGAAGGCTCCTACTAATTAATCAAAACTACTTATTGATCCCAAGTTGATGGGTGATATACCATGCCGATTATAGCATGAGGTGAATTTATGGCACTTGCCATGACGTCAGATGCGAAAACACCTGAGAAACGTCGAGTGATGGAGGAAAAAACAAGTGGGGAAACAAACCTACCAGAAACAAAAGAATTACTCCGATGGTGAGGAAAATAATTGTCCCTTTGCTCTCATTGATTTTCCAACCTGTTTCTTCTTTCCCCATGGTTAAAACAGCGGTAGTGCGTATGGCACTAATCAATAGACCTACTGTACCGAGCAATGTAATGAAAGCAGTAATCAACGAGCGATTTGCCAGGTTTTCCCAAAGCGATAAATGAACTGGAAAGCCTGCCAAGAGAGGCATACCAGCGACTGAAAGACAACCCAGGACCAGGCTGGCAGATACTACAGGCATTTGTCGGGCCAGACCCTGGACCGTGCGGAAACGAAGACCTTCAGCGCCAGCGGCAAGTTTTTTATTATAGATGAAAGATAGTGACAATGCCCAAACGCCGACAGCTAATGTTCGAGGCAGCAGCATTGAGAAGAATAATGGAAGTCCATTATTCACAGAGATGGACAATAATGAAATACCTATCTCCATCATACATGCATAACCCAAAATCCGACCAAGGTGACGCTGAAAAGCTGACCACACGCCACCAACAAATACCATCATCGCTCCACTCAGCTGGATCATATTTATTGTGGCTGCTGAATTCCGTAACCAGGTATAACGATCAAGAAAACCAAGAGCCAGAAGGGAGACCATCCACGGGAGAATAACCAGGATGAACCCAATCGTATAAGGGTGGGATTCTTCTGCCAGGAGAGGGATCCAGGTGTGAAAGGGGAAGATAGCTAGTAAAAATAGGAATCCAAAAGCAAGAGACAGTGATGCACGGGTCACCAAAGTTAATTCTTCGGGGCTCGTCTCCACCCCAGCAAGCAACCAGCCCGAAAACAAAATGAACGGCATACCAAAGGATTGGAAAGTCAAAAAGCGCAATACACCCCTACCGGGGGGAGACCCGGGAGGAACCAGGATTGGAACACAAACCAGCGCAGCTAATTCCAACAGTAGGGCAGCATATAGAAAGGGTTGAACTGCCAGAGCGGCAATCAATAATGAAACCAAAACCATCCCCAACGGGACATACATACGACCAGAATTGGCAATAAAAACAACCGCAAACCAGAAACCACCCAAAAGGAATATGATGACCAGTAAAGGTCGATCAGATGGTCCTAAAACGAATTGTCGACCGAGTATGACGAGGGTGTCAGATATCTTTAAAGACCACCGAGCTAACTTGATGAGCTCATTAATCGGTAGCATCCAGGCCAGACCGGCCAGGAGCAACATGACGGTTGTTCCGATGGCGACGCTGAGCCGATACCAGCGCCGGAAGAAAAATAAAATCACACCCATGACTCCCGGAATGATGATCCAAATTAGAGGGGTACTCACGGAGACTTCTCCATGGTTGGGGCGATCAACAGATATGCTCCTACCAGGGCGAGCGCCAGTGTGACAACAGCGAGCAGCCCGGTCACGAGGGTAGAAGTCTCTATAGCAGCGTAAATGATTTCAAAGCCTGATAAGGAGGTGAGTAGACCAATAATCACTCTTAATGGGTGAGAGGTCAAGCTCAGCTGCAAAAGCCCCATCGCTATCAGCATGAAACTACCCCATCTTACAAACGTGCTGACGGTCGAAAGCCAGGATTCAGAATGAAGAACCAAGGAGGTAACCGCCAAGGCGAGAATTAAAGCTGCTAGAATCCTGAAAATTGCCCCGAATTTTATTGATTTTTCAGTATCCAGCCAGACATCAGGCACGTAGGTCATGGCGACCCACAAAATCGCTCCTGCCATCCAACCAGCCAGCATTTTAGAGATTGCCATTTCAAGCGGCCAGGAGGTATTGACCAACAAAAATACACCAATATACTGCAGCGCCAGGCATCCGACTGTCCTGCGCCAATCTCTGGAAACCAAATTGTAAACGGACGTCAGACAGACTAAAACTACTGCAACGAGGACGATGGGATTTGAGACCATTTCAACCCATCACTGCTGAAGAAACACGAATATCAATGCGAACAAAACTAAGGCCCAAAGAATGCCTCCATCGCCTTCCAAGATGGTTGAAAACAAACCAATCAATCTCGAACCAGCGTGGTATGCATTCCATATAAAGTTGTACAACCATTCCAAAGAGAACAAGTTGTTCCAGAATGGAGTATTCTTGAAACGGTTTATTCTTGGGAAAGGTTGTGGAAAACGTAAAGAAATGAACAATATGAGTGCGGCGATCACCAGGGTCAGTGGACCGATGATCCAATCAACAAGTGGTAAGCCATTCAAATCAGGGAGCAAGAACCAACCGATGAGCAGATGAGCAAGAACAATCAGTATCAACCCGAACGGATATAGCACCCAAACCCACCTCTCAATATGTTGAGGTTTATCTTCAGCGGCAGGCTGAACCCCCCTCAGGAAGTGACGGATATAACCTGATAGGAGGATGGATTGGATGAGTATAAATGATACGGGAAACATAAGGAATTGAGCACGAATTCCGGCGCCAGTTGAATTAGATTGATAAAGCGCCGTTCCCTGCCATGTGGGACTGAACGGCAGGACGGATAGATTAAACACCCCCACGATAATCAGGGGGATGAAGCTGCGGTGGCGCAGTGAATAAGAAAGGATCAGCCCTCCAGAAAGAAGACTGGCAATGCTCCATACCAGGCAGGCAAATGGGGAGCCTACTATCGCGGCTCCAATGGCGAGGGAGGCAGTTCCAAGCATCCAATATGACTTGCCATCCTGCTCATCCTTTGCACCCAGCCATCTAATGGCGGCGAAGATGCCAACCAAGGAGATAAATCCCAAGAGGATAGGGGTGATAGACGACGATACTCCGGTAGTGGATACCCGAACAAGGAGAATAAAACTGGCTGCGGCAGAAATCAGGTGTAAAACGGTCGCCAGGTCGGGCCGAATTGGTAATCCGTGGGTGTATATATATTGAGGGAGAAAAACTCCCAATCTGATGCCGGCTGCCAATATCAGGATTAAGCTGATCGATTGTGAAAGTGTATTAAGCTGTAATGTGCCTCCTTGAGACCAGAAGACAAGACCAGCGATCAATACTGTGATAATCCCTGCCAGCCTGACTGAAAAAACGATAATTACCCGCTCACGAATTGCACTTTGGTATATCTGACCCAATAAGATAATCAGCTCGATGATATCTAGAGCAGCCCAGGAGAGAAGCAAGGTCAGCATATTACCTGCAGTTACAGCCAACAGGCCTGCGCTGGTAAGCACCAATACTGCAGCCCAAAACAGCCAATTAGGTATCAGACCAGACCCATTGATTGCTTCAGACGCTTGCGAGGTTGCAGCCTCATTATTATTAATATTAGAATCTTCAACAACCTGAATATTGTTTCTGACTGGCCAAAAATCTGATTTCGGACCTTGACCAAGCTGGGCGATAGATGTGATGATAACGGTAAATGCCAACGAGGTAAGCGCCAACGTAAAATACCACGATATATCATCCAGAATGAGTGCAGGTGGGACTGGGAATAGGGATTGAGGCGCCCAATGCAAAAGAACAATGGTATCCGGGGTATCCGAGTGGGCGAGAAAAACCATCACCAGACCCAGTAACACCGCCAGGACAGCTAGAAAACCCTGGATGCTTAACTTCGGGCGTACCAAGTGAAGAATAACCATGGCGATGGCTGTAAAAATGAATAAAAATATAGTCAGAAGAATGAGCATTTGCGCTGGAGCTACACTTTATAAGATGGTTCCGGAATTTCGATTAATATATCGACCCGTCCCAGCTTTTCCAAGCCACCGGTCACCATCCACGATCAAGGAACCACGCAAGAATACTTTTTCGGGGAAACCAACCAATTCCCAATCTTCAAACAGGTTGTAATCCGTGCGGTGATGCGAATACGCCTTACCGTAACGGAGGCGACGGTCGGGGTCCCAGATGACGATATCCGCATCAGACCCTGGCAGGAGCGTCCCTTTACGAGGGTATAGACCGAATATTTTGGCAGGATTGGTGCTCATCAGGGCAACAAATTGGTTTGGGGAGAGCTTGCCTGACCGGACAGCATAGGTCCATAATATGGGAAGGCGATCACCTACACATGGCAGGCCGTTCGGGATTTTAGTGAAATCGTCCCTGCCGAGCTCCTTTCCGGGGATCGCAATGGGTTGACCCTCGTACATAATTGGCTGGGTACCATCGTAGAAAAAGGAACAATGATCTGTACCAATGGTCTGAATAATTCCATCGGCAAGACCTTCCCATAAGCGCTGGTTATCAGCGGGCGTGCGCAAGGGGGGAGAGCAGACCCATTTGGCTCCATCGGAACGGCTGAGCTTATCGGAGGAAAAGAATAGATATTGTGGGCAGGTTTCTCCCATCACCTTTAACCCATGATCCCGGGCATAGCTGAGCTGATCGACTTCACCGGCGACATTCATGTGAACGATATAAAGAGGAGCGTCTGCCTGAGCAGATAGGGCAGCTCCACGCAGGACGGCTTCGACTGCCCCCCAGGCAGGACGAGTTTTAGCATGCCAATCTGGGGTTGTATGACCTTCGGCGAGAGCTTCTTTTGTGAGCAGCTCGATGACATCGCCATTCTCTGCATGTAGCATAGTGAGCAGATTGCATTTTTTTGCCAGACGCAGAACCCGAAATATTTCCCCGTCTCTCAGACGTAAGCGGTCATTATAAGCGGTGAACACCTTTACCGAGGTGATCCCCAGATCAGGCAGCATTGGGATTTCATCAGCCACTTTTTGATCGAAGTGGGTGATGTTCATGTGGAAACCAAAATCGATGGCTGCCAGCGGATCGGCACGTGTATGCCAGGCACCGACGCAAGCTGAGATAGAATCTTCATCCTGGGATACAAAATCCAATGCAGTGGTAGTGCCACCGAAGGCGGCAGCTTTATGACCGGTGTAATGGTCATCTGCAGTGACAGTGCCAAACATGGGGAGGTTGAAATGGGTATGAGGATCCACCCCGCCTGGCATCACAAGCTTACCGGCAGCGTCAATGACTTGAGCTCCCTCGGAGATAAGATCTGTGCCAACCGAGATGATTTTTTCTCCATCAGTCAAGAGATCTGCCTGAAATGTTTCAGAAGCAGTAATGATGGTACCAGACTTTATCAGGAGGGACATAGCTTGACTCCAGCTCAGGGTTCCACAGACCGGAACAATTCCACACTGCTCGAATCTACACCGGTTTTGAGCTGTTGGATGGTTTTTCTGAGGACAGGATGGGGAAGGTCAGGGGCAATCTCTGCCAATGGGACGAGGATAAATGCACGTTCAGCTATGCGTGGATGAGGGATCGTCAGCGCGGGTGTATCCATAACAAGATCATCATAAAACAGGATATCCAGGTCAATCAGGCGGGGACCGAAACGGAATGTCTCTTGTCGTCCCAGCCGGACTTCAGTTTCCTTGAGGAACGCCAACAGAACCAAAGGCTCAAGATCTGTATTGCCTTTGATGACCTGGTTCAAGAACACAGGCTGATCGGAATACCCCCATGGTTCTGACTCATAAATTGACGAACGAACGAGAGGATTAATTTTAGGGGGAAGCATAGTGATCGCATTCAGGAGGTTAGCCAGGCGATCGCCGAGATTAGTGCCGAGCGATAGGTAGAGTTGGTGGGTCATGATCTTCGTTTGATGTTTTCCTGAACTATATGCGCTCAATTATCGTGGCAGTTGCCATCCCATGACCGATGCACATGGTTTGCAAACCATAAGTCCCTTTGGTGCGCTGCAATTCATAAACAAGTTTCGTCATTAGGACAGCACCCGTGGCGCCCAAAGGATGCCCGAGGGCGATTGCTCCCCCATTTGGGTTCACCCGGGAAATTTCAGGTTTTATTTCCTTTGCCCAAGCCAATATCACAGAGGCGAAAGCCTCGTTTATCTCAATAACATCAATCTCATCCAAGGATAACCCGGAACGTTTAAGCGCCTGGCGGGTAGCAGGGATAGGACCATC
Organism: Anaerolineae bacterium; assembly: GCA_041481345.1. Taxonomy (GTDB): domain Bacteria; phylum Chloroflexota; class Anaerolineae; order Anaerolineales; family UBA4823; genus FEB-25. The sequence goes on from JBGPBQ010000069.1 coordinate 10,468, forward strand.
CAGCATGAGGATCGGGTCGGAGCCTGTAACATAACGGGTGACAATGCGTGCAAGAGGAGAGAGGTTGTAGGCACCGACAGCCTTAGCTGAAGCCAACACCAGAGCAGCAGAGCCATCGCTGATCTGACTGGCATTCGCAGCGGTAACCACACCATCCGGTTTGAAAACCGGCTGGAGGGCTGCCATTTTGTCGCGGTTGGGAGGCATACGCACTCCCTCATCCACCTTGATCACCCGGCCATCGGGTAATGTGATTGGAAGGATCTGGCTGTCGAAATAACCATTCTGGATGGCATGCATCGCTCGAAGGTGGGACTGACAGGCATAATCATCCAATTCAAAGCGTGTGAGGTCATATTTCTCCGCCATCATCTCAGCGCTGATACCCTGGTGGACCAGTTTAAAGGGTATGCCTTCCGGCCACTCTTTAGGATAGTCAGCGCCAAGCGCTTGGTGTGACATCATTTCGGTGCCACCTGCTACCACGAGGTCCATATCACCGGCTAGCAAAGCTTGAGCAGCGAAGTGGATAGCCTGCTGACTTGATCCACACATCCGGCTGAGGGTGACTGCCGGGACATGCATAGGAAAGCCTGCTCTCAGCACAGCTAAACGCGCCAGATTGGCGCCTTGATCACCGATGGGAGTGACACACCCCCAGACGACATCTTCAACCTGGGCAGGATCAATCCTAGCCCGCCTGACTGCTTCTTGTAGAACCAAAGCGGTAAGATCGACAGGTGAGAGAGAGACAAGCGAACCGGTAGGCTTACCGGAACCGACTGGCGTACGCACGGCGGAAATGATGAATGCCTCAGACATTGCAACACCTCCTCAGCTAATATCTAGCAACTAATCACACCCCCATCCCCAACCGCTCACCCGAATGCGGGTGAGGGGGATAGGTGAGTAGTGACAATATATATAGCATACCATAATTATTTCATGCGTAAAAATATATAGCGATAGAATTCCGTTTGCCAAGACAGCAGCAAACGACTAAAATTATTGACTGAAGAATATAAGCACAAGGAGGGTCAATGGCCCAAGCTACATTTCATTTTCCACGCGGTTTCCTTTGGGGGACTGCTACCGCAGCATACCAGGTAGAAGGGAATAATCCGAACAGCAATTGGTGGGCATGGGAACAGGAAGCAGGGCGGATTGCCGAAGGGCATAAGTCGGGCCTGGCATGTGACTGGTGGAACGGCCGATGGAGAGAGGATTTTCAGCGGGCGGCAGAAGGAGCACAAAATGCTCACCGCATGTCGATTGAATGGAGCAGGATCCAACCAACGCCAGACCGGTGGGACGATGCAGCATTAAACCGATATGTAGAAATGGTCAGGGGACTTACGGAGCTGAATATAACTCCGTTAATTACATTACACCATTACTCTGACCCTCAATGGTTTGTTGAAAAAGGGGGCTGGGAAAGCGAATCAGCTGCAGAGTATTTTGAAAAATACGTCCGGAAAGTGGTGCAGGCATTAAAGGATTACGTCAATTTATGGTGTACATTTAATGAACCGAATGGATATGCAACGCTGGGATTTCTTCAAGGGGTATTTCCGCCAGGTAAGAAGGACTTCAGCCTGGGATTCACGGTTATGGTAAACATGGTGCGGGCGCATGCAGCAGCCTACCACGCCATCCATCAAATCCACCCACAGGCGAGGGTTGGTATGGCGCACTATTACCGCAGCCTGCAACCAGCGAAGCCGTGGTCTCCATTGGATCGATTGGCGACCAAACTTTTGATGGGCTTAAATGAGGTTTTCGCATTGGCAGCACATGACGGAGTTGTGCGGTTAATTTCTAAACGAAAACAGGTGCGGGAAGCAAGAGCGACACAGGATTTTTTGGGAATCGATTACTACACACGCGATTATGTAAGCTTCAGTTTACTCAAATATAATGAGTTATTCGGAAGGCGGTTCTTCAGGGAAGGAGCTGAGCTGAGCAGCACCGGTTTCCTGGCCAATGAGCCATTAGGTATGTTCGAGGCACTCAAATGGGGATTAAAGTACCACCTCCCTATCATCATCACCGAGAACGGCTTCGAAGATGCGGAAGACCGTGTGCGCCCGCGATATCTTCTCGAACACATCCACCAAGTGTGGCGAGCGGTCAACTTCAACTGGCCGGTAAAAGGCTACTTCCATTGGACGCTGGTGGACAACTTTGAGTGGGAGCGCGGTTGGACGCAGCGCTTTGGCTTGTGGGAGCTGGATGTTGATACCCAGGCACGTCATAAACGACCGAGCGCCAACCTGTACGCCGAAATATGCAGAGAGAATGGCTTCTCGGATGAGATGGCAAGGCGCTATGCACCCGAAGTCTTGGCGGAGATATTTCCGGATTAGATAATATCGGATGGATGAAGATGATGAGTAATACAGATACTGACATCGTGATCTGCAGACCGGCACAGGCAAAGGATACTGAGGCTGTGATGGAACTGAGCTCGCATATCTGGGATGGTGGCGACTACATCCCACATGTGTGGGACGAGTGGATGGCCGACCCGGAGGGATTGCTGGGCGTGGCAGAGATGCACGGACGGGTGGCGGGAGTGTTCAAACTCACCAAGTTCCAGGAGGGGGAGTGGTATATGGAAGGGTTGAGAGTCCACCCAGATTTCCAGGGCAGGGGGGTGGCGTCACACATTCAAGAATATATTCTGGAGACCTGGCGTCGGATGGGGAATGGGATCATCCGCCTGACGACGGGATCGTACAACGTTAAAGTGCACCGGATGTGCGAGCAGAAGGGGTTTAAACGCATCGCAGAGTTCATTCCATACCGCGCACCGAGCTTGGCAGAAGGAACGAGCAGCTTCATCAGTCTGGGAGTGGGAGAAGCCAATCATGCAATAGAATTCGTATTAAGTAGCCCTGCGCACGCACTTTCGAGTGGATTAATCAACCTGGGCTGGGTATACGCTGACCCACAGCTCAAACATATCGAGAATGCAATCAAAGAACGACATGCCTGGTGGTGGCGGGATGGCATGGGGTTTATTTCGATCTGGGAAGATGAAGACGATGAGGAGCAAGTTCCAGGGATCCAGCTGTTGGCTTGCCCGGTGAGTGATCTGGGTGAATTGTTGATGGATTACCGCCGGCTGATGGGTGAGGAAGGGTATAAAACAGCCGGATGGACCGCGCCTAACAAGCCAGAGGTAATTACAACGCTTGATGATACAGGATATGAAAGGAGCTGGGACGTTTCGCTTTACATCTTCGAGCTCAGATCGTAGACAGATCAGACCAGCACAATCGTAGGGGGGAAATATCTAACAAAATGGGCAAAGTTGTCTTTATGGTATAATGCGCTTCGCTGTGGAGAGACAGTCGCAGTGATTTTATCTCGGAGAGGTCGCGTAGTTTGGCCTAGCGCGCACGCCTGGAGAGCGTGTTTCCCGCAAGGGAACGAGGGTTCAAATCCCTCCCTCTCCGCCAGGAAAGGCCCATTCGATAGAGTGGGCTTTCTTCATTAGGAAAGTACTATCACTCTGAGAACACCCAACCCATACAAGGCAATCTGCGAATTACCTTTTATTCGTTTTTAAAAGAGCGTGTGACCTAAGTTCAAATTGAATTACCCTTATCATTAAAATATTAGCATATTCGTTAAATTATATAACGAAATTATCCTAGCCACCTGACACTTTAATAAAAGAATAGTTGGTCGGCATGGATTCTGCACTAGATTTAGTTTTCTGCAACCATTCTAGTAGCGGAGTAATCCAATGCCAACCAACCGTCTCAATGATACCTGGATTCGTCGAATTATGGAACTGCGACCTGAACAACGAATAACTCAGATCCGCAATTTTGTCTGGCTGATCATCGGCATATATCAAAGCCGATCGGTATGCCTTAGCCGGATTGCCGGGAAGATACCTGGACCTGCCAAGCTGTTGAGCACCACCCGACGATTGAGCAGGCTGTTGGATAATCCAGCCATTCGAGTGCGGGAGTGGTACGAACCCATTGCTCGAGAGTGGCTGGAAACTCAATTTCGGCATCTGGGAGAAATCAGATTGATCGTAGACGGTACCAAGATCGGCTTTGGTCATCAACTGTTGATGGTCTGCCTGACCTACCGGAAGAGGGCCATTCCGATTGTCTGGACCTGGGTTCGGCATATCAAAGGACACAGCAGCGCTGATAAGCACTTGGCTTTGTTGGCCTATGTTCGTAAACTGATCCCCGGTCGAGCGGCTGTATTTGTCATCGGAGACTGTGAATTTGGCTCTGTAGCGGTCTTGAGACAGCTGGATCAATGGCATTGGTTCTATGTCTTGCGTCAAAAAAGCGATACCGGGGTCTGGTTCGATGAAAGAAACGGCTGGCAAACCTTCAACAATTTCATCCACAATCCTGGTCAAAGTATCTGGCTGGGAAAGGGCTATCTGACCGTCAAAGAAATTTATCCAGTCAACTTGCTGGTTCATTGGGGTGTGGGTGAGAAAGAACCCTGGTGTCTGGCTACCAATCTGCCCGATTTGGGCCTGACCTTGCAGTATTATCGGCGCAGAATGTGGATCGAAGAAATGTTCGGCGATATGAAGAAACATGGCTTTGACCTGGAGAGCACGATGCTGCGACATTTTGAGCGCTTATCTCGATTGACCTTGGCAGTGGCGCTGCTCTATGTTTGGTTGATTTCTATTGGTACCCGTACGATTAGGAAAGGCCTGCGTGAATTGGTTGATCGTACAGATCGTCGGGATCTAAGCATATTCCAGATCGGTCTACGATTCATAGAAAGATGCGTGATCAATGCTAAACCTTTCCCAATCATGTGGTGTTCCTATCGTTGAATGAAACTGTCAGGTGGCTAGAAA
>JBGPBQ010000070.1:0-15289 GCA_041481345.1 Anaerolineae bacterium
GGTTTGAATATCTCTCCACTTGGCCAAAAGCACTTGGCTGCCTTATTACTATACGCATTTGATCAGGCGAACGCGATGTGGAGACCTGCCAATCAAAAGGACCGACGGCGCCAGCTGACTATCCCTCGTCATTTTCGGGAAAATAATATCTGGTTTGCACTCGAGGAAGGGGTCAAATCTTGGTGCGCAGACGACCCCGCCACTCCTAATCCACCAATTGCAGTTACGATCTGGCCGGAACTACCACCTTCAACAGGAGGGATTTGCATCTATGAAGGCAGATTCGTCTCTTTGGTCGATTCCTTAAGGGATCTAAAAATTAGCTCAGTGTGTACCGCTATCCCAAGACCGAATCAGGCATTTTGGACCCTATCTGCCCTTTGGGCTGGCTGGTTGTGGGGTCGAGATGCAGTGGGAGCATTTAAAAGTGTTCTGCGCCGGCAAAGATATGATTGGGCCTGGCATACCACCGCCCTTTCCTCAGTCTTCAAACAGCTGGTAAATATCCTTGAGCCAACAACCAATATATTTGGCCTGATAGGCGAAGCTGAGCCAGGTTTTATCGGAGCTGCACTTATTGCTGCAGAAGTGTCAGGATTTCATCTGGAGAATGTGGCTATTCGCGCTGAGGAAGAGCAAGCCCAGATCACCTGGAAGGTCGAAAATGCTCGTGAATTACCACAAATTGGTGCATTTAATTCGCAGGCTGCCATACAGGCTGCTAAAAAATATTTAGAAATGAGCGCTGAGCCACAGAGTTACCTGACGACGATTTCCTCAGCGTTTATGGGCATAATCGGGTCATCGAGCTCACCATCTCAGGTTCGCACGGGTAAGCAGAGCAGAAGTGGAGATCCACCTACCAGAACTAATGAAACAGGCGAGCAAGCTGAGTCATCACCATCTGTCTTGTATACATCCTCATATAATTCTGCTCGCGAGGCATTATCTTATCGTTCAGGTTTCCTTCGCTATAATCTCCAGGAAGTGTCTAATGTTGAGTCCGTAGGTAAGCCTCCAATCTCCCAAAGCTCATTATTCTCTCTCGATGTTGGAAAAGGCCTGGATGAGGAGCTTGAATCGGAAATTCCTGAAAATCCTTCCATTGAAGGTGAATCGATCACTGAGAAGGAAAGACCTACCCGATCATCCGATGTATCAATCTCGACTCTGTTCTGGTTGCGTGAAACTGACGGGGTAGACCAGATTCCTATTACAGATCGCTATGAGCTGACCCTGCTAACTACCCTGATCGATCACCCTGGTGTCACGCTTCAGAATATTGATGATGCAATGTGTAAAGCATATCCGGGGTTGTTCACCCCGCCTCTCGACTTCATCCATTTAGCCTTGGATTCCTATGCCACCCAAGTTTCGTCTGGTGCTAACCGGTGGTATCTCCGCCCAGAAGATGATCTGAGCGAAAGACAGGCAGACTTAGACCGGGCCAATTTATCGATCCGTCAAATTGGCGAACGTTTAGGGTATATTTGTGTCGATCGTACTGTGAATATGTCCAGAACAAATGTTACTTGGTTGGATAAAAATTCTGAGCTGGTTTATTCCTTCTTCCCTACGATATCCGCTGCTATTGGAGAGATTGTCCTATACGGTGATAAACCACCGGCGCGCAGTTTCATTGTAATTCCCGGCAGTCGCGCCAACTTGTTAGTATATAAATTGAGACGCGATCTACGGCTTGCTAAAGCTTTTAATCCATCGCAAGGGAATTGGCGTTTTCTAAAATTCCGGCACCTAAGATCGCTGGCTAACTCCCCCATTCTAACTCGCGATAACCTTGATCAGCTGCTCAGCCTCGATCCAATTACATATTCAACACCTCAATTATGGTTGATCTAGACCATTAGGGGAGTGAAGAACCAGGAGGCGGACTGGGCGTTGCTGTTGGCCCTTCAGCAGGCGGAGTTTCAGTCGGAGTCGAGGTGGGTGTAGCTGACTCGGTGGGTGTAGGTGTGATCGTTGGCGGCGGTGGTGGAGTGAAAGTAGACGTCGACGTTGATGTTGGTGTCATGGATGGTGTAACCGTGGGTGTCGCTGTTGGCACACTCAGATTTAGGTGAATTTTCCTTTCAGCGTACCCACCCCTGATGCTGTTCAATGTTAATTTTAAGGTGATCACACCTTGGGGAACGTCTTTGAGGTCCCAAGTATATATTTTGCTGGGCTGGCTAGCAGGTTGGGTGTTCTCAGCCAGCCTGTTCCACTCAACCGGATTATCACCTATTCCATAGTCCAATGTGTAATTTTGGAAGTCGGTGGACACGTCAATTTTTGCCATGATATCCAATGGCGACGAAGTTATAGTTTGTCCTTCAGTGAGCGAGGAAAACTCGACGATGGGGAGAGGGTCACTGGATTGACACTCCCGTGGCGGGGCAAACCGTATCGGATCTGAGAAACCCATAGACGTTGCCCAATCCTTCCCTTCCGGGTTATTTTGGATCCATCCTACCGCCCAGGTATCGGTTACATTGAGCGCAAATTCTTCCTTCGTAAAATCTTGGCATGCAGCAGATGCACGCAGTCCTGTCCATGTGTCGAATACCACCTTGGACCATAAATCTTGCGTGCTTGGAAGTGGCAGTTGATCGGCCGCGAAATATTCAACCCGTTGATCTGGGCACCACTGCGATGGTTCGGTCCCTGAGACTTCACAAATGACTCGGTCCACAATCCCACTTGGTCGGCTGAACGGGGTGGGGTTACCTCCGGTCAATTGTGGCACCGCGGCTTGCATAAATTGTGCCCAGATCGGAGCCGCCCCGGTTAATCCGGAAACGTCGTTCATCTGTGTATAGTCGGCATTCCCCACCCAAACCCCAACCGCGAGGTCCGGTGTATAGCCCAGGGTCCAGTTGTCCCTGTAATCATTCGAGGTTCCTGTCTTCGCAGCCACAGGAAATGGCAGGTTCAATACAGAATTGGCCCCAAACATTGGTGTTCTGGCTTCATTGTCCGATAATATTGAGGTGATTAAGAAAGCATGTTCAGGTCGGATTACCTGGTCACCCGCAGGAGGTTGGTAATCAAAAACGACGTTACCAGAATGGTCCAGGATCTTCAAAATGGCGACCGTTGGAACCCGATTGCCTCCATTGGCAATGACTGCATACGCTCCGGTCATCTCCAAAAGGCTGACCTCTCCGCCACCAAGAGTGAGCGAGAGACCATAATCATCCCTCGTTAAGGATGTGATCCCCAATTTTCGTGCGACAGCGAGCACGCCATCCTCATTCGGTGTGGTTGGGTCATCATAAATCCCATCGAATTGAAGGGTTTTGACTGCCGGAATATTATACGAATTCGCCAGGGCAGTCCTGACGGTGACCGGTCCATGAAATCGTCCATCATAGTTGACCGGATTATAGGGTGGTCTGGGATCAGTCGGGTCTCCCGATGGAGGAAATTCTGATGGAACATCCCAAATTAAAGTAGCCGGAGTCCATCCCTTTTCGAATGCTGCGATATATGTCACTGGCTTTATCGACGAGCCAGGCTGCCTGGTCGCACTGGTCGCCATGTTCACCTGACCGCTTATGGCATCATTATAAAAATCTGCCGAGCCTACCATTGCCAGGATCTCACCCGTCGATGGTTGAATCGCAACTAATGCCCCGTCTTTGGCATTATAGGCAGCCAGTGCATCAACCTGCTGTTTGACCTGCTCTTCAGCCATATCCTGTAGCGTTGGGTCGAGAGTTGTATATACTGAAAAACCAGATCGATAGATCGTCTGTGAATCAAATTGCGTTTCCAGTAATGATCTCACGTAGTTAACCCAATGTGGGTAGCGGATCTGGACATCTGGCGGATTAAATTGATAATTTTCTAACGCAGTATATGCAGCTACTGCCTCATCCGCACTCACGCAAACCCGCTTTGGGTTGTTGCTTACAAATATGCATTTCTCTTCGTTGCTGGCTTCGTACAGCAGCGTTAATACTTGCTTTTGCCTGTTACGTGTCGCCTCACGGTTATGGTAAACGTCATACACAGATGGTGCCTGCGGGAGTCCCGCCAGAAATGACGCTTGAGCTAAATCCAGCTTATCTGCGGTCGTGTTGAAATAAGTTTCGGAGGCCGCTTCGACCCCGTATGCAAGGTTGCCGTAATAGAATTCGTTTAGGTATAGCTCCAGGATTTGGTCTTTTGTATATCTGCGCGTGATTTCCGCTGCCAGGAGTGCTTCCCTCACTTTCCGGATGTAGGATTGTTCTGTGCGTTCTTCCGGTGATAGGAACAGGTAGCGTGCCAGCTGCTGCGTAATAGTCGATGCCCCCGAAACCGTCCCCTTACCTTGAAAATTTTGCCAGAATGCCCTGACAATCGCCGTCCAATCAAACCCTGGATGGCTGTAATAGGATTTATCTTCAGTGGCAATTGTAGCAGCGACTAAGTATGGAGAAATTTTATCGAGGGTCGTGAAAGTCCGCCGTCCTGCCGAAGGGTCCAAAATCTCGTACAAAAGATCACCATTTCGATCGTATATTCTGGTCGTCTCAAAACTGGAAGCTCGCTGTTGTAAATCAGCTACACTGGGTAAGGTTGCCGCGATCTTGTAATACTCATACACGATTAGGGAACCACCGATAAGAACAACGACGATTCCAGCCAGCATAGCCAGGATCAGCATCCGAAAAAAACAACCTGCTCCCTGTTTAGGCGTAATGAAGCTACGGGTTTTTTTTGTTTTCTTCTGCGGTCTTATACCCTTTGATTGATAGTTTCCCTGTTGAGCATATTGTTTCTGACGTGGACCAGACTGGGTTTTTACGGGTTGGGATTGTAAATTGTTTACTGGTATTGAACCGCTAGACGCTGGTTGGTTTAAGCTTCGGTTTATGCGTCCAGGCAATGGCATGCCGTATTCATCAATTGCCAGAATCGTTTGTCGCGTTTTTGCTTCAGAAGTAAGCGGTGATATCAAAGCCTCAGGAATAGTGTCTTGTGCTCCAGTTGATACCTGATCTTGGGATAATCCTGGCGCTGATCTATCTGCAGGCGTGTCTATTGGTTGAACAAGCGATGATTCTTTTTGCTGACTCAAAGGATCAGGCTGCTGATCAACTTCCGAATCATTTTCTACTTCATCTGAAGGAACCCCAGAAGGTTTTGTCATGCCGGTAGTAGTTTCACCGAGGTTCGGATTATCAGCATCCTCATCATCGTCTGTATTCAATAAACGCCGAAAGCGCTTCGATGGGTCTTGATTATCACCAGGAAAATCAGGAATAGACATTTTTATTTAGGCTTGTTGGCAACCAGTGCCGTCCAAGTGCCCTTCATCGTAACTTCATCACGTTGGTTTTTAACAGCAATCTCGATGACGATAGATCCTCCACCGAGCCGTGGAATTAGTTTTGTCTCGATAACATTCAACACAGCATGAATTGTGTCACCGATATAGATCGGATTGCTAAATTTCCAGTTATTGATTTCTCTGAAGGCAATCACGGTTCCCTCTAAAACTCCGGTCCGCATTGCCAGTCCAGATGCAATGGCAAGCCCTAATATTCCATGCGCTACTCGTTGGCCAAATGGAGTTGTCCGGGCAAACTCCGCATCGGTATGGATTTGGTTATAATCACCAGATAAGCCAGCGAACGACAAGATATCATTTTCTGTGATCGTTCTCCCAGGTGTTATGATTTGTTGACCCGTTGCAAATTCTTCGAACCACATTCCACGCTGCGTAGATATGTCTCCCATCTAAACCTCCATGATAATCTATATATAAAATTATAAAATTGATAGAATAAAGATTATAACATCCACTTTTTGATGAACAATATCTTTGACCAATACTTGAATCACCCGTAAAATTGACCAATGCGTGAATGGAATTATTCTCCTGACCATCCCATCAGCCTGACTATATCTGCAGATGCAAGATTGGATCCGACTGATTACACCAACGACCAGATTTGGGAGCTCAATTTGGGTAAGTCCGAGCCGCCTGCTGTTTCCTTACAAACGACATTTGGATTGCGAGCTCGCTATTGCCGTATATTTCCAAGGTTTATATTCAACACACAGGCTGTTACCAATCCAGCGCATTTCCATCATCCGGTTACCATTCACCATTTTTATCCAAATTATATAAATTTATCTTTCAAACCTTTCTCGAGTATTAACGTCGTTATTGAGTATTGGGTTCCCAATTCTAATAGTATTGCCTGCAGAACCAAAATTAGTAATACCAGCCGGGATGCTTGTCAAATCAGGGTCGAATGGGCTGAGGTGCTGGTCCCTGCCGAGGACGGTAACCGGATGTCGACCAATGAGATTGGGTTAACCACCATATTAGCTGGACTAACAGCAAACCTTGTACCAGTATTATTCCTCACTGGTGGTGCCCAGCCCGGAAAAAGCCCTTACCCTTCCCTTGATCTTTCATATACGCTTCCTCCTCATGGTGAGCAACAGTTGTATTGGTCTCACGCGTCACTGGGTGATATGAATGCATCGTATGAGAAGGCAAGAGAGATCATTAGCAGGAACTGGGATACTGAATTCGCACGCATTCTGAGAATGAATTCGCAAAGGATGGAAATTAGCACGGGTAATCAGGAATGGGATACAGCTTTTTACCTGGCGCAGACGATGGTCGATCAACTGTTCCTTCAACCGACCTCCAAGAGCAGTTCGCCATCCTACGTAATTTCAAGGAATCCGGACCAGGGGTTTTCACTGTTGCAAGATGGCTCTGATTATAATTACATGTGGAATGGTCAAACAGCCCATGGATCATATTATCTGACTAATTTTCTTCTCCCATCGTCTCCCGAATTACTCAAATGCTTGTTGGATAATTTCCTTGCCTCGCAAACAGTTCAGGGAGAGATCGATTTCAAACCCGGTTTAGGCGGTCAGAGGAGTCATCTGCTCGCCACCCCCATGCTAGCTCAGTTGACCTGGTTATATTATGAGTACACTGGTTGCCATGATTATTTACACAGTGTATTCCCCAAATTACTCTCCTTCTTTTTCTCCTGGTTCACCACTGCCCATGACCGTGATGGAGATTCAATTCCAGAATGGGATCAACCCGTTCAGACCGGTTTTGAAGAACACCCGTTATTTGCTTACCTGGGTGACATGTCAACAGGGCGGGATATCACAACAGTTGAGAGCCCAGATCTGTGCTCCTATCTATACCGGGAATGCATGTCATTAATAGCTATTGCGAATGAAATCGCAGATATCGAATCGATTCCTCACCTGGAAGGGATAGCTGATCGCCTGAAATCAATGATTGAGCACTCCTGGGATGACACCCGTGCGTGTTTCCTTTATCGTGACCGGGATTCCCATAGTTCCACCTCGTCGGAAATTTTGGGAAGGCGCTATGGAAGCGGTGTTATTGAGCTCCACCGCGATTTCCGTCCGCCCATACGTCCCATGCTACATATTAATTCCCAAACTGAAGGAACACGACCGACCCAAATCTATATACACGGCATTGCTTCCAATGGTGCCCATCGGGTGGATCACATTTCGACAGGACAAATTCACTGGCATTTACAACGCGGGTACTTCACGAGTGAATATATATACGAGTCCATTGAACACATTGAAGTCGCAGGAATATTGCCTGGGGATGAAATAATCGTGCTTACCTCGGGTTTAACCCGCATTGATCAAACTTTGTTACTGCCTTTATGGGCAGGTATTCCAACCGATGAAAAAGCAAAGATCCTGATTAATCTAACCATCATGAATAAGAAAAAGTTTCTTTGCCAGTATGGTCTACGGTCTTGTATCGATAGCTTTAATTCGGGAGAGAACACCCCAGAGAATGATGGAATTCAACTTCCATGGATGAGCTTGATTTTGGAGGGGCTGATCCGTTATGGAGAACGGAAAAAAGCCGCTGAAGTATTCTCAAGAGTGATGAAGGCAGTGGTTAATTCTCTTAAAAGAGATTTGACTTTTCATCAGTACTATCATCCAGAGACTGGTAAGCCATTGGGTGCAGCGAATACACTGACCAGTTTGGTTCCAATAGGTATATTTTTGAACTTACTTGGTGTGAAAATCATTAATTCTTCCAAAGTAGAGCTCACCGGTGGCAATCCATTTCCGTGGTCTGTCACCATAAAATATCGTGGCTTAACCGTTGTTCAGCAGGAGAAGAAAGCGTTGGTAATATTTTCGGATGGGCAGAATGTGACTGTTGATAATAATCATACCCAAATCATTAATAAAATAGATCCAAATTAGTATCGTTAATTTTATCGATGGAAATCGTTAAATGTGATTTCTTCTGCCATTTCGGTAATCCATTATTAAAACACGTTGAACGGTTTGTTTCGAAGTAATTTGAATAAATCATCTCCAGCCGCTCGTTTTGCTTTCCGCAGCTATTGAATGTATAATTTAGGTGCTTAGATTTACTCCAGCTGATCAATACTAACATCCATAACTCTAGAGGAAAACATATGGAATGTAAACTCAATCCCGATGATGTGCGTATCTTTAGTGGACGTTCACATCCAGAATTAGCGGCTTCGATCGCCTTCCATCTTGGCATACCTTTAGAAACTACCCATTTTTCTCGTTTTAGCAACGATAATCTATATATTCAGCTTGGCGCGAGTGTCCGCTCCCGTTCAGTTTATATCGTGCAATCGATGATCCCACCCGTAAGTGAGCACCTATTGGAATTATTGATGATGCTCGATATCGCTCGGGGTGCGGGCGCGCGCGAAATTCATGCCATCATCCCCTATTTTTCCTATGCACGCTCTGATAAGAAGAATGCACCCCGTATATCCATAACCGCTCGCCTTATTGCTGACCTACTCGAAACCGCCGGAGCGACACATGTTATGACCATGACACTGCACTCTCCCCAGGTTCATGGTTTTTTCAGGATACCCACTGATCCTTTGACTGCTCGGGGTATATTTGTAAATCACCTCCGTGAGCTGCAGGAGATCGATAAGTTTGATGGCACCAATACCATCGTCGTCGCCCCCGATTATGGTCGGGCAGGATCAGCCGCCCGATTAGCACATCATTTTAATATGTCCTCCATTTCCGCTGAAAAAACCCGCCTTTCTGATACGACTGTACGGATTGGTGATTTGATCAGTAAGCAGGTAGCTGGGTTTGAGCGAGCGATAATTTATGACGATGAGATTGCAACCGGTGGTTCAGTGATTACGCTCAGCCGATATCTGGTGAACAGCGGGATCAAGGATATTTATACTATCTGCACACACGGTTTGTTCTTCGGAAATGCATTATCCCAATTATTAGCCATCCCGCAAATCACCCATATCATTACCACAGATACAGTACCAATTCCAGCCTACAAACGCCCGAATTGTCTGACTGTATTGTCGGTTGCTCCTCTAATCGCTGACGCAATCTTCAGAAATTTCACCCGTCAGTCGATCGGTCCTTTGTTCGACTTTGGAGATGAAGATTAGGGTTTTTTACCCCCTGATTAATAAGCTATTCGTGAAATTCCTCAACTTGATATATCATCACATCAAGTTTTTTTCTGCGCCATAAATTTGTTGGTGCACCCATTTTCAGACACAATTCATCCAGGAACTCCTCCGGATCCGGTATTTTCTCCCATACCTGGGGGAGGAAAGTGGCCCTTCCTCGTCCATCCCGAAGAACTACCCCATCAATATTAGGTCTTAATAATTTCGGTAGTTCTTCAGGATTTTCATATTTTAGTGTCTCCGGTCGGGTGAGATAAGATATTTCAATTTCTATATCTTTCAGTTCTTTAGCCTGCACTGGAGGAAATCGATAATCTTGAAACGCTGCCGCAGCTGCATGTTCGCACACATCTTCTGCTAAACTTTGATACGGTTCAAGAGCGCCGACACAGCCGCGTAAATAGCCATGCGAAGTCAATGTTACAAAACAAGCCCCTTGTTCTTGCAATACAGGCGATAATGTCTCTTTATCGAATTGGGGAGGCGTAGCGCCATTGGTGCAATTCTCGATGGATTGGCGGGCTAAAGACAATAATAATATTCGATCTGCATCGCTGATGTGTTCTTCTGGCACCATAAATGCACTCTCCTTAGAATATGCTCATAGGTAGTTACACTATACAGTTTCCTCGTAACAACGTCAAGTACTTTCAACGTATAAAACACTTGTCATCTGTTAATAATTAAGGTAGTATCAGGCTGATGAACAAAGAATCAACCCCAAGCATTAACCAACCTGTAGAAAATGCCTCACCTAACCCTAAAGGCAATACTGGCGGGATGTTCAGGCAGCTAGAGATTGTGATTGTGGTCGCGTTCGTCATTGCAACCTTGTTCACCGCCTGGACAGAGCCAGGCTTATTACCCGGTGGTCTATCGGAAAAGATATCCAATGCCCTTACTGTTCAAAGGACAACGCCCCAAGCGGGAGTGCCAACCACTACCCCGCGTGCAAACCCACGCATTGGTCTTGTCGCTGGTCACTCTGGGAATGACTCGGGTGCGGTTTGTTCCGATGCTCTGGGAGGGTTTCGTGAAGCTGATATTAACCTGAAGGTGGCCAGCCTGGTCAGGGAAAAACTCATCGCCCAAGGATATGGTGTTGATCTCTTGGCTGAATTTGATCCAAGGTTGACCGGTTATCACGCCTTAGCTTTAGTCTCAATTCATGCCGACTCCTGTGAATATATAAATGACCAGGCGACCGGGTTCAAAGTTGCGGCAGCCATTTCTACAAAATACCCCGAACAGGCACAGAGATTGACGAACTGCTTGCAGACTAGGTACGCGTCCATAACTGGTTTAAAATATCATCCGGGGAGTGTTACTGGTGACATGAGTAATTATCATGCTTTTAATGAGATTAACCCCAACACACCAGCTGCAATTATCGAAACCGGGTTTATGAATTTGGATCGCCAGATCCTGACGGAACAGCCTGGTTTAATCGCCGATGGAATTGCCTCTGGGATCCTTTGCTTTATTCGTAATGAAGATGTAAACGCAACCCAAGTGCCATGAATGACAATGCTGATGCCCTTCGAAACGCTCTTGAGAATGCCCGGGTTGCATACCGCCAGGGTAATCATTCTAAAACAAGATATTGGGCACGTTTAGCTGCTAAAATTGATCCTGATATTGAAGAGTCGTGGTTATGGCTCGCCGCTGTATCTTCTCCACGCGCCAGCGTTGCATACCTCGAAAAAGCACTATCAATTAATCCTCAAAGCCTACGCGCCAAGGAGGGCATGCATTGGGCTGTTAAGCGCCTTCGCGCGCAGCCAATCCCTCATGTTAGCTCTAAAGTTCCAGCTAAACCATCAAAAATTACTTCTCAAACGGTATCACCTGCCAGACCACCAGTTAAAAAGCGCATCAGTATCCAGTGGTGGGTATTAACCTTGGGACTGCTCGTGGTTATCACCTGTGCACTGGTATCACCCGCAATGGGGTTCTACTTCAGCACCTTATTTTCGGGTCCCGAAGTTTTAATGGCTGCCCAGAATGGATTGGTCAAAGCCTCCAATACCCCCACTCCAACCAATACTCCCACAATTACACCCTCACCGACGCCGACCGAAACTCCAACTCCTACACCAACTGACACTCCTACTGCAACCCCAACCGAAACCTTTACCCCCACCTTCACCCCGTATCCAACCGACACACCCTATCCAACAGACGTGCCTGTTGCATATGAGCCGCCTTCGCCAGGAGGGGGTGAGCGATGGATAGACGTGGATTTATCTGACCAAATGGTCTATGCTTATGAAGGCGATACGGTTGTCGCTTCCTTCCTCGTCTCAACAGGTACTTGGCAGCACCCCACTGTTACTGGCGAGTTCCATATATACGTCAAATACGAGTACACCGATATGATAGGACCGGGTTACTACCTGCCTAACGTCCCCTACACCATGTATTTTTACTCTGGGTATGGGCTGCATGGCACTTATTGGCATAGTAATTTCGGCACTCCAATGAGCCATGGCTGCATCAATTTATCCATCCCCGATTCAGAATGGTTATTTTATTGGGCTGATGTCGGTACGTTAGTGAACATTCACGATTAATCGTAATGCATCATCATCCACTTGAATCTCAATCGATTTCTCGCCGCGATTTCCTCAAGTTAGGGGGTGTCGAGCTGACAGCCGCGCTTGGGCTGTTCTTGCCTTCATACCGGAGCATTACTCACTTGTTGGATCAAAACCTGCGATCAGGTTTATCACATGATTTTCTGGCTAAAGGTAATAAAATCGAAACTTTGCCAGCCAACCAACAGGGTCGGGTGGTGGAATCTTCTATTAATGCCTATGACACTCCATCATTTGATGGCAATCGTGTGAACAATTATTATCGAGACGCGGTGCTATCCATTACCGGAATTACCATCGGAAAATCGGAGGATTCCTTCAACATGGTCTGGTATCAAGTGGGCGGTGAAGGGTATGTGCACTCTGGAGTTCTCCAGCCGGTTTTTACGGTCACAAATCCCGTTGTCTACCAAATCCCTCCGGATGGCACCCTGGCTGAAGTTACTGTGCCGTTTACCGACGCACATTGGGATCCAGGTAAAGATGAACCTGTAGCTTATCGGTTTTATTACGCCACTACCTACTGGGTGGTTGAGTTAGTTCAGGATTCGGACGGTAATCCATGGTACGGTGTTCGGGACGACAAATGGGACTATATATTTTATGTCCTTGCCCAGCACCTTCGCATAATTCCAGCCGAAGAGTTGAACCCCATTTCCACTGATGTACCTTCTGATCAGAAGCGCATTGAGGTCTATATTCCCCAACAGGTAATGATTGCATATGAATACGACCAGCCCGTGTTCATGGCCAGAGTTGCCTCAGGGGCTGTGTTTAGCAACGGCGATTATTCGACACCCACAGGCCGTCATTTGACCTTTCATAAGCGTGCTTCACGCCATATGGCACGCGGTAATCTCGCCGCCAATGGTTACGATTTGCCCGGCGTTCCTTGGAATTCTTATATCACTGAAGATGGTGTTGCCTTCCATGGAACTTACTGGCATAATAATTTTGGTAAGCCACGCAGTCATGGATGTATCAATTTGACACCTCAAGCATCAAAATGGGTATATCTGTGGACAAAACCTGATGTTCCTCCCGACCAGGAAGGAGTATACGAAAAGACAGGCACGACCGTAGATATAATTGGATAGATCAAGGAGAGGCTAATATCACGTTGAATAAAAATTCAAGACATCAACAGCAGTCGATTTCCAATTTGATACTGGTGAGCGTAATCTGCGATTCATTGGAGCGACAGGGTGATATTTCTAATGCAGCTCGCGCAGGTCAG
The DNA here is from genome assembly GCA_041481345.1 of Anaerolineae bacterium. Lineage (GTDB taxonomy): Bacteria > Chloroflexota > Anaerolineae > Anaerolineales > UBA4823 > FEB-25. The sequence continues at coordinate 13,317 of JBGPBQ010000070.1, forward strand.
CAGCAAAGTCAGGATTGAACTTTATGCCATACCAACCACTCTTCAAAGGCTTGATATTTGATGAATATGACCAACCAGTTGATGTAACCATGGTCGGGGACGAACCCTGCTATGTGGTGAATGATGCCGGATTTCACCGTCATATTCCTTCAGATTTAGTCGATCGTCAGGTACTATTAACAATGAGTAAGATGATCGAAGGTCATGAAGATGAGCTCGCAGATCAGACAGCAAAAATGCTTGGTCAAGATGATATTTTTTCAAAAGCGCTCATCGAAAATCAGTTAAAAAATATGGAACAGCAATTTGAAGCTGTTTTGAAAACAGGAATTCCAGAAGAAGGTCGTGCTTATATGGGGATGATGGGATTTCGGGTCAAGATTAACGTGCACGGCGAAGTGCTTGATGTGACCCAGCCTGGAACGATCGCCCCGGAAGACGAATAAAAATAGTCTATGACATCAGATTATATAAAGGTTGTAACCGAAGCTGATTTTGAATATGAAGTAATTGCTTACTCCAACCAGGTACCCGTGATTGTTGACTTCTGGGCTGAGTGGTGCCGCCCATGTAAGACGCTCACCCCTCTGCTTGAGAAATTGGCTGAAGATGCTCAAGGATCCTATCGTCTGGCAAAATTGAACGTCGACGACAACCCAAATCTTGCCCTTCGATACAACGTCCGTAGCATTCCCAATGTAAAGGCGTTTCGAGATGGCCATGTGGTTTCCGAGTTTCTGGGCTTGCAGCCTGAACCGCGTGTCAAGGAGTTCATCCGAAACTTGGCTCCGAGTCAGATTGATTTATTGCTGGAAAAAGGTCAGAGTGAATTGGAATCTATGAGTTGGCAGGATGCGGGCAGCTCTTTCCAAAAGTTCCTGGTAAAATCTCCCAATAATCCAGCAGGATTGTTAGGTCTATTAAAGTCATACCTGATGCAGGGTGACTATTCCGACGCCAAGCTGATTATTGATGATTTTCCACCCAGCCCTGAATTTTCGCATTTGGAGCTATTGATACCGTTGTACGATAGCTTGAAAGCCAAAAAAAATGATCTTGCAGACAATGATGAGCCCCTTGAGGCTGCTTACCATAATGCTCTGCGGTTAATCAAACGGGGTAATATTGCCGCGGCGATGGACGGGTTGATCGACATCCTTCGCCAAGATAAGCATTTTCATAATGATGGCGTCAGAAAAGTTTTATTGGGCTTATTTGAACTGCTTGGAGATGACCACCCATTGACCATAGCCTACCGACGGGAATTGGCGATGGTGTTGTTCTAATCATATAAAGTAGGGGCTGCCCTCACTGTTGGGCAGCCCTTTATGGACTTAATTATTGGTCAGCTTGTGGTGTGATTTCCTTCCAATCAGGAGCGGCACGCTGAAGCTCGATCTTTGAGACTTGATTAGATTTTCCACAGTGTGGGCAGTGGACGTTATAATGCCCTTGATGCTCACTTGCCAGTTGGTCTAATGCAGCATGAACAATTGTCTTATCCAGACCAAACGGACGGTGACAATGCTGACATCGGATTTGCATACATACACTCCTTTCTGGTAAGCTTATACCATGACAAGATTTTACACCAAAAAAGGCGATGATGGTTATACCAGCGTACTGGGTGAAGGGAGAGCGCCTAAGTACGATCGGCGGATCGAGACGGTTGGTGCAATCGATGAAGCCAATGCAGCTATTGCCCTGGCACGCACGCTTAGTATCTCCCCTGATACCTCCCCCATCCTCCTGATCGTTCAAATAGATTTATATCATCTTATGTCTGAAGTGGCTGCCACCCTGGGTAATGCATCAAGATTTAGGAAGATCACTGCTGAAAGGGTCAGCTGGCTTGAATCGCAAATCGATAATCTCAGCTCGAAGGTGGATATCCCAGACGAATTCATCATCCCCGGTGATTCGACTGCAGGTGCCGCCCTCGACCTGGCCCGCACGATAGTCCGGCGAGCTGA
>JBGPBQ010000071.1:0-15281 GCA_041481345.1 Anaerolineae bacterium
GGTCTGGCCCGAAGCCATGGACCTGGTTCCATCATAAGGATGTTCCTCGGAGAGATAGTATGAGTGAAATTAAAGACCATAAACGTGTAAATGACATCCTTCTTGGACCCCTGGAGCGTCCTGCTCTGCAATGGCTGTCTGCCCATCTGCCTGCCTGGGCAACCCCCGATATGATGACCGTCATAGGCATCATTGGAGCCCTGGTGATCACGCTTGGATATGGCCTCAGCCGCTTCCATCCCGCCTTCTTATGGCTGGCTACCCTCGGCTTTATCATCAACTGGTTCGGCGATAGCCTGGACGGCACCCTGGCGCGTTTCCGCCACATCGAACGCCCCAAATATGGTTTTTATATCGACCACGTCACGGATTGTGTCACCGAGATCATCATCATTCTGGGTCTCGGTCTGAGCCCATACATCACTTTTTCTGTCGCCAGCATGTGCTGCATTGCCTATATTGCTATGTCAGTCCTGGTATATGTCCGCATGAATGTGATGGGCGAATTTAAAATCTCGTACAGCAAGCTGGGACCTACTGAAGTGCGCGTCATAGCCATCGGTCTCACCACCGCCATGTTCTTCGGAGGTATAAAGGCTATCAGCCTTAGCCTGGGCTCTGTAATCATCGCCATTAATCCTTATGACCTCGCGGTGACAGTTATCACCTTGCTCCTGGTCTACTTCTTCGCTGAAACCAGCCTCAAACAGGCGATTGTATTGCGCAATTTAAACGAGTGACGCAATCGGTATCGGCAGACCTCGTGCTTGCTCGTAAAGCCTGCCTGCTGTAAGTATCTTTGCCTCTGCCCAAGACTTACCCACCACCTGTAAGCCGATGGGTAATTTTTCGCTTGACCAACCACACGGCACCGACAGGGCGGGTAAACCGGTCAGATTGAACGGGGCGGTAAAGCGCGTGAGCAGTCTCGGGCGATCGAACGGGTCCGCTGAACCGCGCTCTGGTGCCGTGATCGGCGTGGTGGGGGTCAGCAACAGGTCAAATTCGTTGAAGAATTCGTTGAATTGGCAGCGCAGGATGGTCTGCATGCGCCGCGCCTGGATATATTCTGTGGACGAATAGGCTGCCCCTATCTGCAGCCGCTTGAGCACGTCCGCCCCAAAACCTTGCGGGTTCTCATCCAGTCTTTGGTGGTGGAAGGCAGCCACATCACTCGGGGTCATCAAGCCATTCGCCATGGCAGCCTCGCGCGCATTCGGGAAGGGCACCTTCTCAACCACTGCCCCCAAATCTTCAAACGCCCTGGCTGCATGGCCGACTGCCTCGTGTACTTCCGCGTCAACAATTTCAGGGTCGGTAAAGTAATCGTTGGCAGCCAAGGCAATCCTCCAGCCCTTGATCCCATCCTCAGGCAGGCCGAGATAATCCCCCACCGGCATTTCGACAGACCAGGCGTCTTGTGGGTCGTAACCCGCCACGGTCTGCAGCAGGATGGCTACATCTCGCACACACCTTCCCATCGGACCAGCATGGTCCAGGTTCCAGCTCAATGGGATCACCCCGCGCAAGGACACCCTGCCATACGTCGGCTTGAGTCCCACCACCCCGCATAGGCTGGCCGGGATGCGGACTGAGCCGCCGGTGTCACTGCCCATAGCCCCCATGCAGAGCCCAGCTGCCAGAGCAGCCGCGTTCCCACCAGATGAGCCACCGGTGATCCGCGTCAGGTCCCACGGATTGCAGCAATCTCCATAGTGCGGGTTTTCATTGGTCACTCCCAATGCAATTTCGTGCATATTGAGCTTTCCGACCAGCACTGCGCCGGCATCCTTCAGCTTCTGCACCACGGCTGCATCAGCCTCTGGGATGTAATCGGCGAAGAAGGTCGATCCTGCCGTCGTACGGATTCCTTGTGTCTCGTAGAGGTCCTTCAAAGCCAGTGGGATACCGTGCAAGGTACCCCGGTAATTCCCCTGTCCGATTTCAATCTCTGCTTGCCGTGCCTGCTGCAGAGCGAGCTCTGGAGTTATGGTGATAAAGCAGTTCAGCCGTGGGTCCAGCTGTGCGATGCGCCTCAACTGCGCCTGCGTCAGCTCCACCGGCGAGATTTGCCTGGTTTTCAGTAGCTCAGCTGCTTCATATAAGTTGAGTGAAGTAAGGTCCATAATCCTTCTTTCCAAAATGTCATTGCGCCTGTTCCCGCTAATTTTCGGGAAAGGAGTGTTCATTCCGACGGAGCAGTCTTCTTATCTCGAGTGTCATTGCGCCTGTCCCCGCTGATTTTCGGGGAAGGAGTATTTTTTACTGGCCGAGGCAATCCCTCACATAAATTGTCACTGCGAGACCAGCACTCTTGGCGGTCGAAGCAATCTCCTCCAATCATGTGTCATCAATAAACACTGCTGCAATATCTTCATGTTCTCACTGCTAGACGACACATTATCACGGGCGTCCGTTGAACGCGATGTGCGCGGTCGTTCTTTCCCTTCCTACTTCTCTGCCACAACACCGAACGCTCGTGGCACTCTCCTCACCTGCCTGAAACCCACCTGCTCCAACCGGCGTATCACCCCTGCCGTAATACTGCGCCCCGATTTGCTCTCCGGGTCGCCAATGTAATGGAATAACTGGCACCGGTTACGCATCACTCGATGCAATTGTCGGTAAAATTCGCCCGAATAGAGGTCACCCGCCAGGCTGAACGCCGGTGGGTCATGGATCACGCGCGTGAAGCTCCCTGCCTCCATCTCTGCAACCACCTCGAAACTATCCCCTATCACTTGGGTGATCTTCGGGTTATCGAACAACTCCTGTGACCATGGGTTGAGCTTGCATACCTTTAGCGCTATTGGGTCGAGCTCGATGGTGGTGACGTGTTCCGCCGTCCGGGCGGCCTCAATGGCAGTGTACCCCAACCCGGTCGCTGTATCCAACACCTGCCCAACCACAGGTTTGATCGCCCGGATCTTTTCCAGCGTATCTTGATGCGGGTCGGTATTCTTGATGCGGTGCATCGGGATGCCCGAAATCAGCATGGTGGGTGCCCTGGTGGTGGGGTATAGGCTGTACACCCGGTCTGTCGCTTCGGAGTAGAACTGGATCGCCCGTGGAATCCCGCCTTCAATAACAAAACACCCGGAGCTCGATCCGGCGATCTCCTCAACCGCTCGCCATTCCAGTGTATTAACATCCGGCAGCTGAAGCCCATGCTCTACCAACATCATCTCAATGGTGCTCAAACCCAGGTCCAGGGATATACTCACCCGTCCATTTCCATCTTGCCGAGCTTCCAACGCCTTCTTAGCTTGATAGTGCGATAACACCACCATCTTTATCCCACCTGGTCATCCCTCAGATAAAATCCCATTCAGCTCATCAAGCGCCTGCTGCGTATCTCGATACCGGATGGCGTGCAGCCCTTCTTTCTTAGCCGCCTGGACGTTCTCCGCAATATCGTCGATAAAGACCGCTTCATCTGGCGCAATCCCAAGCCTTTCCACCATCAGGTGGAAAATGCGCGGGTCTGGCTTGACCATCTTCACCTCAGCCGAAATGATCAGCTCATCGAACAGCCCATCGATATTCCACCGCTCATGCAATGTCCGGCGAAGATCATCCCAGGCATTGCTGAGCAGTGCAGTTTTATAGGTCCGGTGTAATTTTTGAATGGTTTCAATCAAGATACTATCAATCTCATCGTGGGCGAAAAACTCTTCCAGCAGAGCTGCAAATTCCTGCGGCGAGTAATTTAGCTGGCGGCGCAGGTTCTCCCAATGCTCCTGGATGGTGATCTCTCCCCTCTGCGCCCGTTCCCCCGATTCTCCGCCGAAGATGAGCTCCTCCAGCTCGTACCGGCTCATTCCAAGCCGGGCAGCCAGTCGCTCCCGCGGCGAAAAATCAGTCGTGCGCAGCAACACTCCCCCTAGATCAAAGATGATGGCTTTAATCGTCATGCAGATAAGTATAACAGAAGGCGGTGCACGAGGATTTTTTCTCCTCCCCTAATTCCCGGTTTTTGGGAATTGGGGGAGGTGGGAGGGGGTAGTCTGTGTGTATCCTCCCGCCTCTCAAATCTGCAAGCCCTCCTCGCCCCTAGCTTGACATCCCCCAAATGCCTAATGTATACTTACTCCCTATAGCCTTGCTCATGAAACTGACATCCAAAATCGTACTGTTCAAGGAGTAACTTATGCCCACATTTTCACGTATGCCGCGCTACGACATTCGCAATGATGGCGCTGGTCCTTATGCCATTTTCTATTGTGATTCCTGCGGCCGCGAGTTTCGCAGTCAGCCTGATGTCGTCAATGCCGTGAAGACGGACCTCGGTCGCTCGGCCCTCGGCGGTTTGTTGCGTAAAGTGCCTCTCGTAGGCGGCAGCGTGGCCGATAATGTAGTCGGCGAAGACCCGCGCTACAGCTACAAGATGGATCCTTCTCAGCTTCAATCCGCCTGGAACCAGTGTCAGGTGCACTTCCGCGAGTGCCCAACCTGCAGCCGTATCGTTTGCTTGTCCGATTTTGATGCCCAGAGTGGGTTCTGCGTGGAGGACAGCCCGCGCACCGAAGAGATCTCCGAGGCCCGTGGCGCCCAGGCTGGGGCTGCCATCAAAGGCTTCGCCACCGCCTTTGGATTGGGGAGCGCTTTGGATAACGTCGGTAAGGCGGTAGAAGCCGCTGGAAAAGCCTCCACTCAAATGGCGAAGTGCCCCAAGGATGGCACCCTGGCTGCCGCAGGCACTAAATTCTGCCCAGAGTGCGGCACTCCCATGACCCAACCGGTAGCTGCACTTTGCCCCAACTGCGGCACCGACACCCTTGGCGCCAAATTCTGCCCCAATTGCGGCACGAAAATGGAACAAGCCCCCGCACATTGCCCCAACTGCGGTGCTGAGACCAAAGGCGCTAAATTCTGCCCCGAATGTGGGACAAAACTCACTTAGCTCATCGCACTTTACCCATCCTCACAAGGGCAGGCTTCACCACCTGCCCTTTTTATTTCTCCGTTTTTGCCCCTCTCAGATGCCTCTTACGCTGCAGGTAGGTGAGCAGCGTGCTCACGTAAGCTGCATGGCTCCACGTAAGCGGGCTGACCGATACCGGCTGGTCTGTGTATGGGTCCACCTGTTCTGCTAAAATCCCGCTCGGCAGGGCGTGCGCTGCCACCCACTCCAGGATCTCCAGTGCTGGTTTGAGGTCGTCCGGCTTCTTGGCTGTCAGGGCGTACCACTCCGCCAGCCACAGGGTGCAGATAAACCACGGGTTGCCCGGCACGTTGCTGATGTCCTGGCTCACCTGGTGATAATGATCATTCGTGTAGCGTGCCACGCCCCCCACATTCGTCTTCACCCACAGCTGTTCTCGGATGGCTCGCATGGTGGATACAATCTTCGGGTCATCTGGCTTGAACATGCCGAACTGCCATAATCCCACCAGGCTGGCATCGATCGTCTCATCCACCTCCCAGGCGCCAGTATCGTCCACATTGACCATCCGGGCAAAGCGATTAAGTCCTGGCTGCCACAGATGTGCCTCCGTCCCGCTTTTAATCTCCCCTGCTGCCTGATGGTATTGGTGTGCCCTTTCGGCCTCACCGAACGCCTCCGCAAAATTAGACGCGGCGTTCAAGCCACCCCAGACGGCTGCCACAGACCAGCTTAATATCCCCAGGCGCTCCTCCCACAAATCGTAGCTGGCGAGTGGTAGTCCATTGCTTTGATCACGGAAACCCACCATGAAATCTGCCAGCGGGCAGATCATGGACCGGTACAGGGGCTTGATGAAATAGACATCCCCATGCCGTGAAAAATGCTCCCATAATGCCCATAGCACCAGAGCGGTCTCATCCTCCTGGATAGGTAAATGCTTCTCGCCATCCACCGCCCACGGCAGCCAGCTGGATGCCAGCGACCCATCCGGGTTGTACTTGTGCAGCAGGTAGCCTTCCCGGCTGTGTACCCGGTCACAGAATTGAAAAAATGCCCGTGGCAGGTCCAGGTAGCCAGCCTTGTTGAGCGCCTCTGCCACCAGCGAGCCGTCCCGCGACCACATGTAGCTGTAGGTATCGCGCACATCCGATGAGATATCCGAATCATTGGCTGCGATGATCGCCCCTGCTTCATCAATTTGGGTGCGAATGGTGAGCAGGCTGCGCACATACTCATCCTTCACCGGTTGGGGCAACTCACCCATCTCGGGTAGATGAACCCGCAGCCACAATCGCCAGAAAGCCTCCGTCCGGTCGATGAACGATTGCGGTCCCCGCTGGCGCACCATCCGGTTGAGGGTGGTCACACCCTCGAAATTTGAACCTACCGCCATCCAGTAGTAGAGCGTCCGTTTCTCACCCGCCCTGACCAGCAGGTTGAAACCGATGGTCGAATCGACCGATCCATGCGCCACCACCCCACCTTCCAGCTGACCATCCTCTGCATCCCGCCAGGTGCCCTGCAGGTTGCGGATCCCTTTTAATCCACATGCCCATTGGTGCACCCCGATCACCAAGCCCCGGAAGGTGTCCTCGGATGGTTCCCATCCGGGTCCAGGCTCGCCCTCGCCGGTCAGGACGGCCCCATTGATCATGAACCAATATTTATCCTTATAGTGGAAAATCGCTCTGCGCTCGGGCTCGTAATAAGCCGTATCCCCAATATCGTTACCTGCGATGTGAAAATCATGGTGGAAGAATAGCCTGATCTCGCGGTCCCTGGATTCCAGATTGCTGATCTCCATCTTTCGGATGAATAGGTCCTCATGGAAATCCACCATATCCGCGGATTGGATCGATACCTTCAGCTCGGGGTGTTCCAGCCTCACTTCACTCACTAATGTTTCGTCCTGGTATTTCAATGATCTCTGCCACTTTCCATCATCGAACCAACGCAATTGCCCTTCAATCCACACCCCTGTGCGGAAGGGATGCCCCAGGCTATGGTTCTCCTGACCCACATGCGGCCAATACAAATCGCGGATTTGGTAATTTTGATCGAAGGCATACAATAAGCTGCCATTTCCAAGGGGTAGATCTCGGGGCATAACTTTCCTCCTAATTCCGTTCAGCTGCCGTGCCAGGGTGAGGCTTATTCCAGCTCGAAGCTCAGTCACTCATTTTAATCGCAATCACGATCTGGATAATTCCCTTGTCCATCATTATAAGAGGTTATTCTCGGACCCCATATTAATAAATTAATAACCCGCCCTCTGCGCCTGACACCGTTTTTGATATTAAAGCATCTAATGTTTAGAGAGGAAATGATGAAATGACCAGTTTAGCAGAGTTCCGCAAGATGAAAGACGAGTTCTTCGCCCAGGATGGTCAAAGCCCCCTCACACCCGGGCAGAAAAAGGCTTTTAAAGGTCTAAAATATTTCCCACCCAATCCCGATCTAAACCTCGAAGTCGCAGTGGAAGAATTTCCAGATAAACAGCAAGTCAAGATGCAAACCACCACTGGAGATGTTCAGGCTTATGAACGCTATGGTAAGTTCGTCTTCTCAATCGACGGGCATCCTGCCGAGTTGACTATTTACTATAGTGAAGATGGCTTCTTCTTACCGTTCGTAGATAGTCTGGCCAGCAAGGAAACTTATCCAGCAGGGCGTTACCTTGAACCTGAGCCGCTAGGGGGCAATCGCTTCAAGGTTGACTTCAACCTGGCCTACAACCCTTACTGTGCTTATAACGATTACTGGTCCTGTCCCCTCACACCCTTCGAAAACCACCTTAAAGTGCCCATCCATGCTGGCGAAAAGCTCTTTCCCCATTGATTTATAATGATGAGGTTGAGGGCGTTCACTTTACACCCTCAACCTATCCTAATCTCCTAATGTTATTACGTTTTCATGTTCCACCGTTCTAATGTTCTATAATTTAAAGTCTACCGGTTTGCGATAGATCGTGCTCCTCTTCATCACATGATATCCCATAAACTCATACAGGTGCAGTGCTCCCGAAGTGTTCTCAGAATCAACACCCAATCCCGCCTCGGTCATCCCACGCTCCTTGAGCGCACGTAAGCTAGCCGCGATCAACGCCTTTGCCAACCCCTGCCGCCTCCAACGGCGCTGCACGCAGATATTCTCCATGTAGCCTCTTTTGCGCCCGTACTTCTCGTTTTCATCCTTATTGGTAAAGCTCAACACCATCCCGGCAATTTGGTCACCCTGCCACGCCACCCGCCACAGGCTGGGGTCGAAGTCCGGGTCATCCATCATCTGCTCGAACCCTTCCCACGGGTCGGGGATGTAGCCCCAATGGTCGCGGAAGGCTTCGTTAGACGCTTCCCAAATCAGCCGCATATGCCTTGCTTCCACCGGGCGCACTTCAACCCCTGCTGGCAGGGGCAGGTCAGGAATATTCTCCAGGTTGGGTCGCACCATCTCGAACGCATAGCGCACCGCTTGATAATTCCGCCGCTCCAGCAGGTTGATCCTGTCCTTCTCCGTGCTGCTTACGAAGTTGTCCAGCAGACAGGCTGCATCGAGTGGCAGTTCCCCATTTTTCTTAAGTTGGCTTGCAATCTGCCGAAGTCGTTGTTCTGTGAAACCCAGCAAGGTGCTCCCGATACCCATGCGCCTCCACCGAGGCAGCACATTACCCAGCTGGAACCCCACCCACCGTCCACTGCCTTCCACCTCCCACCACGTACGGCAGTAACCTACCACCTCCCCCTCCACCTCCGCGAACAGCATGTCGGTGTATGGGTCGCAGTGGTGCAGGTGGGTATAGGTATTGACGATATCCTCCAGCTGCTCTGCACGCTCGAGACCATCCACAGCCGCACAACCGTGAATAACCGCCAGGATCTTGCCGAAATCCGTTTCGCCGCGAAATGCGCGCAACGTTATCCTCGGGATATCCTTGGCTCTGGGGTCAATGATCGCTTCTTCAATATCATTCTTAATGTCCATAATATTATCCTGATTCCTTCATTGCCGAATTCATTTGAAACACCGAGATTATTTATCTAATTTCAGAAGGGTGAATAAATTCGGCGGTGATTTCTTTATTATCTACTATCTTATTATTTTTTTTATTATTTATCTGCATTTATCTTCGTTTATCTGCATCGATCGGCGTTTAATTTTTCTTCCTTTTCGTTCTCGGCCTGCCCCGCTCAATGCTTTCGCGGGGCGGTGATCTCTTTATAATCAATTTTCTATCCTAAAGATTTCAGTTTTTATCAGCTTTTATCTGCGTAGATCTGCGTTTAATTTTTCTTTCTTTTCGTACTCCGCGGTGAATTCCTTAGTCAACAGTCACCTCTTCAGCAGCTTCCACAGCGGTCGGCACATCTGGGTTCTTCGGCAGCTTGAACTTGAACCACGCCGGGATGGCACTCGCCAATGCTGCCAGTCCCGTCACATAGAACGGCATTTTTGGACTGTAACGCTCCCATAACTTTGCTCCCACCCACGGCGCCGGCAGCGACACAAACCCCAGGCTCGTCCCGAACACCCCGAATGCCGTACCGCGCAGCTTCTCTGGCACCGCCTTGCTGATCAGCGAGTTGTACGCCGGCGACATCATCCCTGTGCCCAACCCGAAAACTGCCCACACCAACGCATAGCCCCAAAAACCTTTCGCTTGCATGAAAGTGAACATGGCCACAAACTCGGTTAGAAAGCCGATCACAATGCCCACTCGCTCACCCTTCTTATCTGCCAGCCAACCCGCTGGAATGGTGACCGCCATCATGCACACGCTAAATATAGAACCCAGCCATCCGATTTGCTGGAAGCTCATCCCGCCGATCTGCTCTAGATATACCGGCATCAGGTTGCCCGAGAGTGAATAAGCGATATCCCGCACCCCGTCCGTGATTAGCACCCATGTGATCACGCCTCCGCTAAGCAGCAGAGCTGTCATTGCGCCCAGGTTGGTTTTCAGGCTTCCCATCGATAGCTTTTTTGGGTTGGCTTCATTTCCCCGAGCGGCAGTGCGCGCCATGCTCACCCTGATGACCGTGGCGATGAAATACAACAGCCATGCACACGCCAGCATGATCCGGAATCCGAACTTGTCTGCCAGATATCCCCCCAGAGGGGGTCCAACCACGCCCACGGTCATGAATAGTGTGTCAGAGATGCCAAATACGCGTGCCCGGTTATTCTCAGCCGATTGCTCGGCGATGAAAGCGCTAAAGCTTGGCCCAATCAGCGAGCGCGTCACCGCGCTGAAGAACATCCCGCTCATCACCCACTGCCAGGTAGGTGCGAGGATGAAACCCACGTATGTTAGGTTACCCGCCACGCTGCCCCAGGCAATGCTGCGCAGCCTCCCAAGTGAATCGGATACCCAACCCCCCAGGATCTGCACCACTAAGGGGATCACCTGTGAAATGGTGAAGAACATGCCAATCTGTACCACCGATGCATTGAGCTCCTTCAGGTAAAGTGGCAGGAGCATCCCATACATCTCACCGCCGATGTTCGCCAGGATCATAGCGAGCAAGAACATCAGCAGCATTCGGTTCATTAATGGCTCAGCTTTCACCGAGTCTTTTGCGATAGCCATACCAAAATTCCTTTACGGTTATTCTTGTCGTTGTAGAGCAAATATCCGTGCCTCTGAACCAAGCCCTCAACCCTTTGGTTTAACTGCCCGTGTAGCGATGTAACCTGGCATATACTTCCCCAGGGGTGAATTCTCTTGGTCTTCGTATAACCCAGCCAGCATAAAGCCTGCTTCCAGCTGCCCGCCGATCTGATCTTCCAGACTGTGGCTGAATTCAAGTGGCGAATCATTTCCAAACTCTCGTTGCCGTTCTTCTTCGCTAAGCTTGGTGGCGTCGAACGGTAATTTATACTTAACCTCGAACACTCCTTTCTCAGCCAGCTGGAAATCGAAGATAAACACGCATGGATTGTCGAATCCTGCCAGCAAAACGCCTCCCGGTCGCAACACACGGAACGCTTCCTTCCACACCGGGCGCACTTCCGGGCAAAACACGTTCGAAACCGGGTGAAACACCAGGTCGAAGCTGCAGTCGCTGAATACGGACAGGTCGCGCATATCCCCCTCAACGGTGACCAACACCAGCCTATCCCGCCTAGCCACCATCCGGTCCTGCTCCAGCTGCCTGGGAGAATTGTCAAAAACGGTGACGTTCGCCCCCGCTGCTGCCAGCACTGGTCCTTGCTGTCCGCCACCCGATGCCAGGCACAGGATGTCCACCCCGTGCAGGTCCTTGGGGAACCAATCCCGCGGCACAACCTTTTGCTCGGTCAATAATACCGACCATTCTCCCTTCCGCGCCGCTGCAATCACCTCTGAGCTCGCGGGTATCGTCCAGGGGTTGCCATTTTCCACCTGCAAATCCCATTTCTCACGGTTGTATTTTCGTACATCCATCTCACACATCCTTTTCATAGGTTCCCAACCGGTTGACGGTCCGGAAACCAACTGATTCAAATAATTTGATCGCTGCTTCGTTGTCCTCGAATGTGGACACGATTGCCTGCTTCATACCGCCATCCTGTAACCTGCGTATCCCCTCCAGCATAACCTCTCTCCCCAGCCCCTTGCGTTGGAAGTCTGGGTGGGTTCCCACGGGTTCGAACAATCCCACCCGGTTGAGCTGGTCCATCCACACGATGCAGAACGACCCGATTCGCCCATCCGCTGCCGCTGCGACAATGTCCTTGTCGGGGTCATACACCGGCGACTGCATGAAATTCCTGAAGCGCTCGATATACTGCTCGAAGGGTGCGCTGGATCCAAAAGCCCCGTATTGGGCTCTCGCCCGCGCAACCACTTCAGGCTCCCCTTTACACGCCCGTACAGTGAATTCTCCACTCACCTTGGTAGGTGGGATTGCTTCATCCAGGTTTCGCGTGAGGTGTACCATTCCCCTAGACAGCCGGTAGCCCTGCTGTCTGAAGTGCAAGTCCAATACCTCATCATCATGCCAGATCCACAGTACATAGGTGGTCTTCCTTCCACGCTTACCGGCTATCTCAAGTGCCTTCTGCTCCGCCCACCCGTACATCTCGAGCGCCATCGGGCTGCCGCGCAGCTCCGGTTGAACGTACACGTCGAATCCCACCCAATCCGCACTGATCAGCGCCCACCCCAAGAGTTGCCCTGGTCTTTCTGGGTCATCCCATAGGTGGATGTCATTCCAATAATCCCCTTCCAGGGGTGGATAGTACAGCCACCAGTTCAGGTCTCCGGTATGTATATAGTAGCTGCCGTTGTTTGCCTTGCGACCTCTCACCAGCAGGCTACGCATGGCTTCCAGATCGCGCTCATCGTGGTAGGGTCGTGGGTCGGTCATGTCTTCTCCACTAGCTTTTCCCATTCACCGGTCAATCGCTCCAGCTCGGCCTGTGCCCGGGCATACTTCCAGCTCAGGTCGTTGATCGACTCAAAACTCCTCGAGTCGCTGGCGTGATGTAGCTCCTGTGAGATATGCTGCACCGCCTGTTCCTGATCTCGAATTCGGTGTTCCAGTTTCTCCAATGCCTGCTGCAGGCGGCGGCTATCCTGACTGTTATCGCGCACCAGCGGCTTGGATGGCAGCAGCAAGCGCCGGGGCTGTGATACTCCACCTGTGCTCTGTAGCACGAACTCACGGTACGTTCCATCGAACACGTTCAGCCGTCCTTCCCGCAGCTCCCAAATCTGGCTTGCTAGCTGGTCGATCAAGTAGCGGTCATGCGAAACGAGCAGGATGGTTCCCTTGAAATCCTGCAGCACTTGCTGGAGCACCTCGCGAGCCGGTAGATCGAGGTGGTTGGTCGGCTCATCCAGGAGCAGGAAATTTGCCCCGCGTAAAGCCAGGATCGCCAGGGCCAGCCTCCCCCTCTCACCTCCGCTCAGGGCGCTGATCGGTTTAAAGACATCATCGCCTCGAAACAGGTACAGAGCCAGGTGCTTGCGGGCTAGCTCAGGGTCCATCTCACGTTTGCTAAGCAGCTCGTCCAGCACCGTGTGCTCAGGGTTGAGCTCATCATGCGCCTGGGCAAAATAGCCGATCTCCAGGCTGGCTCCCAACCGCACCTCACCCGAGAGTGCCTCCACCTGTCCGAGCAGGGTCTTGAGGAAGGTCGTTTTCCCACTGCCATTGGGTCCGATCAATGCCGCGCATTCTCCCCGCCTGAGTTCCAGTTGATTTACCCTGAACAGGGTCTTCCCTGGATAGCCAACTTCGGCTTGCTTGGCCCGCAGGATGATATTGCTGCTGTCATTCAATGGCACGAGTCGTGGTCGGATGCGTGGCGGGCGCGAGGGCATCTGCAGGGCGTTTACCTTGCGGATGGCTTCGGTCACATCCAGGGGCTTATCTGCCCGTAAGTCCAGCTCGTGCCAGTTCCGCCCGCTGCGCAGCACCATGATCCCATAGGCATCCACCGCCATCAGCTCGCGCGTCACCTTGCGCAGCATCCCCAAGGCACGCGCATGTGTGCTGGCGCGCACCCAGTTGCGTTGGACAAAGTCCATTTCCTTCTGCAGGCGTTCCTTCTCTTCCTCGAAAACCCGCGTGGCATATTCCCAACGCGCATCCCTCTGCAGCAGATACCTGCTGTAATTGCCTGAATAGACTTCAATCCCGCTCTGACTCATTTCCCAGATAGTATCCACCGAATTGTCTAAAAAGTAGCGGTCGTGGCTTGCCACTAGCACCGCCCCTTGCCAATCCTCCAACGTATGCTCCAGCCACTCGATAGCTTCTGCATCCAGGTGGTTGGTCGGTTCGTCCAGCATGAGCAGGGCTGGTTTTTCAAGCAGCAGGCGTGCCAGAAGCAGGCGTGTCTTTTGACCTCCGCTCAGATGGTCCAGGGGCATATCCCAGGTCTGCTTGCCCAATCCCAGTCCCTGCAGGGTTTGCTGGATGCGCAGGTCATAGTCGTAGCCGCCCGCGTGCTCAAATGCTGCCTGTAGATCTCCATACGTGGTAAGCATCTCTTCGGTATAACAGCCGCCCGCCATATCCGCTTCCAGATTATGCAGATGTCGCTGCTGGTCTTGCAGTTCGGAGAACACACTCAGCATTTCAGTGTAAACAGTGTTATTGTCAGTGGCGAAGGCGCCTGTATCCGAGGCTCTTCCCAGGATACCCGTATCCGAGGTTCTTCCGAGGATATCGGTTGCCTCCTGGCGTAGATATCCCAGCCGCTTGCCCCGGGCAATGTGAATATTTCCCGTGGTGGGCTGGTTTATTCCCGCCAGGATCATCATCAGAGAGGTTTTCCCAATCCCATTCGGTCCGATCAAGCCAATCTTGCTGTCATTGGCGATCGTCACCGATATCCCCTGGAACAGGTCAAACGCCCCGAACGATAAACCCAAATTATTAGCTGATAATATAGACATTCGAACTCCTGGTCATTGCGAGACCTGTGGTTTTTGCAGGTCGAAGCAATCTTCCACTAACATTTTCATTATTGGCAGTGCCCTGATTGATACCATGGGCTTCTGTCCGTTTTGTTATCGAGAACACTTTTTGCCCGAAGCCTCGCCAATGTTTTTTGTGAACGAGGGTGCTCTCGCTTTCTTACCATCGATGCTTCGCCCATCATTTCCTCATCCATTCCTATGTAGCTTCCCTGTGCGCTTGGCATACCTTTCCGCCAGCCCAAACACCCATAACCCCACCGGAATTGCTACCACACCCATCAGCAATGTCGGCCAGATATACTGCCACAGCTGCAGCGTCGGCGTCCCCTTCAGCAACGCGCTGCGCGTGCCGTCCAACACGTACGTCGCCGGGCTGTACACCGCCAGCTTCTGCAGATAACTCGGCAGCACTTCTACCGGGTAATACACGCCCGATACCAGCAACAGGACGGCGATGATCACGTGAGTCATCTGTGAACCGCGCTCCGGGAACAGCAGCGGTAGCACCGATCCCATCACGCCCACACCGATGAACGACAGGCTCCCCGCCAGCAACATCAGCGTCACCCCCGGCAGGTTGGCATGGCTCAGGTCGATCTTGAAGATCGCCACGGTCACCACCAGGATGATCCCGGTCGAGAACATGCTGTAGACCACTGCCCATAGCGTTTGCCCCGCCATTTGGGTGACGCGCCGGATCGGTGCCATGAGTGTATATTCGATCGTGCCTTCCCATCGTTCCATGCCGATCACGTCTGTAATCCAGTAGAAAATCAACGACAGATAGCGCCACACCAGCGTACCGACTACCAGGTATAGCACCAGGTAGCGCCCGTCTGTCACTGATACTCCTCCGATCTTCTCCATGCCCAATCCAATGAAGCTTACCGATAGGCTGTTGGCGATGGAATAGGTAATCCACACCAATTCCCACGACCAGTAGCGCTTAACCAGGTTGGCATTGCGTTCCATGAACGCGTA
>JBGPBQ010000072.1:0-15194 GCA_041481345.1 Anaerolineae bacterium
AAACCATCCTGATTGAAGAAACAAACGGTCATGGAGCTGATGTAATTATCGTCGCTGCGCCTATACCTGCAGCTCAGGAAGAAGCGCTCGACCTGGCAGCCATTGGTGGCAGGATCAACTATTTTGGTGGTCTTCCCAAGGGCCGGCCCACGATCAGTTTTAATTCCAATCTGGTGCACTACAAAGAGCTGGTGGTCACGGCTACCACTGCCTGCAGCACTGCGGATTGTTGGCAGGCGGCTCAAATCGTTACTTCCGGCCTGGTCGACCTGGCAGATATTGTGAGCCAGCGATTTCCATTGAGTGAGGCAGTGAAGGCCTTTGCCGCAGCCGAAGATGGCAAGTCATTAAAAATCGTATTGGAACCTTAGTTACCATGTCAGCTTCCTCACCTCCGAATGCACCGCAGCCGGTAATGACGGTTCAAGGGCCTGTCCCTTACGAGCAGTTGGGAATTACCGACGCCCATAACCACGTCTGGATCGAGCCCATCCGCGGGGTGAGTGAGGCCTGCCCGGTCCTGAACCAATATGACCTGATCCTGAAGGAGCTGGTCGAGTACCGTTCTTGGGGTGGTGAAAGCTTGTTGGATTGCCAGCCCGGCGGATGCGGGCGGGATGGCACCAAGCTCTTGGAGCTATCCAAATCCGCCAGGGTTAATTTAATCGCCTGCACAGGGTTCCACCTGAAAAAATACTACCCCGCGGAGCATTGGCTTTGGTCTGCAAGCGCCCGCAACGTGTGCGACAGCTTGTGCTCCGAGCTGCAGGTGGGATTAGCGGAGACACTCGATTCACCTTCCACGGTCAAAGCCGGGTTTATCAAAATTGGGCTCGAAGCCACCTGGTCCGACTGCCCTCAAGCCGCCTTGGAAGGCGCGGCTTCAGCGGCAGTTATGACGGGAGCATTGGTTGAAATCCACACCGAAAAGGGCGCCCTGGCTGAGAAAGCCTGCATTTATCTCACAGATCAAGGAGTGCCTCCCCACCAGCTGGTGTTATGTCACATGGATAAACGACCGGATCTAAGTTTACACAAAGCGCTCGCCAGTCTATGTGTGCTGCTTGAATATGACACTTTTTATCGACCCAAGTACGTTCCTGAATCGAGGCTTTGGCCGCTGATCGAGCAGATGGTCAGCGCCGGGTTTTCTGACCGGGTAGCCCTGGCGACCGATATGGCTGAGGCGGCGCTTTACCATCAAATTGGTGGTGGTCCTGGGTTATCCAGCTTGCCGGGTGAAATCCAGGAAAAATTGACCGACAAAGGAATCCCGGAAATCGATCGCAAGCGAATGTTGGGCGGGAACATCGCCCGTCGGCTTGCCGGGATAATTTAGCTTAGGATAATAAGATGGCTGATTTACCGTTTGCATTTACCCTCCCCATGCCCCAGGTGATCCCCTCGAAGGTGGATAACCATATCGAAAGGCGCCTCTCCGCGTTGCGTGGTCAATTTTTAGACCAGGAGACTTATAACAAAATGCTTTCCATGGAAGATAAACTGATCTACGAAGTCTATGAGATTAAACGACCCGAGGTGGAGGGCGAATTGTTGATGGGTGTCTCGATTGTCCATCCGGGGAAAGTGGGTAACGAATTCTTTATGACCAAGGGTCACTTCCATTCCATCCTAGACACCGCCGAAGTCTATTATTGCCTGCGTGGCGAAGGCTACATGGTGATGGAAACACCCGAAGGTGACACTTCGGTTGAAGCGCTGTCTCCCGGCAAGGTCTTATATGTGCCGCCGCGCTGGGCGCACCGGTCAGTGTGCACCTCACGCCAGGAAGACCTGGTTACTTTCTTCGCCTACCCCGGTAATGCCGGTCACGATTACGGCACCATCGAGCGCCAGGGCTTTCGGAAATTGGTCGTTGATGGTGCGGATGGTCCAGAAATCGTGGATAACCCGCGCTGCCAGTGACCCGGAGGAAGTATGAACCTTAAAGAATGTCGACTGTTGGTCACTCCCACCTCCTACGGTAAGAATGATCCCCGCCTCAAGACCGAGCTGGAGGCGCAGGTGGGTGAGGTGATCTACAACCCCACCGGTAAACCGCTTGTATCAGCCGAGGTTGAGCGCCTGCTGCCTGGGATTGACGGCTACATTGCCGGACTGGACGGCATCGATGCCAATGCACTGAGGGCTGCCGACCGGCTTAAAGTCATTTCCCGCTACGGGGTGGGGTTCGACAACGTGGACCTGGACGCAGCCCGCGGTAAGGGCATCGTCGTCACGAATACTCCCGGTGCGAACTCGGTTTCAGTGGCTGAGCTCGCTCTGGGCTTGATCCTGGCGCTGGCCCGGCAGATCCCTGAAGCCGTGGAAGCAGTGCACCAGGGCAAGTGGCCCCGCTACGCCGGCATCAGTCTCGAAGGCAAGACCATCGGCATCCTGGGGCTGGGTGCGATTGGGAAACAGCTCGCCCGGCGCCTGTCTGGATTTGATTGTAAGCTGCTAGCCTTTGATCCCTATGCCGACGCGGCTTTCGCCAAAGAAAACCATGTCGAGCTCACCAGCATGGAAGATGTGATCCGGGAGTCTGACTTTATCAGCCTTCATCTGCCCCTGTTTCCCGAGACACGCGGCTTGATCAATAAAGATTTTCTGAGCCAGATGAAACCGGGCTCTTACCTGGTCAACACCTCGCGCGGTGAGGTTGTGGACGAAAGTGCCCTGTTCGAGGCCCTGCAAAGCGGTCATCTCAAAGGGGGCCGGCTTGGATGCGTTCTCTGTTGAGCCTCCCGACCCGCACAACCCCCTGCTGAGCCTACCGCAAGTGATCGCCACGCCTCACCTGGGTGCCCAAACTGATGGGGCCACCAGTAATATGGGTTGGTTTGCCATGCGCGATTGCCTGGCGGTGTTAAAAAACGAGAATCCTAAATATAGAGTTGCTTAGCGATCTTTGATCAATGATGATCTGGAGGAATGATGAATAAGGTTGAAGTTTTAGATAAGGTAAAGCAGCTGGGTTTGCTGGCTGTGATCCGTGGTCCATCGGCCGAATTGACCGTTAAAATGGTGGATGCCTTGGTTGCCGGTGGGGTATCAGGCATCGAAGTTACCTACAGCACGCCCAACGCAGAAGAGGTAGTCCGCACGCTGTCGGGCAAGTATGGCGAAAGCATCGTATTGGGCATGGGCACTCTCACCAGACCCGAACAGGCTATTTCTGCCAAACAAGCTGGGGCGAGCTTCTTGGTCAGCCCCATTTGTGAGCCTGCCCTGGTTAAGGCGATGGTCGAGAGCGGGTTACTGTGCATGGCGGGAGCACTCACCCCCACCGAGGTCTTTCAGGCGTACAGCATGGGTGTGGATGTGGTAAAAGTCTTCCCGGGCTCACTGGGAGGGCCCACTTATATAAAAGCCCTCAAAGGACCTTTCCCCTACATCCCGATGATGCCCACCGGTGGCGTGAGCGCCGGCAATGCTGCTGAATGGTTCGCCGCCGGGGTTGTGGCGGTAGGTGCTGGCAGCGAGCTGTGCCCGCCTCAGCTGGCCAAGGAAGGGAAATTTGACGAAATCTCGAAGCGAGCCGCAGAGTTCGTTCAGGTTGTAAAATCCGCCAGAGCATAGCGCAGCGTTACAAGGAACCTGGAATGACTATTCAAAATTACGCGGTTGTGAAAAAATCAGTTCCCACATGCTACTTTATTGGCGTGACCACCACCAAATCCTCGATCATGAAGGTTTTTCCCCTGTGGATGAAGATTCTCGGTCGCGAGGAGGTCGTCCTGGAGGGCGTGGATTGCGCAATCCACGCTGACCCCGAGGTGTACCGCTGCGCCGTTGCCCAAATCAAGTATGACCCCAATTCATTGGGTGCGCTGGTGACCACGCATAAAATTGACCTGCTCAACGCAGCCCGGGATATGTTCGACTATCTCGATCCCTATGCCTTGATAACGGGTGAAGTTTCCTCCATTTCCAAGCTGGACAGCAGGCTGGAAGGGCACGCCAAAGACCCACTCACCTCTGGCGCCAGCCTGGATGCGATCATCGAGCCGGGTTATTTTGCCAGGACGCACGGTAATGTGCTGTGTTTTGGGGCCGGTGGCTCGGGTGTCGCCACCCTGCTGCACCTGATCAATAAAAAAGATAAGGCTGATCGACCGGACAAATTCACCTTCGTCAACCGTTCTCAAGGGCGGTTGGACCATGCCATGGAAATGGTGGGAGGTCTGCATACAGACATCGAGATTGAGTATATCTGCAACTCTGCCCCGATGGTTAATGACAAGATCATGGAAAAATTTCCTCCCTACAGCATCATCATCAATGCCACCGGGATGGGAAAAGACACCCCCGGTTCACCGGTCACCTGGAATGGGAAATTCCCCCTGAACAGCATCGCCTGGGAATTCAACTACCGTGGAGAATTGGATTTCATGCACCAATCCCTGGCGCAGGTCGATAGCCGCCAGGTCAAGGTGGAGGATGGTTGGCTCTATTTTGTTCATGGTTGGACCCAGGTGGTTGCCCAGGTTTTGCACTTTGATCTCACACCAGCATTATTCGACCAAATGAATCTGGCTGCATCCACGGTCAGAGGAAAGTAAAGTGGAGCATAAATTGAGTAAATTAGAAATGGCCGCGCAGTACCACGAGCAAGGGTACGGCTGCGCCCAGGCTGTGCTGGCATCCTATGCAAGTGACTTTGGATTGGACGAAAGGCTGGCATTAAGGCTGGCAACCGGGTTCGGCTCAGGGATGGGCCGCATGTGCGAAGTCTGCGGTGCGCTCACCGGCGCCTTCATGGTCATCGGTCTGAAGCACGGCAAGGAAACCACAGACGGCACCCGCTACGGCAACGAGACTGAAACGACATACCGCCTTGTCGCCGACGTGGCAGCTAAATTCAAACAGAGGAATGGTTCCATCTTCTGCCGTGATTTGATTGGGTATGACCTGATGGACCCTGTCGAAAGGGCCAAGGTGATCGAGCTGGGGTTGTTCAAGACCACCTGTAGGAAATGCATCCTGGATGCTGTGGAAATCCTGGAGGCGACCCTTTGAACGACGTAAATCGTGCCTCTGAGATGAGATTGAACGCCGGCGATATTGCCAGGATGATCGATTTGTCCTGCGTGCGGACAGCTTCCTCCAGGGCTGATATTGAGACTATGGTGCAGGCAGCGCGCAGGTACGGGTTCGGTCACGTATCTGTTTTGCAATGCTTCATCCCCTATACGAAACAACTGCTGCAAGCAGCGCCGGGCGTCTTCCTGGTGGGAAATGTGAGTTTCCCCACCGGCTCCGATACCACCTCGCTCAAAATTGCCCAGGCCAAAGAGCTGGTTGCTTCCGGCTGCGATGAGATCGATATGGTGATGAATATTGGCAGTCTGCGCTCCGGTGATCTAGCCGAAGTGGAAGAGGATGTGAGGGCGGTAATTGCTACCGTGAATCCCATCCCGGTCAAGGTGATCATCGAGATTATGGTCTTTACCGCTGAAGAGACCGCCCAGGCATGCACCATCTGCCTGCGCGCCTGGTTAAATCCCTGGTCGGTGATCGCATCCAGATCAAAGCCTCCGGTGGTATCCGCAGCCTCGACGCACTGCTTGCAATGTATGCTGCCGGTGCGAAGCGCTTCGGCGTGAATTTGAAAAGCGGCATCCAAATCGTGGAGCAATGCCTGGCGCAGGGCTCAATCGTGCAGAGACCGCCAGATATTTCTTAATGGGAATCCGATGAACAAGAAAATCATCTCCTTTGACCTTGGCACCGGCGGCAATAAAGCTGTCTTATACGATGCAGACGGAAATTGCCTGGCGAGTGCCTTTGTCCCATACTCCACCCAGTATCCACAGGTCGGGTGGCATGAACAGCGCCCACTGGATTGGTGGAATGCGGTGCTGGAGAGCACCCGCCTCTTGTTGGAGACCAGCCGGGTGGATAAAAAGGATATTGTCTGTATCGGAATTTCCGGGCATAGCTTGGGTGCGGTGCCGGTGGATAGAAATGGCAGCCTGCTGCGCGAGGAAACCCCGATCTGGTCTGATATCCGCGCTCAAAAGGAAGTGGCAGAATTCTTCTCGAAGGTTGACCCGGACGAGTGGTACCTGACCACTGGCAATGGCTTTCCCGCCGCCTGCTACACGGTTTTTAAAGTGATGTGGTACCAGCGTCATGAGCCCCAAATGTGGAAGAATGTTCATAAGATCCTGGGTACCAAAGATTATATTAATTACCGGCTCACCGGAAAATTCAATACCGATTATTCCTATGCTTCCGGCACCGGGATCTATAACCTGAAAGGTTGGAAGTATGCCCAGGAATTCATCACCGCCAGCGGCATCCCGGCGCAGGTATGGCCGGATATTGTGCCCTCGACACATATCCTGGGCGCGGTAGATCCATCTGTCGCCCGCCTTATGGGGTTGAGTGATGAGGTCCAGGTCGTTTGTGGCGGCGTGGATAACTCGTGCAAGGCTTTAGGCGCCAGGAACATCCAGGGCGGGCGGGTTTATACTTCCCTGGGCTCCTCAGCCTGGATCGCGGTCTCATCCGAACAGCCGGTGCTGGACAGGCAATATAAACCCTATGTCTTCACCCACGTGGTGCCGAAGTTGTTCACTTCCGCCGTCAGCGTTTTTTCCGCTGGGACGTCTTTTGACTGGGTGAAGGATAATATTTGCCGGGATTTGGTCGCCGAAGCCGATGCCGGCAATAAAGACGTCTATGCAATGATGAACCAGGTGGCTGAAAAGGCGCCGGTGGGCTCGAACAAGCTGCTGTTCAACCCGAGTCTGGCAGGGGGCACCTCGCAGGACGCCAGCGTGAATACCCGCGGGGCATACATCGGGTTGGACCTCAAGCACGGCCAGCCTGAGCTCATCCGCTCAGCGATGGAGGGCATCGCCATGAATCTCCGTCTGCGCTTGGACCTGCTGCGCAAATATACCCCTCTGGAGGATGAGATCCTGTTCGTGGATGGGGGCGCCAGGAGCCGCTTCTACCTGGGCATCTTCGCCGATGTATTTAACACTCGCATTTTAAAGACCATCATTGATCAGGATGCCGCCGCGCTAGGAGCAGCCGCCATTGCCGCAGTGGGCTGTGGGTTGTGGCCGAATTTCGAAAAGATCGACGCGATCCATAAAATCGTTGAGGTGGTTGAGCCGGATGTGGATAACAACCGCAAATATGAAAAACTGCTGCCGGTGTTTGCACGTGCAGCCGAGTACCAGGCAAAAATCAGTGATGCATTGCAGGAAATTGAGTTATAGCCATTGAAATTCATACCGGAAATATCGCCCTGGAGGAGAACCAACCAATACCTTTATTCCATCTGACCAGAATGCCATCGCAATCAATCAAAATTACTTCTCGAAAGGAAAAAATCATATGAAAATCGGTTTGTTTACCGCCACATTTCTTGACATGCAGATCGAAGAGGTATTCAAGATGGCCTCAGGTCTGGGTTACCAGGCGGTGGAAATGCCTGCCTTCGCCAACAACCCCCACCTGGACATCGAAGAGGTCGTCAAAGGTAATCATGCTGCTAAATTGAAGAAACTGGTCCAATCCTATGGGCTGATCATCTCCGCCCTCGCCAACCACCCGGAAGGTCAGATTGTGCTCGGACCCTACGGCAAGGACACTGACGCGATCTTCAAGGGCACCAAGGAAGAGAAGATCAAGTTCGGCACCGAACGCATGATCAAGACCGCCCAGGCAGCCAATGCCCTCGAAGTCCCGGTGGTAACCGGCTTCATCGGCTGTGAGAACTTTGGCCGCTTCTTCCCCTGGCCCTATTCGAAGGGCTGGGCTGAAATGGAAGTTGAATTCGTTGAACGCTGGGGGAAAATCCTGGATAAATTCGGTGAATATGGGGTAAAATTTGCCCACGAACCGCATCCCAATGAGCTTGTATATAATGTCGAAACTGCCCTTCGAGCGGTTGAGCTGATGGGCGGGCTCAAGGAGTTCGGGTTCAACTTCGACCCCGCCAACCTCATCTATCTCGGCATCGATGTGGAGAACTTCATCGACGCCCTTGCCGGGCGTATCTTCCACGTGCATGCCAAGGATGGCGAAGTGGTGGTCCACAACGTGCGCCGCTCGGGTGTGATCCCTCAAGGCGACTGGCAGCGCCTCGGGCGGGGTTTCCGCTTCAGGATCCCAGGCTGGGGCTCTGTGCCATGGAAGAAAGTTATCACTGAGCTGTCTCTGATTGGGTACAATTACGTCATGTCGTACGAGCATGAAGACGTAACCATGAGTCGCAACGACGGCATCACCAAGACGATCGCCTATTTGAAACCCCTGATGATCGAAAAACCCTACGAAGGTCGCAACGACGTTTTATTCCAATAAACCCTTATACCTGGACAAGGAGTACATGCTATGGCAAATATGATGAAAGCAGCAGTCTTCGAAAAGGTGGGTCAGATCAAAGTGAAAGAAGTACCTGTCCCTGAGATTGGTGATAACGATGTCTTGATCAAGGTGATGTACACAGGTATCTGTGGGACAGACTGGAGTATATACAACGGCTGGTATTCCGCCGATAAATTACCCATGATCCCAGGGCACGAATTTTCAGGTGTGATCGCCAAGCTTGGTAAGAACGCCAGGGATTTGAAAGAAGGCGACCGGGTGACAGCAGATATTAATATGAGCTGCGGCACATGCTTTTACTGCATTCGCGGCGAAAAACTGCTGTGTGACAGTTTTACCCAGCTGGGCATCCACACGGATGGCACGTTTGCCGAATATGTTAAAGCCCCCGCCGCCCAGGTGCATAAGCTTCCCGAAAACTTGAGCTTCGAAGAGGGCGCCTTCATCGAGCCTGTCTCATGCGTGATCCACGCCGCCAAAGCCATGGATGCCCGCCTGGGTACCAGCGTCGCCATCATCGGCTGCGGTTTGGGCGTCTTGCACGCCCGCATGGCAGTCCTGCGAGCTTGCGCCCCGGTCATCATCTTTGGAGATAACCGCAAGCGTCTGAAAATCGCCAAAGATATGGGCGCCGATTACGCCATCCACATCGACGATGTGGCTGATCCCGTTGCAGAGGTCATGCGGCTCACGGGGGGTCGCGGCGCGGATTATGTCATCGAAGCCGTCGGGACGGTGAAAACCTACGAGCAGGCGTTTGCCATGCTCCGGCGCGGCGGAAAGCTATCCGCATTTGGTATCGTTGGAGAGCAAGACACGATGAAGATACGCCCATTTGAGTTTGTGCTGGGTGAGAAGAAAGTCACCGGCTCCTGCGCCGGTGTGGGTTCTGATTGGCCGGATGCGATGACGCTCATCTCCAATGGTCGCATCGATCCCAAGCCGCTGTTCTCGATGAAGATCCCGCTGGAAGACCTGGATTGGGCACTGCACGAGCTGCGCCGCGATCCGAGCCTGTTCAAAATCTTCGTCTCACCTGACATCAGCCAAAGGGTAGCCATGTAGTCTCGTCTTAAACCAGCCCATCGCAAAATGGGCTGCAATCCGGGAGCTTACAATCTAGGAACGGAGACACCCCATTGAAGATCAGTCAGATCGATCACGTTGCGATCAATGTAAACGACATCCGTAAATCCATCGATTTCTATTCACGCATCCTGGGGCTGCAGCAGCTGCAGACTGTGGACTGTGGTGAGTTCGACATCACCTATTTTGCCTTACCGGGTGGCACCCGCCTGGAGCTGTTTGATTACCACGGAAAAAACCATGCCGCTCCCAGGGACGAAAGTGAAGTAGGCCTCAGGCATATCGCCTTCCAGGTGGAAGACGTCGCGCAACAAGAAAGACTCCTGCGGGATGCCGGTGTGGAGATCACCCTGCCAACCTGTGACCTGCCCAACCTGGGAGCCCGGGTGCTGCTGTTCCTCGATCCGAACGGGGTGACGCTCGAATTCTGTGAAAAACTATAAGCTGACGGATATTACCGGTATATCGTGTAACCTGTAAACCAAAATGTCAATTTCTTACTGGAGGTAATTGCCAATGGAACCAAGAGACATCCTGCTTTCACCGATCAAGATCGGCACACGCACGTGCGAGAACCGATTTTTCAGCCAACCCATGGAATGTACCGATGCCGATGCCGAGGGCAATCCTACCGACCTGACCTATGCCCGCTATGAAAACCTGTTTAGGGGTGAAGCCGGCATGGTATGCCTTGAAGCGATCACCATCACCGATAAGAACCGCGGACGACTGAACCAATTATTCATCATGCCTCAGAACCTGCCAGCGTTAACCAAATTCGTCAGGCGCTTACGGGAAGCGAACCCGAAGACCATTTTCATTTACCAGCTGACCCACTCTGGTGAGCTGAGCAACCCGGAATTTTCAAAACGATTAGCAGTAAAACCACTTCCAGGGTTCGATGCCGAGGTATTCACTGAGGACGAGTTTGAAAAGATCATGGATGATTTCGTCCTGGCCGCCAAGATCACCTATGACTCAGGTGCAGATGGAATCGATATGAAGTTCTGTCATGGCTACCTGGGGTCGCAAATCCTCAGGCCCTACAATACCCGCAAGTGGAAATATGGTGGCAAATGGGAGAACCGGCGTCAATTCGCCTTTGACCTGTACGAGCGCATCCAGAAGGCTGTGCCGGATAAAAACTTCCTCATCGGCTCGAAGATCTCCGTATGGGAAGGTTTTCCCGGTGGGTTCGGCACCGCCGGACCAGACACGCCGGTAATCGACCTGACTGAGCCGATCGACCTGGTGAAAGGTCTGGAGGAACGCGGGGCTCAATATTTCGTCCAATCCGCCGGCAGCCCATCGATCACCATCAGCCTCACCCAGGCCGATAAAGACCATCCCTATTTTGCCTACCTACACCAGTACTTTGCCAAAGTATTAAGAGAAAATCTTAAGCAGGAAACCGTTGTGATCGGTTCCAACTATTCGGTGTTCGGCAAAGGCAGGAGCAAGCTGGCAGCTGTCAGCCACAAAGACAGCTCATTGCTGGTGTATGGCGCCCAGAACATCGCTAAGGGTTACACGGATATGATAGGCCTCGGCAGGCAGTCACTGGCAGACCCGCTGCTCCCATTGAAGCTGCGTGAAGGTCGCGAGAAGGAGATCGATTACTGCACCACCTGTGATAACTGCCTGGAGCTGCTCATCCGCCAGCAACCGATTGGGTGCTGCACCTACAATAAATACTACACCAAAGTGCTGGTCAAAACCCGCAAGGAATATGGCAAGCTGAACGAAATGCATACCTAGGAAGCTCTAATCCTAATTAACCAGGACCTGCCTGTTTGGATTCAGGCAGGTCCTTAACTTTAATCCGGCTTATGGATACCGGTATGTCGACCGAATCTGCAGTCTGATCAGCTGTGATAGAATTCGGGAAAATCAATCTGGATCATTCTCTGGCTGGGAAAGGGAGCGATTGTGAGATACAGAAAATTCGGAAGAACGAATCTTCAGGTGAGTGAGATTGGTCATGGCTTGTGGGGGATGAGCGGCTGGACGGGCTCAGATGACAGGCAGTCGCTCGAAACACTGCAAACGTCCCTTGAGATGGGGTGCAATTTCTTCGATAGTGCCTGGGCTTATGGGGACGGGAACAGTGACCGGTTGTTGGGCAAGCTGATCAAAAATAATCCCCAAGCCAATATTATAGCCGCCAGCAAGATACCCCCCAAGAACCTTAAATGGCCTGCTTCTCCAAACGACAAGCTGAGCCAGGTATTTCCGCGCCAGCATATCCTCGATTACACCGAAAGAATAGTCGAGGGCGTGGGCACCGGCTGTTTAGATCTGCTGCAGTTCCACGTGTGGGATGACTCCTGGGCGGATGATGATGAGTGGAAATTGGCCATCACCGACCTTAAAGCCAAAAAATTGATCCGCTTTTTTGGCTTAAGCATCAACCGCTGGGAACCCTGGAACGGGTTGAAAGCCATCCGCACGGGGCTGGTCGACGCGGTCCAGGTGATCTACAATATATTTGACCAGGCGCCTGAGGATGAGTTATTCCCCTTGTGCGATGAGATGGATATCGGGGTCATCGCCCGTGTGCCGCTGGATGAAGGCAGTCTATCCGGTAAACTGACCGATGAAACGCGTTTCCCCAAAAATGATTGGCGTGCCGGCTATTTTGGTCCCGAGAACCTCCACCAGACGGTGGTACGTGCCAACGCACTCAAAGAATTACTGCCCGGTAATATGGATCTTCCTGCAATGGCGCTTCGGTTCATCCTTACGAATATGACAGTCAGCACTACCATCGTCGGCATGCGGACGATGGAGCACGCGCGTGAGGATGAGCGTGTGAGTGATGGTGTCAGCTTGCCTGCCGATCTGGTCGCCAGGTTGCGCCTCCACCGCTGGGATCGAAAAGTGTCCCCCTGGTCAGATTAATGATAATCAATCCACAAGCCGGCGCCTACTTGTGGACGGGGCCAGTCTTGCCTGCTTCCTGCTTAAGCCGGCGTGCGTGAATACGCTGCCCCTTGGAGGGTCGTTTTTTCTTTTTGGTTTTGTCTTTAATACCGGGCATAGGTGATATTCCTTCTTGTGGGTTATGGGTTAACCCCAGGTGCTGCTTACCCGACGTGCAGCTCCACTACCTGGCGGAAATGGAAGCCCAAGACGGCAAGTGTAATGGCTAATGGGAACAAACGTGGGTGATGGAACAGGGTCCAGAAAAACAGTCGCCAGTATTGGATACGCTCTTTACCGCGGATTCCAAGCTGGTAAATCGATCGGCCAAATGCCAGGACATATTGGAAATCCAGCTGAAACTCCATCTTTTGGGGGTGGTATTCGCGCAGGAAGGTTAAAATGCGTTCATAGTATTGCTTGGGGGCGTATAGTTGGACCAGTAACTTGCGATATCCCTCCTGTAGGGTCTCGAGACCCATCAGTGGAATGATGTTGGTCGATCCATCTACATTATCGCCAGACATTTCATCAACCAGACGGTGTTCTTTTTTCATGCGTTCAAATAATCGTGTCCCGGGAGGGGCCTGCAGCATACCGACCATGGCGGTCACAATTCCGCTTTTCTGGATGAAATCAATCTGCTGTTGGAAGATGGAGGGTGGATCGTTGTCGAAACCAACGATGAAACCGCCCTGCACCTGCAGGCCGGCGCGTTGGAGCTGCTTGACGCTCTCCAACAGGTCTCGACCTTTGTTCTGGGTCTTGCTGCATTCGGTCAGGCTGCTTTCGTTGGGTGTTTCGATCCCGACGAACACCGTGTCAAATCCGGCGCGCGTCATCAGGTTAAGCAGCTCTTGATCGTCAACCAGGTTGATCGAGACTTCCGTGCTGAACGGCATGCCGGTCTTGCCCTTGCGCCATTCGATCAATGCCGGCAGGATCTCCACCTTGATCTTCTTCTTGTTTCCGATAAAGTTATCGTCCACGAAGAAGATACCTTTACGCCACCCTAACGCATATAGGCTGTCCAGCTCAGCGATGATCTGAGCCGCAGTTTTGGTCCGCGGGCGGTGACCCAGCAGCGCAGTCACATTGCAAAAGTCGCAGCTGAAAGGGCAGCCGCGCGAGAATTGGATGCTGAATGTCTCGTAATGTTTGAGATTGACCAGCTCCCATAAGGGCGCCGGGGTTTGTTGAATATCAGGGTACTCGGTTGTAGAGTAAAGCGGTTGGGCGCACCCCTTAGCCAGGTCTGCAAGGAATAATGGCAGCGTCAGCTCAGCTTCATTCAGAACGAAATGATCGACCTGCGAAAACTGATCGTGTTCCATGGTGAAGAGCGGTCCACCTGCCACCACCTTGACGCCAAATTCCTTGCATTGGGAGATGATGGCGCGCGCCGACTCTTGCTGGACGATCATGGCGCTGATGAAGACGTAGTCAGTCCAGGCCAGGTCCTTCGGGGTCAGGCTGGTCACATTGAGGTCAACCAGCCGTTTTTCCCAATCCTGAGGCAGCAAAGCTGCCACGGTTAATAATCCTAATGGGGGAGAAGCAGCCTTCTTATGAATAAACCGTAAGGCGTGCTTGAAACTCCAGAAGGTGTCGGGGAACTCAGGGTAAACCAATAATATTCTCACGCAACTATTCCTCTAACCTGGAACCAAACCTATTTTGTTCAAATCATTAATAGACAATTGTAACCGATTATCTCCAGATATTTATAGGATTAAATTGCTTCAGGATGGGATTTGTTGTATACTGAAGAGACTTAATTATGGGGATTGCGTATTAATCTTGGAGGTAAGTGCTGTCTGGGTAAAATTTATCATTCAGCTCGTTATCCTTCTCGAAGGGAAGTGGTGAACTGTAACTTAACACCAGATAAAAAATAGATTGGATCATTGAACTAGCCATACCGAACTTGTTATCATAATAAAAGGAGGAGAAATGGAACCGAAATTTCGTGCATTAAGGACGATTGGGTCGATCTTTCGTGTATTGGGATACATCGCCCTGGTTTTGACCATATTAGCCGCGCTTGCATTTTGTGGTTTTTCAGTCATTGGCGCTTCGGCAGTTGAATCATCTATAGCCCAGCAATTGGGTGTCAGTTCAAATGGAGCAGGATTACTGGGTGGCATATTCGGCGGGCTGCTTGGCGGTATTCTCGTGCTGATCTACGGCGGGATTATTTCCTTGTGGATCATCGCCACTGGAGAATTGATTTATTTGTTGATCGGGATCGAAGAAAATACCAGGAAGACCGGCTTTTTAATTGAGAGCCAGATGAATAAAATCATACCAGCCCAGCCCCAACCGTTGACTCCTAGTCAACCGCCGATTTAGTTGCTATTTCTGTATCACTTTTAAGAGTGGTGCTGACCGGGTACGCCTCATATGCCCGGTATATTTCTAGGTCGTAGGGGTCGTGTAGGTATACCGCCTTATCCTCTCCGGGTAATCGCTGATCCCTAAACACCGGAATATTCTGCCACTATCGTTTAAATATCCAAAAAATATTCGTCATCTGACCATTGCAGTGGATTTCCTATGATATAAGCACGTATTTTCTCTAGTGACTTTTCATCCTGAATGATACGGTCGTAAAACCTTGCCTGCCAGGTGAAATCCTCACACCCCGACGCCCGTATGCGTTTTGTGCATATAGATTTATATTGGTTTATGATCGCTCCCAATGTTCCTGGTTTCCAATGGGTCTTCGTAGAGACGCCCCACCGGGGCGTCTCGGTGATGCCAGGCGTGTTTATTTTAATTCACCGGAACGCGATAAATCTAAATATAGCACAAGTTAAGGTATACCCGAAATG
>JBGPBQ010000073.1:0-15144 GCA_041481345.1 Anaerolineae bacterium
CTTCCAGCCTTGTTCGGTGATGGCTTTCAGGTAACCTTCCTTACGGTCAATACCTACTGTGCTGTTCATCCATCCGGTGATCGTTCCAATGCGCTTATATCCAAGTTGGATCAGGTGGCATACTGCATTATGGGCGGCATTGATGTTATCCACATCGATGTAGCTGATCCCATTGGCTTTGAATGGGCGCCCGGCAATCACCACCGGGAAATCAGAGCTGACCAGCTTATCGATCAATATATCCTCTATCGGTGCAGTCTGCAGAAGGATCCCGTCTAGCTGCCCTCTGCGTGAGATGAGTGGGAAAATTCGTTTTTCGTCTTCTTTCGTGTCAAGCAGGAACAACGCCAGGGTATAGTTGTGTTGGTTGCACGCCTGGGCAACGCCCTGGGTAAGGCGCGGGAAATAAGGGTCGGTGAAGAAAGTGCTCACCGTGCGCGGTAGAACCAGTCCAATCATCCATGAGCGGTGAGAGGCCAGGCTGCGGGCAGCTGCATGGGGGTGGTAGCCGGTAGTGCGGATGACTCCCTGCACTTTGCTGCGGACTGCATCGCTGACATTGGGATCGTCGTTCACCACCCTGGAGGCGGTGGATCGCGATACTCCGGCTTGCTTGGCAATGTCTTCGAGTGTCAGATTAGGCACTTATAGGTTCCAATAGATTCGAGTTGTTCGATGTGTAAGAATATTGGGAGCGCTCCCAACTATACCATTATACAGAATATTACCAAAAGAGTCAACCTTGTTTGTGAAATTTTCCCCGAATTGGTTACAATTGTGGTTATACGTTCAAGGCCAAAGAGTTGTTTCTGGAATCCCGAATGTATTTTGATCGATATACGAAAGCGTTCTTTGCATGAAAAATCATTGTCATTGCGGAATCCCCGCTGTTTTTCACGGGAGGACGGTGTTTGCCCGCCTATCCCGAGCGTAGGGAGTGGAAAGCAATCTCCAATTGACATAACGTTTCATGTTGCATCTGGTTGCAAGTTGAATAATCGTATTCCAGGAAGATTGCTTCTCCACTAGAACCCTAGCTAACATATTCTACCGGAAACCAGATGATAAAATTATCATAGGAGACTTCCACTCATGACCCAACCCCCACTGCCCAATATCCCCTGGGAAGAACGTCCCGCCGGCTGCTCTGAGGTGGTCTGGCGTTACACCGATAACCCGATCATCCCCCGCGACCTCATCCCCTCCTCCAATAGCATCTTTAATAGCGCTGTCGTCCCCTTCAAGGATCGTTTCGCGGGCGTGTTCCGCTGTGACAATAAAAAACGCGACATGAACCTGAACCGGGGTTTTTCTGCCGATGGTATCCACTGGCAGCTGGATGACCAGCCCATTGACTGGTCCTATGCCGATCCCGAGCTGAGCCACTTCCAATACCGTTATGACCCGCGCGTGGTTTGGCTCGAAGACCGCTACTATGTCACCTGGTGCAATGGCTACCATGGTCCAACCATCGGCATTGGCTATACTTACGATTTTGAGCAATTTACCTTTTTAGAGAATGCACTGCTGCCGTTCAACCGCAATGGGGTGCTATTCCCCCGCCGTATCAACGGTGAGTACGTCATGTTCAGTCGCCCCAGTGATAACGGTCACACTCCCTTTGGCGACATTTACCTCAGCCGCAGCCCCGACCTTGTCCACTGGGGTAAGCACCGCTTCGTCATGGGTACACGTGGCGGTTGGGAGAGCACCAAGGTGGGCGCCGGACCTGTCCCCATCGAAACGACTGAGGGTTGGTTGTTGTTCTACCATGGTGTGCTTACTTCGTGCAATGGGTTCGTCTACAGCTTCGGAGCTGCCTTACTCGACCTGGATGAACCCTGGAAGGTGATCCTTCGCGGTGACTCCTACCTGCTCTCACCCCATACAGATTATGAATGCGTGGGAGACGTGCCTAATGTGACCTTCCCGTGCGCCACACTCTATGACCCTCCCACAGACAGGATTGCCCTTTATTATGGCTGTGCCGATACCGTCACCTCCCTGGCATTCTGCCAGCTTCACGAGGTATTGGACTTTTTGAAGACAAATTCATGACCCGCCTTTTCCAAGTGAGATGACGATTAACAGGATTATGTTCTCCATTACCCCAAAAGGCTGTTTCCAGCATGTGCCCACCTTACTTCATGAGCCAATCACCCTGCTTCACCTGACTGCATCAGGAACCGGTCATCTTTACCTGCCGATAAATTGATTGTCTGGTATAATTAATCCATACGGACTCCAGATTCGCGCTCGGTTATATAAGCTGCCATTCTGCATCGAATGGCGGTTTCTTTTTTCGAAGGTGATCCTGGATGATCTAATAACGGCTGCCCGGATGCCAGGATGACTGAGGTCAGTTGCACACTATAAAGAAGGAAATGATAATGGAATCGAAATTGTATGTTGGAAACCTGTCCTATAATACCACCGAGGATAGGCTGCGTACTGCCTTTGCTGAAGCAGGCACGGTGGTCGCAGTGGATGTAATTAAAGATCGGGATACCGGTCAGATGAAGGGTTTCGCTTTTGTGACAATGGGGAACCAGGAAGAAGCAGAGAACGCCATCAAGATGCTCAATGGGAAAATGCTGGATGATAGGGCAATCAAAGTCAATATAGCACGGCCGCGCGAAGAGCGCCCACATAAATCCTACAATAACCGGCGCTGGTAAGATTGCCCGCAGACTGCCCAGATCAGGGCAGCCTGGTTTGGTTCCGCATGTAATTTAATTGGGGCACAGAAAGAGGTGTGATATGAGCTTTCAAATTGGTGATAAGGTCATTCACCGCACTTTTGGTATGGGTGAAATTTCCCGCATTGAAGAGAAGACCATCAACGGACACCCGGTAAATTGCTACGTGGTCAGCATTACTGATATGACTGTCTGGGTGCCTGTGGATGATCACGAGCTAAACAGCCTGCGTATTCCCACCTCACCGGAGGAATTTCTCAAGACTTTACCTATCCTCTCCAGCCCAAACGAGGCATTGCAGGAGGACCGGGTGTTGCGGAAAAACCAGCTCATGGATGAGTTGAAGGACGGTCAGCTGTCATCCATTTGCCGGGTGGTGCGGGATTTAAGGCATTATCAGCGCAACTCCAAGCTGAACGACCAGGAGAAAACGATCCTGGAGCGAGCTGTGAAATCACTGCTCACCGAATGGACCCTTTCGTTGGGTACTCCTCAAAACCAGGCCTACCAGACTATGGAAAGTATGCTGCAGATTTAATCATTGCCAAAAGGTTAATATCCCTGAGGGTTGCCAGTTCAACCCTCAGGTTTTTATTTAATCACTAGGTACAGTTCATTCTAAGATCCAACCTTTTCAACCCATTTGATACCTATTTACCTACAACCAGATACCTAATTACTTTCCTCCATCGGATTATAATCACCCCCATGTCGAACCACCTGGTGAATGAAAGCTCACCCTACCTGCTCCAGCATGCCGGTAATCCCGTCGATTGGTACCCGTGGAGTGCTGAAGCCCTATCGAAGGCGAGCACAGAAGATAAACCCATCTTCCTCAGCATCGGCTACGCCGCTTGCCATTGGTGCCACGTGATGGCGCATGAAACATTCGAAGACCCCTCCACTGCAAGCTTCATGAATGCCAATTTTGTGTGTATCAAGGTGGACCGTGAGGAACGCCCCGACCTGGACAGCATCTACATGAGCTTCGTAGTAGCCACAACTGGAGGAGGCGGCTGGCCGATGAGTGTTTTCCTCACCTCAGATGGCCAACCTTTTTATGGTGGCACTTACTTCCCGCCGGTCCGCCGGCACAACCTGCCAGCCTTCCGCGAAGTTCTCGAAACAGTTGTGCGTTTGTGGCGCACAGGTCGGGCGGCGATCCTCTCAAGCAGTGAGAACCTGTCACACAGCCTGTCGGCGCAGCAGACCGCTCAGCACATCCACTCAACTTTGAGTCCAGGTTTCCTCGAGCAGGTTGCTCAGACCATTGCCCAAAGTTATGACTGGAAGAACGGTGGTTGGGGTGCAGCTCCCAAGTTCCCGCAGCCTATACTGATTGAATTTCTCCTGCGCCTGGGCTCGCGCGGCGACTCCGCCAGCCTGGATATGGCTGTCCATGCTTTGCGCGCGATGACCCAGGGCGGGATGTACGACCTCCTGGGGGGTGGGTTCGCCCGCTACAGCGTCGATTCAATCTGGCTCATCCCGCACTTTGAAAAGATGTTGTATGACAATGCCCAGCTGGCGTTAGTCTATCTGCACGCCAGCCTGATGACTGGTGACCAGTGGTTCAGGGAGGTATGCGAAGCCACCCTGGATTTCGTCCTGCGTGAGATGGCTCATCCCGCGGGCGGTTTCTTCAGCAGCCTGGATGCCGATTCGGACGGCGAGGAGGGCAAGTATTACTTGTGGACCCCGCAAGAAATCCGCACAGTGTTCACAAATCACGACGATGCTGATCTGTTTATAGGTGTTTATGGGGTGAGCGAAGCTGGTAATTTTGATGGGCGGACCATCCTGCGCCGCCTCCTCACCGACGAGCAAATCGCCAGTCAGCTTGACATTGATGAATGTACGCTTGCTGCCAGGTTAACTGAGCTTCGAAAACGGTTGCTCGAAGTGCGTACTACCAGGGTGCGGCCGGCTACGGATGACAAGGTACTCGTCTCCTGGAATGCGCTCATGCTGTCTACACTGGCTGAAGCCGGGCGGTCACTTGGGCGGCAGGATTACATCGCAGCCGCTATCAATAATGCAAATTTCATTCTCGAGCACATGCTCGTTGATGGCAGGTTGAAGCGCTCGTGGCGTGAAGGATCGGCGAAACACGATGCCTACCTGGAGGATTTTGCCGGTCTTGCGCTTGCCCTGCTCACGCTCTACCAGTCCGACCCCGATCTGCGCTGGTACCAGGCCAGCATCCACTTACTTGAACAGGTGCAGGCGCACTTCGTTGACCCTTCCGGCGGTTTCTTCGATACTCGTGATGATCACGAAGCCCTGCTCTACCGCCCCAAGGACCAGCAGGATAATGCCACCCCTTCTGGTAACGCCCATGCCGTTCTGCTTCTCTTGCAGCTTGCCACGTATGAGGGTCGTTCAGTGTGGCGTACACTTGCCGAAGAGATGATTGTCTCCAATCTAGGGCTGATCGCGCGTTACCCTTCCGCCTTCGCCCAGTGGCTTTGCGGCGTCGATTTCGCCCTTGGGCCCGTGTATGAGGTAGCTGTGCTCGGAAACCTGGATGACCCCGCGACTCAAGGCTTGCTTGAACCGCTGTGGCATGCTTACCACCCTCGTTTGGTGCTGGCTGCCTCTTCATTTCCACCGCCTGCCAGCTCACCGGCCTTGTTGAAGGATCGCCCATTGTTGAACAGCAGGCCAACCGCATACGTGTGCCAGGGTTTCGTCTGCCATCAGCCGGTCAACGAGCCTGGATCGATGATGACGCAGTTATCAGAATAAGCGTGCTGAGATGACAAATCAAATAGTTAGGGATCAGAAAGAGCGCAACGAGTCCGGCGTTCCTTCAGTTGAGGACGTTCTTAGCCCGAAATGTCGCGAGTTTTTTTACGAGCGATACCGGAACGAGGCTGGGTCCATACTTGATAATGATCTGCTGAAGTGAGCTGATATGGTCGAGGTACAACACTGCTGGGTGATCTACCAATAACGGATATCCGGAGGGATTAGGGGTCATACACGTTGGTTAGTATGTTGAAATAACCCCATCCAGCGCATTGCATTCAGCATATTTACACTCTGCAGTACTAGCTGGACCATCACCTACACCCGAAAGTGAAAGTCTAATTTTCC
Source organism: Anaerolineae bacterium (assembly GCA_041481345.1). Lineage (GTDB taxonomy): Bacteria > Chloroflexota > Anaerolineae > Anaerolineales > UBA4823 > FEB-25. The sequence goes on from JBGPBQ010000073.1 coordinate 5,799, forward strand.
AGGAGTATCGAAAGTATAAACCAGCTTGGTTAGTCCTTTTGAATACAATGCTCCATCAAAACCATGGTCCCGGGCGGTCGATAGGATCAAGCCGTGCTCGTCCGTGGTGCAGCCCTCAATTTCCCCATTCATCCATGGGGGGATGCAAATCCTGGCAAAGCTGCACACCGCATGATAAAAGTCTAGGTTCTCCTTGCCCAAACCATACAGATAAAACTTCTCCCGATCACTATCTTCGTGCAGGGTGATCACAGCTTCGAATGGAACAAACTTCATTGCATCTTGGAAGAAGGTCTGGACTTCAAAATAGTTCCTGCTCCTGAGGGTCGCTATAGGTGGCATTTAAATCTCTCTGATCAGAATCAAACCTCTGGCGAAGATCGAACCCTGATGGATTAATCATCGGGTAAATCACAAAACGGAATTGTTCGGGCAGGTCGTGGATGATAGCATCGACAATTTTCAAAATGGAAAGAGGTCCGGCGATCTCATTGCCGTGGATTCCAGATCAATGCACACCGTAGGTCCGACATTGGGATGGATTACCATGCGATACAGCGGATAATTGATCCCCGTCCGCTTGGAAATCTCAGAGCCGATGATTTCCATCGGCAATTTATGCATGCGGGCCTCATCTAGTAAAGTCCACAGAAATTTCTCGTAGGAGAAATTTTCCTCGTCAATGACCATCCGTTCATTAGCTGACATGATCCTTTACCATCCCTTCATAAGATGGATCATCCCCCACTTGGAGCACCAGGTGGATTATCTACGCGATAATAAAAGTAGGAACAGTACTTCTTTAGGTGCAATTTTATTACAGCAAGATTTTTTTCAATTGCAACTATTTTATTTCCGATTTGTGACCGAATCCCTTTTTTCCTTCGGGGATAGGCCATCTATTAAGAATCCGTGTTATAAACATGAGGCGACCTTACCAAGCTATTACATGCCTCTTGACGTGCATATCACCACCCCGCTTATATGGACTTGCACCGGCATCCTGGCAGTCCTGGATGTGATCCTTATCCTGTTGGTACATCGGTTCGTTAACCGCGACAGCTTTCGAAAGATGCGCGGAATATTGCCACTTGTGGGAGGGATTTCTTTCTAATGTGGACAAGAGTGCTGAGCTGGGGCTGGGACTGGTTCTACAACTATATCTTCCCTCCTGGGATGCGTTTCTGGTTACCTCTAATATTTGGCATCGGCTATTCTGTGATTGCGCTTGGAATGGTTTGGCTCAGCCTGACATCGGTGGGTAGCCCGGCATTCACCTGGTGTTTACTTGGAGGGGTGAAAGGGCTGCTCAGTCACCTCAATGCGATCTTTGGTTTAGGAGCGGCATCCAAACCGCCCATCATGGAGGGCAGCGACCAATTCTCCGTGTTGATCTTCGCGATCTTCGAAAAAGCTTTTTAGTGGAGCCTGATCTTACTGGTTTCCTGGGCAGTCTGGCATAGGATCAGACATCGCAGACAACCCAGACCAGTGGTTGAAGCCTAATATACAATATCCAACCTCTGGGTGAGAAAATAACGCTCCAACCCCACCTACAGCTGGAGCGATTAAGCGTCTTATTTTTAGTTATTGGTTCAGCAACAAGGAATTCTAATAGCCATCCTGACCAGCGTACACATTAATACCTTACCGAACACATTCCTGGACCAGGCGCTCTGCCATCCCATAATATTTCTCGTGTAATTCCGGCCCGTTTTCCTCCTGTTCGAAGCGGTTAAATGCCTCAATTATCTGGTCCTGCCGATCCGCAGGGATCACCTTCTCCACCATTGGGAATAATAGCTTATCCTCCTTGTCCATGTGCCGCCGCAGCAAGCTGACGTACCCCAATGCACTTAGGACGACCTGGTCACGGACCTTCACATCACCCCCCATGAAGCGCTCGGAGACCTGGCGCAGCCTCAGAGCCAAACGCCGCCCCTCTTCATGTTCTGCGATCAACACTGCAATCGGGCCTGTATCTTTCGGAAACCCATTCTCGACCAGCGCCGCAAACAGGATTTTCTCCTCTTTTTTATAGTGGTAGCTATCGGCAAAGCCGGTAATCAAAGCCGACGTGCCGCTGAAGAACCTCAGGTAAACGTCTTCTCCACGGCTGAGGCGGCTGGCTGCTTTTTCAAGTGCGATTAACACCCGCTCGATTACCCGGTGTTCTTCCATCAGAATTTCTGTTGGTTTCATGCTACAACCTCCTGTATCAAACGACTGGAAGGGTTGCTGGCAGCGAATTTGGGATAATAAGTCTATCCAGTCATATCTTGGTCATGGATTACTGCGCTTATTTTAATTCGAGAAATATCGTTGTGCACATACAGAATTGTTGGGTTTTTTAGAAATGCCTTACAAGTTAGTACGCTGGCACACCGAGATGGAGTTATGCTCGAATATGGATATATCGGGCTGCATGAATACTTAGATTAGCCTCGCCATTAGCAGCTCATCGTAATAAACACCGTCATGAAATATCGCCCGAGGTTCCACACCGTAGATGGTGAACCCGCAGCGTGAGTAACAACGGATGGCAGGGACGTCAGAAATGTTGATCCCCAGGTTGATCACTGTCACACCATTCGCTTTTGCCTAATCTACGCATCCGTAGAGGAGCTGCTCAGCGATACGATGCCCACGCCAGTCCTGGTTTACATAGACTCACCAAATCGTTCCGAAGTGGCGGGTCTTTGGCCAGTGACCGCGCCCAATACCGGTCATCCCGACCAGGCTATCCCCAGCCAATGCGATACAAATGGCACCGGAGCTGCTGGTAGTATAGCCGGCGATTCGTTCAGCCCAGACTTCCGCCCCCTCAGCCGCGGTCATCTCTAAATCTGCGGAGAAGGTCTCCGGATGCAATGACAACGCTTCCAACCGTAGTTCTTGGAGAGCAGCCGCATCGCCGGGGGCTGCCATGCGGACGGTGATATCACCTTTTGGAGTGGAGAATTTATCGATCATTTTTTGGTCTATGTGGAATACAGTGAGTATTGACTTGCTCACACGATGGCGAAACTTAAACGGTTGAGAAACCAAGCTCAAGGTTGGCGGTGATGGGATCGATGATATATTTGCCGACCGCGATCTCAGGTTTTTTGTCATCGCTGAATCGATCATACTGCACCTGGAAGGCAAAGAAATCAGCTGGGAATTTAGCAGTAATTTTTCCCCACACGATATTCTCCGATTTGTTGACCTGTTCGACATTTTGATTCTTGATCACCTGAAGCGCGAATTCATCCACCCGGGCATACTTCTCAGCCTGAGAAATGACCACGACCACCATGGAGGGCTCGATGAGAAATTGTCCGCTTTGGGCAAACAAATCTGTATCGATGACCGAAACCACCTGTATCGCACACTTTTTGCCTTCCAGCATCAAGGCGTAATAGGGGGGGAGGGATGGAGCCGCCTTGAAGCCCGGGTAATAATAGTTCTCGAGGTTGAGTGCGTAATTCTCTGGGAAGAATTCGGTTGGTAGTAGCTCAGACACATGCTGGTAAATCTGGCGTAGACCATCGAAAAATTGGTTGAACCACGTGATATTAGCCCGAAATCGATGCTTATCTCGCTCTTTCATACTGATTGCCCTTTCCCAACCCTTGGTGAACTTATATGGTTATTATCCGGGGAATCGCCTGGAGTGCAACATGAACCAGTAATTCTTTCTTGTATGGGAGATGTACTTCTTCAGCTCATATTAAATAATCGGTCTTGGCTACGCTTGAATTACAGCGGCTTTCCAGCACTCGTCGAAATCTTCCACCACCAGTTTTACCAGGTCTGAGTCTATCTGGTGTAGCTGCACGTGGTGCTGAAGGGAGCCCATCACCGCTTCGGGTTCCTTAGATGGGCGGTAGGGTCGCGGCTGCGTGAGGGCTTGAAATATGTCTGCGATGGTGACAATGCGGGAGGGTATATCCAGGTCGGCTGCACTCAGGTGAAAGGGGTATCCATCACCGGTGAGGGTTTCATGGTGGTAGGCTCCCCAGCGGGAGATGTCCTCAAACCCGTGCACGTGGTGCAGGATCTGGTAGCTTTCGAAGCTGTGTCCGAGCATGACCGCTCGTTCCGGAAAACTGAGCGAAGCTGGTTTTTCCAGGATGGCATCCGGGACGCGCATCTTGCCAATATCATGCAGCAAACCGGCAATCTCCAGGTGCCAGCAAACATCCGTCTCGAAGCCAGCCAGGTGTGCCAGGTGGGCGGAGAAGCGCGAAACACCCAATGAGTGGCATGCAGTGAAGTGGCTCTTGGTATCCACAATCTCGGCTGCCAGCTGGGCTACATGGAATAGTTGCTCTGTGCTGACCATCTTGTTGACGTCAGCCAATTCGCGTTCAGCCATATACATACCGAGGTGCTGAGGTTGCATTCGTAGCCAGAAGCTTTCGGGTCGTGAAACGTTGAGAAAGGCATCCAGTAATTCTGGCATAAACCAGCTGGTACGGTAATGGGTCAACCGATCTCGGATGGAATTTCTCACGGCCAGCCAGGGCTTATTCGAAACCTGCTGCATCAGGGCATCGGCACGATCGCACATATGGATCAGGTTAGCTGAAGCGGCAACCCAAGACGAGAGACCTGCATTGAGATCTTGGAAATGCGTGTGGTGATGGAGGATGATGGGAGCAAGATGATTGAACAAGGGTTGGGCTTCCAATAACTTGCTACCGTGCACACAATGCGCCTGCGAGCCAGCCCAATCCAGCTCTCTGATGATCCGGCTGTGATTGCTGGTAGATGAAACGCCGCAATCATGCAGCAGTGCAGCATGATAAAGGTCCTCCATCTGGACCGCATCAAAACCAAGCCTGCGCCCCGTCTCAAGGCACATATAAGCCACACGCTTGCCGTGGTGCAGGTCGTCCACACCAACCAGGTCAAGCATATCAGACAGCATATGTACCAGCTGGGTTAAGTTAATCTCATTCATGGGATCTTTGGATATTATACAGTAATAGAAAGAAACTTGGCTTCATTTTTTTAATTTATACCCGGAATATCCAACAAACTGTGCAGAGTCTGGTTTCAAACCTTGTCGATAACCTTCAATCCGGATACAATCTCTCCAATTTAGTGGTCCAGCCGGGAAACAACGATATATTTTGCATCTTTATGGTTCAATAATTATCAATAATTTCTGATTTTATCTGTGTCTGAGGGCACTCTTTTTGCGCATCATCTGTGGTTCATAAATGGCTCATCGAGAGGTGATTTTATGTCTAATAATATCCGTAATGTCTCCCAAATCGTCACCCCTATCCGCGTGCTGGAAGGTGCCGGTGTGCTGCTCAAGCGTTCGATTGCCACACGTACGCTGGATTATCTAGACCCATTTCTATTATTGGATCATTTCGGTTCGGACGACCCCTCCGACTATCTGGCAGGCTTTCCAATGCATCCGCACCGTGGTATTGAGACGGTGACCTATATGCTCGCAGGGCGCGTTAATCATAAAGACAGCCTGGGCAATCACGGAACTATCAGCGGGGGTGATGTGCAGTGGATGACTGCCGGGCGTGGCATTATGCACGAGGAGATGCCCAAACCTTACGAGGGAAAAATGGAAGGGTTCCAGTTGTGGGTAAACTTGCCTGCCAGGCTGAAGATGACTTCTCCACGATATCAAGATATTGCCTCGGAAAACATTCCCGAGATTGACCTGCCTGATGGGGTGAAGGTTCGTGTGATTGCCGGCTATTTAGGCAATGCATCTGGTGCAGTAACCGATATCTACGCTGACCCAACCTACCTGGATGTGTCTCTGCCAGTAAATGGCTCATTCAACCACTCCGTTCACGCCGGTCATACCGTTTTTGCTTACCTGTTCCGTGGGAAGGGTCTGTTTGGTGCCACCTCGATCCAAGCAGAAGCTCCGCAGCTGGTCATTTTCGAGGATGGAGATATCGTGAATGTCCAGGCTTCAGAGGAAGGAGCGCGCTTTCTGCTCGTTTCCGGGCTGCCTTTAGGGGAGCCCATCGCCCGTTACGGTCCCTTTGTGATGAATACGCGGGCGGAGATCGAGCAAACCCTGGCGGAATTAAGCAATGGGACGTTCATAAAAGAAAGCTATTAGCATCGATCGTTTATCTTTGAGCCTTGTTACAGCTAAATGCTAGTTGCTGACAGCTACTTGCTTTATCCATCTCTCAACCATCCCATCGAGCACATCCAGCGGCACCGCTCCGGAGAGCAACAGCACGTCGTGGAACTCACGCAGGTTGAATTTATTACCCAACTTATCTTCGGCATGCTGACGCAGCTGTCGGATCTTCAGCTCACCGATCTTATACGCCAGTGCCTGACCAGGCCAGGCAATATAGCGGTCGACCTCGTTGGCGATATTCAGTAGGGTCGAGGAAGTATTTTCCACCAGGTGATCGATGGCTTGTTGGCGTGACCATCCCAGGGCGTGCATCCCTGTATCCACCACCAAACGGCAGGCACGCCACATCTCATAGCTCAGGCGACCAAAGTCGGAATATAGATCGGTATAGAAACCAACTTCGAGACCCAGACGCTCGGAATATAACGCCCAGCCTTCAACATAAGATTGGTAGCCTGTGTAGCGGCGGAACATCGGCAGGTCAGACAGCTCGGCTTGCAGCGCCAGCTGGAGGTGGTGACCCGGCACAGCTTCATGTAGCGAGAGGGCTTCGATTTCGTACAATGGGCGTGACGGCAGGTCGTATGTGTTGACGTAGTACATACTGGCGCGCGTACCATCTCCCAAACCGGGGCTGCAGTAAGCGGCTGTCTCACCTTGAGCAGCATAATCAGGTACCTCGCGGATGCCGTATGGCATTCTGGGCAGGGTCTTGAACAGGCGTGGTAGCGCGCCATCCATTCGCTTGAGGACCAGGGCGGTTTTTTCCAATAGCGCTTCAGGCGTAGTAACGTAGAACCGCGTGTCGGTGCGCAGGAATTCAAGGAAGCCCACCATCGTGCCCTTCCAGCCGGTCTTTTTGATCACCGCCTCCATCTCGCCGCGAATGCGCTTCACCTCATCCAATCCTGTCTGGTATACCTGCTGAGCGGTCAGATGGAGGGAGGTGTAATAGTAGATGCGGTGAGCATAGAATGCCTCACCATTGGGCAGGTCTGCCGTGGCTATGCTTTCACGCGCAGCTGGTAGATACTCATGTTCGACGAACTCTAGGAGTTCCTGGTATCCAGGAACGACAGAATTAAGGATGGCTTTCTGAGCAGCTTCCGAGAGCTTCTTACGCTCTGATTCGCCGATTTGGGGTGGGAAATGCTTGAATGGATGGAAAAGGACGCTATTCCCCGGATCGTCTACGATGTGCGCGTTAAACTGTGCATCCAGATTGGTCAGTGTGCAGCGGGGTGGGATGAAACCGGTGCGCAAGCCCAGCCGCATGAGCTCGATATTATCATGCGCATACTGTTTAAATACCCCGAGGCGTGAAATATAAATCGCATAGTCTTGCGGGTTGTCAAACGGCATCACCTGGAATACATCAGGGAACATCAGGTGGAAGCCGGCTGTGCGGGATATGGGCAGACGGTGGGGTTTGAACCCGATTTCGGCGATCTCATTCTCAACCAGGTGAGTGAACAAGTCGTAGTTGAGCTGGTCGTCTGCGGATAATGCCTGGCGCGGGATACCTTCTAAGCGGGAATGGAAATCGATCAGCTGCTTGCGCCAGTTTTGGAAAGCTTCATCCGTGGCAGTGGGCAGGCGGTCATTAAAGCGCTGGTCGCCCACGTAGGTGGCTGTGAGAGGGTCAAAGCGCATCCAGGCATCCCAATTGTCCTGGAAAAGCTGGTGCAGGGGGGGAAGGGGTGTGGGCATTTTAGGCTCCTTTTACTAAGAAGGAAGGTTGGACGAACAGAATTATGCCATAGTTTGTTGAGAAAAAGCGCGCGGTCTAAGTGATATCAATCCGACAACAACCCCACAAGCATATTGTTGGTGAGCTCAACGGGATGTTTTTTCAAGTAATCCACAGTCAGTGGCAGCGAGAGTTTTATTACTAAGATGGATTCAAATTACGACAAAAATGGTATAATTTACACAGGGAAAAGTAGAGTTAAAAGCGGGAGTCGCATATGAATTCTAAAACCATTGTTTTTATCCATGGCATGTACATGAATCCCATCAGCTGGGAAAATTGGGTTACCTATTTTCGTGAGAAGGGTTATGAATGTTTCGCCCCAGCCTGGCCGGGAAGAGACCAGCCAATTGAGATCTTAAGGCAGAAATGTCTTTCTCCCGACTTTGCCAAGTTGGGCTTAACCGATGTGATTCAAACTATGACAGAATTTATCGAATCGTTACCTAAAAAGCCGATCCTCATCGGTCATTCGATGGGCGGATTAATCGTACAGCTACTATTACAAACGGATCTTGCCTCTGCTGGGGTGGCAATCGATTCAGCCCCTCCAATGGGGGTATTAACCGCCAAATGGTCATTTCTGAGGTCAAATTTTCCTCACATCACACCATTTGTCTCTCAAAACAGTCCAGTCAGGATGTCGTTCCAACGCTTCCAATACACTTTTGTCAACGGACTACCGCTGGCAGAGCAGCTGGCAGCCTATGACAAGTACGTTGTCCCAGAATCTCGCCGGGTGCCGCGCCAATCACTAACCGCCACGATTGATTTTAGTAAACCCCACCCGCCCTTGCTGCTGATCGCTGGCACAGACGACCATCTTATTCCCGCCTCGCTCAACAAAACCAATTTCAACCGGTATAAATCGTCGAATTCGGTCACCGTCTTTAAGGAATTTCCTGGGCGAACGCATTTCATCATCGGCCAGAAGAATTGGCAAGAAGTTGCTGATTACATTATGGCGTGGCTAAAAGAAAATGAAAAATAGCAGGTGTAGCAGGCTTATTTTCCAAACATCTCCGTAGGAGGCCAGTGCAACCATAGCTGAGTCAGGATGACTGCCACATTGACTGCTTGTGCAGCCAGAGTGTTAAACATCGGCCATCTACCCCAGAAGATGACGATACCGGTAAAAGAGATGAAGGCGAAAATCAGGGCTATCTGTCGCCACCAATCTCCAGGGAAAAGTATGCCCCAAAATGACAGGGCGGCTGCCACGAAACCGAGCAGAGAAAGCCCCCAAAATGTGATTGCGACTGCCTTCGCTGCCCGGGGAGCGAGAATGGGAAACAGCCATGAACGGGCAGACAGCCATTTACCACTTGATAATCCACGGTCTATAACGATCAGTGCTCCGATCGCTCCGCCATGCCCCAGCCCGTGTAGCAGTAGCACCAGCGGAATAATGATTTTAATCAGTTGTGGGCTCATATTTTCAGCTTAACTCCTCTCTTTGTATTTAAGGTACAACC
>JBGPBQ010000074.1:0-15033 GCA_041481345.1 Anaerolineae bacterium
CAAAATAGGAGTGTAATGATAGAGTCCAGTTTATTCAAACTGCATTGGAGGTAGGTAAAAAATGCAACCGATCATACAAAAGGATAATACCCCGCAGGACGAATTTGACTTTGGAGCCGTATTTGAAGTGAATGATTACCTGTATTTCTACAGCGAGGCATTAACTGACGAGCGCACAGAGGCGGAAGTCAATGCGCTGGTCAGGTTACTTAAGCTTGATGGTCCAAAGAAAATCCTCGACCTAGCGTGCGGATTTGGCAGGCACACCAACCTTCTGGCAGCTTTAGGTCATTCGATGACCGGTATCGATCTGACACCGGGTTTCCTGGAAATTGCTCGCCGGGATGCAATCCAGCGTAAAGTAGAAGTGCGATATCAGCAAGGTGATATGCGTTCTATCTCATTTGAGGATGAATTTGACTGTGTTATGCTGCTCTTCACCGCTGTTGGTTATTTTTGTGATGAGGAGAACCTGAAAGTCATGATCAATGCACGGAAGGCATTGAAACCGGGTGGTTTGCTGATATTTGATACGCTCAACCGAGATGTGTTCTTAAAGGAGATGCGCCCGTATTACGTGGTTGAGAAGGAAGGAAACCTGATGATCGATCGCACGTCTTTCGATAGCCTACAGGGAAGGTTATATAATAAACGGATTGTTTTCCGGGATGGGGTCAGGAAGGATAAACCCTTTTTCACCCGTTTGTACAACCCTAATGAAATCAGGGCATTGGTCCATCAGGCAGTGCTTGAGCTGCTGCACATCTACGGAGGCTGGAACGCCGAGGAGCTATCGTCGGAATCACGTAGAATGGTGATCATCGCTCGAAAATCCTGACAGGTTACTGATATATTTGATGAAATAGATAAAATGGAGAACAGAATGTCTGAATTACCAGTTTATAACCCAACAGATATTGAACCCAAATGGCAGGCGAAATGGGAAAAAGATGGCGTGTATCAAGCCAACATTGATCACAGCACACCAAAATATTATGCCCTGACCATGCTCCCATATACATCGGGTGATTTTCACATCGGGCATTGGTATGCCATGACCCCGTCGGATGCGCGCGCCCGCTTCAAGCGTATGCAGGGATATAACGTCATGTTCCCCATGGGGTTCGATGCCTTCGGTTTACCTGCTGAGAACGCCGCATTTAATAATGGCATCCATCCAAAAACCTGGACTTATGCCAATATTGATCGCATGCACAGGCAGATCAAGAGCATGGGCGCCATGTTTGATTGGCGTAGGGAAATGATCTCGTGTGATCCGGAATATTACCGGTGGACCCAATGGTTCTTCGTTCAATTGTACAAGCACGGCCTGGCATACCGGAAGTTATCTCCTGTGGACTGGTGCCCAAAGGATCAAACTACACTGGCACGCGAGCAGGTTGAGGGAGACGATCGGCATTGCTATCGTTGTGGGACTCCGGTGATCAAGAAAGAGCTGGAACAATGGTTTTTCAAGATCACAAATTATGCAGATGAATTACTGGATTATTCCACCATCGATTGGCCAGACCGTGTACGCACCTTGCAGACAAATTGGATTGGTCGGTCTGTAGGTGCTTCGGTGGTCTTCCCTACCGAGCAAGGTGATCCGATTGAAGTTTTCACCACTCGACCTGACACCTTGTGGGGAGCTACTTTTATGGTGTTAGCTCCCGAGCATCCATTGGTCCACAAAATCACCACGCCTGATTATAAGTCAGCTGTGGAAGCCTATATCCAACAGGCAGCCCGGCAATCGGATATTGATCGCGAGGCTACGGACAAAGAAAAAACGGGTGTTTTCACCGGTGGTTACGCAATAAACCCGGTCAATGGCGAGAAAATCCCCATCTGGATTGCTGACTATGTGCTGATGACTTATGGGACAGGTGCAATCATGGCGGTGCCTGCCCACGACCAACGTGACTTTGAATTTGCGCGTAAGTATGGTCTGGGAGTGCGTATAGTCATCCAGCCAACGGATTCTGAACCACTGGATGGTGCCACAATGGTAGCCTCAGTCCCTGCTAGCGGTGTCATGGTCAATTCAGGAGCGCTGACGGGTACTCCAGCAGATCAAGCTGTTAACACTGCCATAAAGTACATTGAAGATCGAGGTATTGGTAAAGCTGCAATCAATTACAAGTTACACGACTGGTTGATTTCCCGCCAGCGTTATTGGGGTGCACCTATCCCGATGGTTTATTGTGATGACTGCGGCTGGAACCCTGTTCCTGTAGATCAGCTACCGGTTTTGCTGCCCGACGATGTGGAATGGCGGTCAACGGGTGTCAACCCATTGACCATCCATCCAACCTGGAAGCACACCACTTGCCCGGTGTGCAATAAACCTGCCACCAGAGATACCGATACGATGGATACATTCATGTGTTCATCCTGGTACCACCTGAGGTATTTAAACCCGTATTATGATCAAGGACCATTCGACCCGATTGAATATGACTATTGGATGCCTGTGGATACCTACACGGGTGGCATCGAGCACGCAACATTGCACTTGATGTACACCCGCTTCTTCCATAAAGCCCTACGCGACATGGGCATCACTAATGGTCCTGAACCCATGGTGCTGCTGAGAAACCAGGGCATGGTCTTGGGGGAGGACCATGAAAAGATGTCGAAAAGCAGGGGTAATGTGATTCCACCTGATGATCTGGTCACCCATTATGGGGCGGATACGGTGCGTGCATACCTGATGTTCTATGCACGCTGGGATATGGGGGCACCATGGAGCAGTAGTGGCATCGAAGGTACTTATCGCTGGGTACGCCGGGTTTGGACGTTGTTCACCGATCCGGTCGAGAGAGGTAATCCGGATCCTGAGCTGCTAAAAGGCTTGCGCCGAAAGCTGCACCAAACCTTGAAACAGGTCACGCACGATTTTGAGGTTTTCGAGTTTAACACCATCATCTCAGGCTTGATGGAGCTGCTCAACGAGATGTACAAAGCGCGCGAGCAGGGGGCAGCGGGAACAAGGGAATGGGACGAAGCGGTGGATATCTATATTCGAATGATGGCCCCAGTCACACCGCACATCGCGGAAGAATTGTGGGCGTACTTTGGAAAGCCGTACTCCATCCACCAACAATCCTGGCCGGAAGCTGACCTGGAGGCTGCAGCGGAAGAGCTGATCACATTAATCGTCCAGGTGGATGGCAAGCTGAGGGACCGTATTATGGTACCGGTAGATATCAGTGAAGAAGATGCCAAGAGGACGGCATTGGAGAGCGAGGCCATCCAGAAGTTCCTGGCAGGGGCGGCGCCACGGAAGGTGATCGTTGTCCCGGGACGGTTAGTCAATATCGTCAGGTGAGACGGGGCTGTTCAAAAAGTAGAGGCGCAAAGGTGGGCTTTATCAGTTAAGCTAGGAATTCCTCCCCTCCGGTCTCAGACCTAACCCGACAGGTGCGCCTGTACAATAATAAGTGGGCAAAACTATAACAAGACTTTTGAAACAGCACCATTAATAAGAAACCATCTGGTATAACATGAGGTGAACCATAATCTATCATTAAGGGTAATTTGATAGTATAGTAGCTGTAGGCTTCAGAATCGATAGGATTATGAATAGATTGTTTTTCAATAAAACATTCCAGCGAAATTGGGATTGGGTGTCTGTAGTTTTGCTGATCCTGATTATGGAAATCGCAGCCGCGCGCTTGGTGGCAACTTTATGGACGCTGGACCTGAACCTGGTTTTGCTAGTCACCTTTCTAGGGACGGTCTTGGGCCTCACACTTGGCACAAGCTCATTTAGACGGTTATGGGTAATCTTTTTCGCGGTCGCTTATGGCGCGATCTTGATCGCCTGGCAGCTGGGCTTAACCCTCGAGGCAGATATGCGGTGGCGCGACCGCTTAATCAATTTATGGGGCAGGCTGGATATTGTTATTCAGGAGTTATTAACCAAGAAACCGGTAACAGATAACCTGCTGTTCCTCCTATCGATGGCAACATTATTTTGGGCGTTGGCGGTATATGCCGGGTTTGTCTTGGTCAGGGAAGCAAACCCATGGAAAGTTGTAATCCCTGCGGGGATCGCGGCATTCGTGATCAACTCATTCGATTCGCTGCTGCTGGTTCGTTCTTTGTACCTGGCAGTTTACCTGCTATTTGCCCTATTTTTGGTCGCCAGGTTGGTGTATATAAAGAACACAGCAAAATGGAATGAGAGGCATACTCACACTCCACCTGATATAGGCTTTGAATTATCCCGCGTGGCTCTGGCCTTATCGATCATACTGGTATTCTTCGCCTGGAATATTCCAGTGATTGCAGACACATTTAGACCAATCGCAAACCTATGGCAGACAACCTCCAAGCCATGGTTCTCACTAAAAGATCGATTAAGTTTCGTGTTTGCATCGCTGGAAGCTTCAGCTACTTCAGTGCAAAACTTTTACGGCTCCACCTTGCCGCTGGGGTTGGGTAGTCCATTGAGTGATCAGGTAGTGATGGAAGTTCAAGCCCCAACCAATCCACCTGGTGGAGCCAGGTATTATTGGGAAGCGCGGACATACGACACCTATGATAATTTTATGTGGACATCGACGATACAAACTCCGCATAATCTAACCCCCAACAGCAAAGATTTGAACCAGCCTGGTGCAGATGTCCGTACGGTGGTGCCATTTACTTTCTTGCCCCACCAGCCAATATCAAATATATATACAGCCTCTGAACCGCTGTGGACCAGCATTCCGACTCAGGCGTATATGAATATTACTCCTGATGGAATGGTTAATCTCAGTGCCTTGATGAGCACAAAGTTTATCCGTCCAGGAGAGCGGTACACAGTGCGCTCGGCGCTCGACAGCGTGACGGCAAAGCAACTCCGGGATGCGGGGGTTGATTACCCCGCATGGGTTACGGATGAATATCTACAGCTTCCTGACAATATCACCCTCCGGACAAAGGATCTGGCGAAGAATATTGCCACAGGGATAAATAATCCATACGATATCGCAGATGCAGTGACTCAGTACTTGCGGGCAAATGTTCAGTATGACCTATCAATCAGCCAACCACCCGCGAAACAAGAACGGATTGATTGGTTCTTATTTGATTATAAAAAAGGGTTTTGCAATTATTACGCCACCGCGGAGGTAATCTTACTGCGCTCATTAGGGATCCCTGCACGGATGTCGGTTGGATTTGTCCAGGGGCAGCGCGAAGATAATACAACGGCCCAGGTACCGGCCGCAGCGAGCCAGGAAATCAACCAGACTCAGCTGGGCGATTCTTCCACGTTTGTGGTGCGCCAAAACAATGCGCACGCATGGCCGGAAGTCTACTTCCCGGGAATCGGCTGGGTAATTTTTGAACCGACTGCCGCCCAATCAGCGCTTTCCCGCCCGTCAGGAGAAGATGCAGCAAGTTTTGGACTGATTGAATCAGGGAGGGGGCGTGTGAATCCAATTACTCGTGAGGAGCTAGGGTCTGGTCCACAGCTCCCTGGAGGTGCATCAAATTCAGGTGGACCGAAGAGCTTCTGGACAACCACAAACATCATATTATTTGTATTCGTTCAAATAATAATCGGTGCAACGATAATTCTTGCCTGGCAATTTTTTCGCGGCTTCAGAGTATATCCATTCTTGGAACGGATATCTATTCAAGTGCCTGAAACACTGGAAAGAGGCCTGCGTAAATTTGGAATCACGCCGCCTAGCTTTCTGATAAGCTGGATTTATTACATGAAACTTCCTTCAACGTCGCGCTCCTATATGGAGATCAACCATGCCCTTGACCGTTTGGGGAAAAAACCTGAGATTTATGACACTCCGACTGAACGGACCAACCTGTTAATTTCCGCCTTACCTGCAGTGGCTGCGCCTGCTGGTGAGTTGTTGACTGAGTATCAAAAATCCGTGTACAGCTCGGAGCGAGCAAATGCCGAAATAGCCAAGATATACGCTGCAGAAATCCGAAAAATATCATGGCGTGAGTCAGTCAGGAAGTTCCTGAGGCGATTTAGAATCCCTGGAAGAAACCAGGAAGAATAATTGGAAAAGTAAAAATATTCGGCGAGTTGAGAGTCTCGCCGGTTGGGTAATATTGGAATTACTTTGGTCTGATTAGTAATGAGGGGGAAGATTAAAGACACGTGTTATTGAGAATTGTGCTACCTGTGCGATTCTTTATACAGCTCCGGCGAGTCTGGCGTATTTTTCAGAAAATAGTGCCGGAGTTCCACCTGTATGCCAAAAAAGCACATTCTCATCTGGTTTAAAATAACCCTTACGGATAAGATCGATCAATCCAGCAGCTGCACGTCCGGTATATACCGGATCCAATAGGAGCCCCTCTTCACGCGCGAATAAGCGGATGGCTTCGATCTCAGGTGGTCCCATTACCCCATAGCCGCCTCCGAGATAATCAGCACAAACCAGTGTATCTTGAGGATGGAAATTGACCTTTTCTCCGAGGAAATCTGCGGTTGCGCTCGCCAGGGAGGCTACGTGTGATTGTAAATCCGCTTCGGTTTCATCTACGCTGATCCCAAGAACCTTGCCTGTGAAGCTCATTATTCTTGCCCCAGCTACCATACCCGCCTGGGTTCCAGCGGAAGAAGAGGCAAAGACGATCCAATCTGGTAGGAAACTTTGATCGATCAGCTCCTTCAAAGCAAAAACATACGCGCTGGCACCAGTGGTATTTGAGCCTCCATATGGGATCATGTAAGGACGCAGTCCTGAGCTCCAGGCTTCTCTAAAAGTATCGTCGAGGACATGATCGCGCTCTTTAAGTGAGGTCCACACAAATTTCGCATTGAACAGCTGGTCTAACATCAGGTTTCCAGTTGCGATGGGTGGTTTTTCCCCTGACAGAACGAGAATACAATCAAAACCAAGATGGGCACAAGCTGCCGCAGTTTGGCGGCAATGGTTGGATTGGACTGCGCCAGCAGTAATGATCGTCCTGGCCCCATTGGCTTGAGCTTCAGCTAATAAATATTCAAGCTTGCGGATTTTATTGCCACCAAATGCCAGACCGGTCAGATCGTCTCGTTTGACAAATAATCTCGGTCCTCCTAAACTGGCAGTAAGGCGGGGAAGGGCTTCGATCGGGGTGGGGAGGTGAGCGAATTTAATGCGTGGGATTGTTCTCATGCTGATTGTCCTATGCCCTGTTTTGTGGCTGCCTGTCCGTGTTTGCGCATGATATCCAGCAAACCCGGTAGCGTTCGCGTGTATAGCTTGTATAGCATCCGGTTTACGGGTAAGTCCCATGCGCCTAGAAAGCGGTGGACTGTTCCTCCAAGCCCCTCCTTAAACCTGAATACACCCCATAAAGGATCTGTATCAATGAATTCGTCTGGTGCACCCCACAAATCGTAGACTGTGCAGCCGGCAGCCTTTGCGCGTTTGATCGCCTCCCATTGGAGTAGGTAGTTCGGCATTTTGTCGCGATGGTCGGTGCGAGACATGCCGTACAAATACCAGGCTTTGCCTGCGAACCGAAAGATGATCACGGCGGCAACAGGTTCACTTTCCACTTCAGCAATCAGCGCCTCGGCAACAGGTTGATCCAGCCGTTTGGGTGTAGCGTGGAACATGAAAGAATTCCAGACTTCACGGTAATATCCTTCACCTCTGATGACGAAACCATCACGCACTGAGGTTTCAGCATACATGCGGATGAGCAGATCGATATCGGCGGGTTGACCAAGGCGCACAACCACCCCTTTACGCAGTGCCAGGTTCATGTTGTAACGTGTCTTCTGTTTCATCTTGGCAAGTAACTCTTTTTCAGCGGGCGCAAGATCAATTAATACTGTATTGCGGAATTGGACCTGTTCATGGGAGAACTGCCAACCGTCATCTTTTAGGTCAATGAGAACGTTTCCAGCTAGAAGGTTTTCGTTTGATCCAGGATTTCCAGGTATGCCTTCTCCAAGCTCAAAATCAGGGTCGATTTTTATAAAAATCGCATTATGTCTGTGCGCAAATTCTTTGAGATCTGTCAGGATCCGGTGACGCAAGGGAACATCATTCCAGTCAAGCAGTGGTCCTTTTGGTACGTAGATCACCCCCATCTTCTGCGAAAATCCACCGATCCTGATATTACGTTGCAGGATAAGCGCAGCCGCTATAAGATGATCCTGATTATGGATATCAGGGAATTGATTAATTGAGATTGTATACATGTCATCCTGTTTATACCAAAGCAGGTGGGTAGGCTGCCAACCAAATTGTGACTTTACCTGCCCCCATTCCCAGGTTTGCAGGACGTGTGAACCCGGCAGCCGAGAGATGGCAGCATTCCATTGGATGGGATTGATGGTAGAAGGGTTAGTGGGAAGCATATGGTCGCCCTTAATAATCAAGCTTCAACTTTCCGATATTTGAGCCACAACGAATAGACACGATATAGAATGGGATTATAGACCCGATCCCACGCACCAACGGAACGCTTTAACTGACCGCCGAACCCACGCTTGAAACGATATACGCCCCACAAACCATCGCTGTGGGAGGAAAAATCTGCTTCCAAGGTGGTCAGATCTTCATCTGGAACGCCCCAAAGATCATATTCACGACAGCCCTGGGATTTTGCCCAACGCATCGCTTCCCATTGCAGAAGATAATTGGGCATTCGATCACGGTGTAAATCAGAAGAGGCCCCATAGAAGTACCAGGCGCGGTTACCAATACTAAAGACGATCAGTGCTGAGACGGGCTCACGCTCAAATTCTGCCAGGAGCAATTGGCACTGATTATGGGCATAGAAGAGATCAAATGCGCGTTGGTAATACTCCAGGCTGTGAATACCAAACTGGTCACGCTGACCGGTGATTTTCATCAAATCGTAAAATGCGGTTAAATCGGTGTGAGGTCGGACGATTACACTTTTCTTGAGCGCAAGGTTGATATTGTAGCGTGTCTTTTGTTTCATTCGACCGAGGATCTGCGATTCTCCACCGGTCAGGTCTATCACGAGTGTGCGCTGGGGTTGGATGGTGTGATTGCTTTGAATAAATCCCATGGAAAGAAGCTCATTCGTAGTGTCATTATCCCCATCCTCTGCTTCCCAAAAATCAGGCTCAACCTTTAAAAAAACGCAATGTAAATTCCTGCAAACTGCATCAATTTCAGGCCACAACGGGTCCCAATCTGCCCCGACAGGTCCTTTGGGTATATAGGCAAAATTGATTCCAGGAAAAATCCGTTTAATCAAGATTTGAGCCCCGCAATCCTCTGAAACGGTATAAGCCAACTGCCACCCAAAATCAGCTTTGAGTTGTCCCCATGCCGAGGTCTGCAATATATGTGGATTGGGAAATCGAGAAATGAACGCATCCCATTCGATTGGGCTCATTGCAACCATGCCTGGTTAAATCATCGAAGTTATATCTGGGGCTGGAGTGCTGCTGACGACCGCTCCAGGGATGGTCTTGTTCAACATATTTACGATCTGTTCAGGATCGCCGTTAATCCCCAGCTCGATTATATTGTTTATTACTGCATCCAGATCATTACTGGTCAATACTTCGTTTTCGTTCAGGCGAAGAATATCCGGATGAATGGTGGTCAGATAGTCGGCACCTTCATCCCACAATGCTTCCCTTAACTTTTCACCCGGCCGGATACCCGTAAAAACGATCTCTATATCCTTGCCGGGTTCGAGACCTGACAGGCGGATCAAATCCTGGGCGAGATCAACGATCTTGATCTGTTCTCCCATATTAAGCACAAATACTTCTCCACCTTTGCCCATGGCTGAGGCCTGCAGGACGAGATGGACAGCTTCGGGAATAGTCATGAAATAACGCTGCATATCCGGGTGCGTTATTGTGACCGGACCGCCATAATCAATCTGTCGCTTGAAGCGCAACAGGACGCTGCCGCGGCTTCCCAAGACGTTACCAAAGCGTACAACGGAGAATGATTTACCCGTCCGGCGCGCCGCATCCAGAATAAGCATTTCACCAATCCGCTTGGTCGCTCCGTAAACACTGGTGGGGCAGATGGCTTTATCCGTGGAAATCATCACCAGTCTCTCCACGTTATGTTCAATCAATGCATCAACAATGATACGCGTGCCGAGGACATTGTTGCTGACAGCTTCCTCGATGTTGGCCTGCATTAAGGGCACATGCTTGTGGGCTGCAGCATGGAAGACCACCTGCGGCTGGTAGGTGGAGAATAAGTTATGGATGTGTTGTTTGTCGCGGATATCCGCGATCAACGGGTGCAGATTTAGCGGCGGATAATTCTGTTCGAGCTCAATCAAGGTTTCAAAAATACTATTTTCACCATGCCCTAATAAAAATAACTCCGAAGGTTCCCAGCGCGCTATCTGACGGCACAATTCCCGACCGATCGAGCCACCCGCCCCGGTTACCAGGACGCGCCGTCCACCCAGGCTTAACCCGACTAATTCGTTATCAATATGGGTGGGAGCACGCCGGAGTAAGTCGGTGATATCGACTTCCCTTAAGCGGTTTACGCTGACTTTTCCCCCGATCAGCTCGTGCAGGCTAGGCATGGTCCGTGAAGGGATGTTTTTTGTGCGGCAGATGTCAGCCACTTTCCGCACCACCTGTCCAGGGGCACTGGGGATGGCAATAATGACCTCATCCACCTTCTTGGTATCGATTAAGTGGGCCAATTCATCCAATTTTCCAATCACAGACGTCCCATGAATCTCCTGGTTTTGCTTGGCGGGATCGTCATCCACAAACCCAACCGGGTTCAGGTTAGCTTGAGGATTCCGCTGCATCTCCCGCACTACAAGCGCCCCAGCGTCACCGGCACCGGCAATCAAAACCCGTTTTGGGCGGCTTATAGGCTTTATAGAGGTTGACTGGCTTTCAGAAATCACCCGGTAGGAAAAACGCAACCCTCCAACCGCCAGGAGAGATAAAACGTAATCAATCACCAACACTCCCCGTGAAAATTCCCATGACGGCATCAGGAAGGAAATAATCAGCACGATGACTGTGAGAATGATCGAAGCTGTGGTGACCGCAATGGCGATCAGTTTTAGCTCACGGATGCTGGCATACTCCCACAACCGTCGATATAGACCGAATTGGAAATAAACCAGGGGCTTTACGAGTAATGCAACCACCAACATGACCATGATCTGGAATCTGAAGTCATATAACCGTGCCCCAAAGGGGATGCGCAGTATTATGCTTCCAAGCACGCAGACAACAATGAAAAACAAATCCCCCGCCAACACTGTCCGATTTCTGGAAAGGAAATGGGGTTTCAAATCATCTACCCCTCAAACTTAACACCAGGGTTGGTGTCACAGCAATGATGCGCAGGTCCATCAGAAAGCTGCGGTGCATGATGTAGAATAAATCATACTCAAGTTTTTCAATAGTCTCATCAATGGTGGACGCATACTGTTGGTTCACCTGTGCCCAACCGGTCATCCCCGGACGTACCAATAGACGGGCGCGATAGAACGGGACATGCTGCTGGAACCATTCCACCAGCTCAGGGCGTTCAGCGCGCGGACCGACCAGACTCATCTCACCGTGCAGCACGTTATAGAATTGGGGGATTTCGTCGATATGGGTTTTGCGAAGGATGAGACCAACCTTGGTCGCGCGCCGATCATTTTCCTCAGCCCACTGCGGCTGACCGTCGGCTTCCGCATCCTGGCGCATGGTTCGAAATTTATAAATATTATATAACTGACCACCCCGACCCATGCGGATTTGCCTGTATAGGATTGGCCGCCCAGATTCCACCAGGATTGCTACCGCTACAAATGGAAATAATATAAGCAAGAAGAACATTCCAACCAGACCACCCAGAATATCTAAACCGCGCTTTGCCATCTCAGAGAACGTCTCTGATCGGGCTTTATCTACGAACGAGCGCAATATCCATTCCGCTTCGAGATAGCGAATAGGTACACGATGGAGTAGCTCTTCATATGCGACGGGCATACGGATGATTTCTGTCCCCAATTCCTGGGCATCCAAGAGCGCCTGAAACATACCCCCCTGCATTTGCCCGGAGATTGCCACGATCAGGTCGGTGATTTGATGATCACAGATGGCTTTTAGTAATTTGTCATTCCCACCAAATACTTCATAGCCTTCGATCATCTTACCGATCTTTTCAGGATCATCATCAATGATGCCGACCATGATGTATGGATGTGGCTTGTGCTGGTTGATGATTTGCAGCATGATCTTTCCTGTATCTCCGGCACCCACCAGCAACATATGACGCATAAATTGAGGCGCGGTAAATATGCGGATGTACAATAGCCTCCAAAATAATGTGAGGATAAATGCACTGGTAATGAAGGAAGCGACGCTTATCCTTGGGAGTGTATTCTTATGAGAAGTGAAGTAGAACACCATGTAAAGACCCAGGCCAACCACGGCTGAGAAAGCAATGTCGCGCAAAGTCTCGATTGGATCTCTGGCACGGTGCTCATCGTATAGCCGCGCCATCAAAAAGGGCCATGTGAATGGTAGCAGGAAAAACCAGGTCGGCAGGGTGCGAATAAAGGCAAGCGACATGGATTGGTTTGGATCAGCGACGGACCAGATATATATAGCGATGAACATGGCGATTTCGGCCATGAGGAAATCCACGATCAGCAGGAGGGTACGCCGTTCGCGCGGTCTAAGCCGCCATTTTGCTGAAGTGGGAGTCGTCTTAACTTCGACCATCTCTCAGGCTCGTTTACCCCTGGGTTTAACGATCAATCCCCCCAAGAATGCACTACCCCATGATAGATGAATGGTGGCTGTTGCCAGTGGGACTCCAATGGCACACGAAAACTCTTTGTGTTTTAGACTCATCTGGATACCGATGCCGAAGATAATGATAGTATATAGTATCACAATAATTGCCAACAACCAACGCGCCAGATCCCATATTAATGATAAAACACCCAGGCTGAGCAGCGCAAACACGAATATAGGGGGAAGGATCTGACGCCAACGCAGCGTTTTTGGATATCGGCGCAGCATCTGAGCCTTCCAATATCCATAACGCCAGTATTGTTTTGCCAGTTCCAACAGGGTTGGCCTTGCATAGTAGATGGAGGTAATCGAGGGGTCCATCCACACCCTGCGACCAGACTGCCTCAGCCGGACATTGAATTCATAATCTTCATTGGTGAGCAAGGTTTCATCGAACTTACCGATTTGATTAAATAATTCTTTTTCAAATGCGCCGAATGGGACGGTATCCACCTCCTGTGCCGCACCGCCAATCCGGTACCGGGCGTCTCCGGCACCAATTGGATGAGCGACAGCAATCGCGATGGATTTTGCGACCCATGTGGCTGCACCGGGTTGGATCTTCCAGATACCGCCGATATTATCACCCAGGCCATTTTCCAATCCATGAACACAGTTCTGGATGTAATCAAAGCTGGGTACTGAGTGAGCATCCAGGCGAATGATGTACTTGCCTGTCGCAACCTCGATGGCTCGATTTAACCCGGATGGAATTACTCGCAGTTTGTTATCGACAACCCTGATCTCCAGGTCGGGGTGGTTCGACTTAAAATCGTCGACGATTGCTCTCGTACCATCTGTCGATAAACCATCCGCAATAATCACCTCAACCTGATTGATCGGATAAGTCTGAGCATACACTGCTTCAAGAAGCTGTCGAATCGTCGCTTCTTCGTTATAACAGGGCACGATAACGGATACAACAATCATTTGTGCAAAAGGATGGCAGGTCTATACGGATATCAGATAACTTAAAAAGAATACGCGGCTAGTCCGGTCTGATGAAGTGCATCTATCTAGCACGCAAAGCGATAGCTTCGATTTCTACAGCTGCACCTTTGGGTAGCGCAGCTACCTGAACTGTCGATCGAGCAGGTGGGTCTGTTTTGAAGAACTCTGCGTAGACAGCATTCATGCGGGCAAAATCTGCCATATCCCGAAGAAATACAGTAGTCTTGACGACCAAATCCAGCGATGAGCCAGCTTCTTCGAGGATATGCTGAATATTAATTAAAGTTTGCCTGGTTTCACTCTCAATTCCCCCGTCAATAATATTCCCGCTCTCGGGAATAATCCCCGCCTGACCCGCGGTGAAAATGAAGCTTTCGGTCTTCACACCGGCTGAGTAAGGTCCAATTGCTTTCGGGGCTCGATCGGTTTTGATAATTTCTTTGATAGGAACAGGCATTTTATCTCCTCATTCGAAAAGAGCTGGTTATCATTATATCTAAATTCACTCGAACTTTAACAGCTGCAGGATGTCTGCCAGAGCGGTGGCAAATATCTCAGACATGATTGTCTCATCAACCTGGTAAGGGCCGCCAAAAACACCATCCTGATAGAGCTCACGCGCGACTTTTGAGTTCACCAAACCCGGGATGTGCGGAGGGACTTTTTCTCCGTCAGGAAGATCTCCAACCCGGGTAAAGGGAAATGCTTCGATCCAGGCAGCATGATAAGAGCGGAGGTCATGTTTCATCGCGGCAATTTCGACGCTATGTGATTGCCACCAGGCATACCAGGCTAATTGAAGCTGGGGCAAAGTATTCGCAACTTCATAAAGCCTGGCGCGAGCAGGGTCATTTCCGCCGTGCCCGTTCAAAAAAAGCATTCGTCGAAAACCCTGGCGGTAAGCGCTGCGTACAATATCCTCAACCAAATCTAATAGAGTTGTCACTCTCAAGCTGAAACTGCCAGGATACTCGAGAAAGTAAGGCGAGATGCCATAGTTGACAGTTGGTGCCACCAGTATTCCGGTTTGCTGACTGGCGGCATCAGCTAATGCCAGGGGAATCTTGGAATCACACAATAGACTCAGATAGCCGTGTTGTTCACACGCTCCCAAAATGAAGATCAGCCGGTCCTCATTTTGCAGATACTTCTCAACATCAAACCATGAGCAATCTTCAAACCTCATTGGGAAAAATCCTCTGGCAAAATTATACATCGCATATTGGCAAATTCAAATAAATCACGCAATTGAATCAGGATGTAATCCATAAAAACAAATGATTTTCGATAAGTTGACATGATTTTTACTTATGGTAAAATTACCGCGTTAAATCCTC
>JBGPBQ010000075.1:0-14888 GCA_041481345.1 Anaerolineae bacterium
AACTTCTACTTTTACATAGAGCCGCCGAACAAAGCGTGGAGTGGACGGTGGGGATTCTGCCGCATTTTCGAGCATTTTTCTGGCTTCGAGTTTTTCCTGTTCTCAGAGCGAATCCACGCCTGACCCCCACCACTAACGTAACCTGTTAGGTGGCCCACATAAAGTTTACTGCTATCATGTTCACACTGTAGCAGCATTCATTCCAAGAGGAGAAAAGATGAAAGCTGACGACGAGCAGGCAATTATGAACGAAACCATGTCCTTTGCAGATGCTTGGAGCAAAGGGGATGAAAAGATGGCTGCTTCTTTCTATACAGAAGATGGCACGCGTGTCGGAGCGTTTGGCGATATACAAAACGGGCGGTCTGAAATCGAAGCAGCCTACGACAGACTGCTCCACCAGACGATGCCAGGCGCAGTTGTAATGCAGGAACGCGGCAATGTCCGAATGCTGACTCCTAAACTCGCAATATGGCAGGGTGGGATGGAGATTATTCCTGCTGGCGGCGGAGCTACGCTGAAGGGCTATGTCGTTCAGGTAATGAAAAAAGTGGGTGGACGCTGGCTTGTGCTTGAGGGACACCCAAAATTATTTCCGTCTCCTCTACCACGCTAAATGGCAGAAAATACTTGCGCATCCCACGCCACGTGGGCGACTTTTCAACATTTTTGTCAGAATTGTTGAAGCGGGAGTTCATTTCGCTTGTCCATCCGATTGTCAGTGTGCTCAAGCGTTAGGCGCGACCCATCTTTCGATATCATCAGATTTCATAGTTACTTTGAGTAATAGAATCGGTTAGTCCAATCTGGTATAAAATCTTGAAATAGATTTGTAGAGAGCGTGTGTACTATATTAGACTGAAATTCTCTAGACAAGGTTCATCCTCCTTTGACTATGCCTATATGTGGGTCGGATGGTCTATTTTTGACCTCCAACTCTATATTTGGCACTAGACAGAACCTGTCTATAATCCAAATCAAGTTTCAACTATCTGGCACGCCTGGAGAGCGTGTTTCCCGCAAGGGAACGAGGGTTCAAATCCCTCCCTCTCCGCCAGAATATATGGTGGTAGTCGTCAAAATATGACCCCAATATATGGGGGGTTGTGGCGGCTGCCTTTTTTATTTAAGAATAATCGTATTCCTTATATTTAATAAACAAATCTAGACCTTCGTGCCGCAGTTGGGACAGAACTTGGTCTCCACCGACATTTCTGTTCCGCAGTTCGGGCAGAATTTGGTTTTGGCAACCGCTGGCGCCGAGTTTGTTGGGGAAGTGGATTGGGTTGGGGCAGGTGTGGATGGATTCTGCGCTTGCCCAGCGACGGGTTGAGCTGTGGCTTGCACACCCTGTGGGGTATAAATTTCTGCATTGATACGCTGGATCTCAGCGTTCGCGGACTCAACCTGCTGTTCGAAATTCTTGATTTCCTGGCAGATATCATCATACGCCGATCCAGTTACGCCCGTGGTCTCCCGCTGGGTGTAATACATTTCGCCGAGTCTCATATATTGAGCCTGGATCTGACCTTTAATTTTTTCCAGATCACCTTTCGCCCGGCTCAGTCGACTCATCTTCTCGGCTTCGAAAGCCATCTTTCCGGCACCGCTTTTTAGTTTTCCAAAGAAATCACTCACGTTAGCCTCCTATTTACCGCTTAAGTATAATCAGTTTCACTATTTTATGCAGCCCGTATCTTTTCGTGGTTATTTTTGCAGCAAACGCCATACCCGCTCGCTTGTACGATCCTACGGCTCTCACTTCTTCTGGCAACTCGCCCTTCATGCATTCCCGATCTCTGAATGGATCCTGGTCGAACTGTGAAGGACTACACCTCCTGGTTTAATTTGATTATTATTGTCAAAACCCTTGCAAATAATTTCCTGATATTCCAAACCAAAAATCCACAAATTACCAACATCACCAGTAAACCCATCCTAATTGGTTATTATTCTTTGTCCTTATCGCTCTGGATAAAACAGCTCGTTCTTGATTATGAATGGGTTTTTTGATTTAAAAACGGAAGATGATGTGATAAACTAGAAATATAGGATTGTTTCTAATCCCAAAAAGGCATCGGCTCCATGAAGAATCATCTATTTTGGTTATTATTTATATTAGCAGGGGTGGTTTCTATAGGTATAACCTCAAAAAGTGCAAGCGCACACATCCCTTCGTCAGAACAGTTTGTTATGCAAAAAGCGAGCAATCTGCAGGTGGACCAGACACTCGCTCCCACGGTTTCACCATCGCTGGTGGTGGTTGAAACCCCCGAATCACGTGAGCTGCCTCCAGTGGGGAGTAACGCCGGATTGGTTATTGGGGCAAGTGTGCTGGTGTTGATTATCATAGGTGGAGTTTTAGGCTCACGGCGGAGAGAAAAACATTGACAGGATTAATTTCATAAGGTATGCTTGCTGCGCTCCGGGTGGGTCCAGCGCGGCGGAACCCTTCGAAACCTGTCAGGTCTGAGAAGAAGCAGCAGTAAGGAGGATATTCCGGGTGCCGCTGGGTAGCTTGCCCGGAGTGTTGGTTAAATAAAACAAGCGGTGGAGTGCACCGCTTGTTATTTTTTATTGATGCAAGGTCTACTTGGCTAGCTCGATGGATGTCGGCAGTTGATAGCCTTCATTCGGATTGTAATCAATTCCAAAACCATTGGTCCCAGAGACAAATACAGTCCAACCAATTACCTGTCCTTTCACGTAATCAGCTGCATTGCCATTCAAAGTGAGTTCAGACCTCGGAGCAAGAATCGTTCCTGTTAAGAACGAACCTGAACCACCATTCAATGTGACAGGAGAAGGATTGGAGGGAGGAACATAAATAAGAAGGCCCGGAATTGCTGGAGAAGGGTCGGGACTACTCCCCGGGGCAGTTAATTGAAGGACAGTTTGACTATTTACATCGATATCGCCTTCAAGAACAACGATAGTCACACCTGTGCCTATGTAGGTTCCGTGGAGTTTCAGACCTCCTGTGACGCAATATAAACCCGGCGTCATGTTGGAAGGCAGATCTCCGGAGACATTTGTCGCACCGATGCATTTCCCCGAGCCATCCTTTGCAGGTAACGGGACATCATAATTTGATTCTGGAATTACGAAGGTTGTCGTTTGAGGTGACGGATGGATATCTCCTGGTTTTGCGATATCAAGATAATGACCAAAGATTTCACCTCCGGTTACATTTACCGTGGAGTTACCATTATTACGCACGCAACCATTGGAAAAAATACCTCCACCATTGATGACAGTATCCCCAGTGCCTAAAAAGAGTGCACCGTACTTATTACCGCTACACGGTTGAGTGCTGAGAGCGACGAGGGCATTCCCAAAGACGGTTGGTTGGCGCGGACGAACGCGCGTGGTGGCATCGACTTCATTATGCAGAATGGATGGGAAAAGGATTTGAGCAAAGTTGCTTTTCGTGGTTGCCGAGATATCCACCGAAACATCGACATATATATCGGTAAAATTCCAAGGATAAACGGTGGTTTTACATCCAGCCACCACCCCATTATGATCAGTTTGATTTCTATCGATGCTGAAGTTATTGGCTGCAGCGCGAGAGATGGCGGTGTTTTCACCATTGAAAATTGCCGAGGCGACAGCGCTGCCATTACTGCAGTCCCAATTGTTATAGTTTATGTGGTGACTTTCCAGCGTCATAGCGGCTTCAGCCCCACCCGCCAGGGAGGCGGCATCAGCTGCATTCTGTGAATGGCGTCGATCCGCCAGAGCCATACCACCGTCGATCGCCAGGGCGACGAAACCCAGGAAGACGACCATGCCGACAACCAAATAGACAATAGCCTGGCCTTTTTCAGAATTATTCATCTTCACATTCATAATTGCCTCCTTTATAACTTTGTCTTCCTATGGGCAAACCAGCGGTTTTAAAATTGAGTCATTCACTGCAGCATGAATAGATATGGTTTGAGAACCAAGGATGGTACCCAGGAAAGGCATGGTGAGGGGAAAATTGGGGTAATTAACATTGACCAGAATGGTATTTCCCAGACATGGATGGTCGATATAACCTACATTGATGGTGATATCAGTCCGCGGATGATTCGAGACCTGTTCCAAGTTGTCCCATACGCGCTCTTTGATCAGGTCCACTCGGCTGGGGTAGATAGAGCCATATGAAGCGCCTTCCTGAGCCGCGTCACGAAGTGCCAGCCAGGTAAAGAAAGCACGTCCGAGGTCGATTGTCCCAGCAAGCAGTGTCATTAGAATGGTGAAGGTTAATGCCAGCTCAACCATGCTCTGACCACGTTCTTTTTTCTTGGATTGGATCACATTTTTCATTACCATCTCCTTCTACCTTTGCACCCTGACAAATAGATCATTGGGTCGTGAAGGAAAGAATTCATGTTATGTAGTGTGTGGTTCATTGATCAACAATTTCAATTCATCTAAAAAAAGTTTATGTATACCTGTTATGGTGAGAAGGATGAATACGATACCGAACACGTCAGACCGGAGTTCACATCCATATAAGTCAAGGTTACTGAATAGGTGCCAGGTAAACGTCTCATTGAAAAATAATACGAGGTGGTATGAGAAGCTCCTGGGCTGAGCTCACGCCTGGATTCGTCTCCGAGCCATGAACCCACCGATGCTGAGGGGGGTGGTACGTTTCCCAACCAAACCTGATAAACTCCGACATCGATCTCGATTAAATTCGGTGCTGGGATGGGAGTAGACGTCGGGGTGGGCGAAGGTCCGGGGGTAAAGGTGGATGTAGGCGTGTTGGTTGCTGTAGGCGAGCTAGTATGAGTTGCAGTGGGAGTATCAGTTTTTGGGGCGAGAGGCTGTGGTATTTTGACAAGGATTCCCGGTGGGATAGGTGTGGATGAATTGCCCAGTACAGGCGGTACAAAGGAAGTCGGTGGTATGGCAAGGGGTGGCATAACGGTGGGAGGCGGAGTGGGGGTTGGCCAGGTGATGCTGGCACTATCCAAACGGATTAAATTGGTGCTCAGACTGGTTAAAGTCCAGCGGAAGAAATCATCATGAAATTCAAATCCACCGCCGTTGACCACGCAAACGGGGGTAGCAGTGAGCGTAGGAGTTTCGGGAGTATCTGATGGTCCACCCGGTGTGCGTGTATCGCTTGGGGTGGGTGAAAGGGTGGGCGAAGGGGTGATCGTAATGGTAGGAGTTTTTGTAGCGGTGTAGTTGGGCGTATTAGTAGGTGCGGGTCCAGGAGTGCGAGTGGAAGTGTTTGTAGCGACAGGGGCGACGGCTGTGCCGACCACGTCCACATTCACCAGGATGGTACGGGCATTCTCTGAGATGATATCAAACCCGTTGAAGCCTAGAAAAGCGATGACGGGTGAATAATGTGCGACCACATGTACACCAATCCGATCGCCCATGTTGATCACGTCCATACCATTAGCATCTATCGGGGGGCATGAATTTTTAATGTGAGTGGTATTGGGACCATGATCATACCAGATGGAGACATCGCTATTGTTTATCTGAATGAGGATAGAGCCACGTTGTACGGCATCAAGGATACCCGTGCAATTCATATAATAGCGGGAAGTTAAATTCCCTCCAGCGGCGCCGTACCTGGCACCTTCGCGTGCTGAACCCGTAACAGCGGTATAAATGAAAACCATGCGTCCGAATTCGATAATTCCATAGGTAATTAATAATATTAAGGGGAACACGAGGGCAAACTCGACCATGGTTTGTGCATTTTCCCGATTTAGAAAGGTCAATTTTTTTATTGGTTTGATCATCTTTCAGACTCGTCGATGAAGTATTGGTCTTTTCAATTAATATACAAAAATTACGTAATCCTGCAATATATTTATCGAATTATTATTTTACCTTATATAACGAAGTAAAGTATTACTTGTTACGGTCACCCTCACATATAATACCCCTTGGTTGATTTTTATTTCCTATCAAATATGTAAGGTGATGCAAAAATTGGGCCAACATCCTGAAATCAATGAATTACATCAGTGGTGGCAGACCAAATAAAGCTTACTGGGTTGCTATCTCTATCCTGGGCAGAGCTTAAGGTGATGAGGTCCCCTTTAGTATGTAGTTTATGATTATCTTATTGAAGAGGATCTCCCTCCATTTGGTAGTCATGAGCTACCTCACGACCAGGTCACCGTTGGAGGTATTAATTATTGAGCGTAGGGGTGATATGATTTTTGTCTCCATACGCACGTGTGCAATAAGGAGATCTATCCTATACTTTTCTAGCCAGAATTCCATTCATAAAATGACCTAGGGAGTAGGTGTAGGTGTAGGCGTAGCCGTAGGCGTGGGTGTAAGCGTTGGAGTGGGGGTATTGGTGGGCGTGGGTGTAGGAGGAATGGTAGGCGGTAAGGTACCCGCGGGTGTGCCATAACCAGGAAACCGGAAGCGTTCAACGATCATCTCTGAATGCGCCTTGAGCGTGACATACTTACTAATCATGGTGCCAAGCGGGGTAATCAATGGATGGTTAAAGACTATATCCACTATCACCCGTTCCCTGGGACCACCAGGATACTCATATCCCGGCATTGGTGGATCTGAGGCATACACATACACATGGAAATAACCTGGGTCAAATTGCCCAGCGCCGGGTTGGATGCCCAGAGTAACCGCATTATTCTGCGCTTCTGTCTTTACAGCAGCCAGGCGTACAGAATCCCATTGATCCATGGCTGGGTCCACTCCTTGTTGTCCCGTAGTAGCGTATCTAGCGGCAGCTTGAGCGCTATACTGCAACGTCAGCCACACCTGAAACATGCGCCCGAACTCGAATAGCCCCATAATCATCAGCATTAAGGCTGGCAAGATCAGGGCAAATTCAACCACTGACTGGCCTATAGGGTGTTTATTGCGCTTGATTAACATAACTCACCTGTATGACCTATTAGCGTAAAAGACGACTGTAGATCCGTTCAGCGATATCTGCAAAAGCAGTCCGCAAACCGGCCTCGTCTGGTGCAGCCCAGAAATTATCTGTATGACCATCGAAGGTGCCATTATCCGTCCAGTCGGCAATATTGATCATGAGAGTTTCAAAACCTGGGCTGTTGGTACCATAAGCGATTGTGTAGATCACCGTCTCATGCCGAGTCCAGGTGTCTTTGGCATTTAAGATCGCCCAATCTATTGCATGCTGGCATTCATCACAGAGATGGACGTATTGGCAGCTTACCCCACAGTTTGGTGGGCAAGTGTTGCAACTAGCGGTCTGGCGGTAGACGTTCGCTTTTCCATCGGTCATCAAGATCATCGACCAGATGGCGTCCAAGCGCCCTTCAGAAGCAATGCTATTATGAGCTATCATGATACCGTCACCGATGTTGGTTTGCTTGTTACAAGCCCTATCCGGGTATGATGGTGAGCGCGTAATAGCACAATTTGAACTGCCTTGGTGATCAAATGCATTCAGGCTGTCAATGGCCGCTTTCACTGCCGGAAAGTCGTTGGATAAAGGAATGATTTGGGTTCCATATTGGTCGTAAACCACCACGCCGACCCGGTCATACTGAGCGTTCAGCTTGTCTATGAAAAATTTCGCAGCTGGTTTGATATGAAGGTCCAATGGATCGCATTTTCTAGCCCAATTGCAGTATTTGGCGATGCAATCACTATAACCACCACTGTCCCATGTATTGCAGGCAGTGAAACCAACTGGCGGCCAAGGGGATGGTCTTATTGTGTCGTAGACCATGGATTCAGATAAGTCGAAGATTAAATAAACATCCAAAGGTGCAGCTTCAGCTACGCCTACAGCGTTCACCAGCGTCGAACGAATACCGATAATACTCATAAAGGCAAAATTAAAATTGGTTGAACCTTTGACTGAGATAACTTTACGAGGGGGATCATAAACCGGGTAGTTGAACACCAAAGGGTTAGTTGTAGGGTCGAAGTCGTAACCATGCAGGCGTCCGAATTCATATGCTGCCTGCTCTGCATTCGCTTTTACAGGTAGTTTATAAGCTGCAGCCAAGGCAGCTGAATCCACTGTCCGCTGTAGATTTTGTTTCGCCCGGTAGAGTAAAGCTGAGTCAACCGCCAGACCGACAGCTGCTATCAGGACGACCATGGCAAGGGTAATTATTACAAACGACTGTCCTCGCTCCCAAGGTTTGCTTACCTTAGTGTTCTTTTGAACAATTTCAGATCGAGTCATAGGATTAACCTTTGCTGTCCTACTCTATCAAATATTACAAAACTAATACAACCCAAGTGAGTATTTATTTTTTATTTGATAACTGACAATCATCATAGTTGTACCTCTTTAACGCGCTACATACTGGATTGTATAGGCCACTAAAGGGAGTGGATTAGGGATTAAACCCCTGGTAAATGAAAAATTAAATAATAGTGGATGATCATAAACCACCTCGACGGCTATCAACCGACCAGACAGGTCACCACCCCTCAAACGACTGATCAGAATCGCGGGGGTAAGAATTGAAGCCCGACCGCTACCTTTCATATGCTTGGGGTATCCAGGGTTGATAGTAATACTTGTCCCCCCATTCAGTGTTGCACGCGTGATGATCACATCAATCAGATTGCTGTTATTATATCGAGGCGATAGATCCTGAGAAACGAGGGTATAGATCTCTGTATCATCGTATAAGGCAATGCCTTGTGATCCCAGGTGTGCGCCTTGGTATGAGCTATCCAATATTACGAGATATGAACGACAAATAAAAACGACCTCAATCATCCCGGCGAAAAGTAAAAACAAGATCGGAAACAAGAGCGCTGTTTCGACCATGCTCTGGCCATGCTGTCGCCTTATATTCGGATGTTTACACATTCCCCTGTCCTTTAGATCAATGATGATCTATTAAATCAAGCATTTCATCGAATGCAACATTGTGTGCGAATGATATTCACAGTGAAGGCTAACTAAATAGTTGCGCGCAATAAAACTTATTCTAGTTATCCTATTTAACGAACAAGATTATTGTTCGTTACTTATTATTGTTTAACTTAGCCGGGGTGTCAATGAAACCTATCAGAAGTGTTGGTCTGCTTACTATAATGTCTGGTATTTATGCTGAAATAAGTTAATGTAGTGCAAATAAACCTGATTGAGCAGCCTGAATGGCTAGCTCTATCCCGGGATATGCTGTAGGAGGTGAGGAGCCCTTTAAAATATTTAGTATATAAATCTCATTGGAGAGGGTTTCCTTCAGTTCAGCTTTCTTAGGCAGCTCCTCTGTCAAGTTTTGATTTTTCAACTTATTTATTGAGTGGAGGTAGGCAATGATCTCAGATTCAGAACGTGCAGCCGCGGTTGGGAGGACCTCGTAGTCGCCTTCCAATACCAATTCCACGAATTCGGTTGTCCGTTCTCGAGAATATTGGATATATAAATCTGTTTTCTTGGCTTGATCAAAGGTGAGAGCTAGCTGCAAATTTTCCAAGAGAATCTTGGTGGAGTATAAGGATTCCCCTGGAATAGATAGTCGGGCAGTTAATACCAGACTATTGATGATCAATGCGAGCAGAAGGACCAGTACTATGGGAGCAGCGACATTAAAAACCCAACGTTGAGGAGTATATCTCTTGAGGAGGCGATACCAAAACCCTTGTGGCTGGATGGCTTCAAGCTGAATCTCCATACAGGCGCGGGAACTGATGATAAAACCTTGTGGCGGTTCAAGGTTCTTTTTTGCATCTGTCAACCACAACACAGCCTCAAGCCTGGGGCGTAATTCAGGTGCATACTGCGGGTATTTCTCAAGGATCGAATCGACAGTCTCCATACCGCTGGTGAGAGCTGGCGTGGAAACATCTATGATCTGGCTGATTCTGCGATCCTTTTTCATACTAGCCCGTCCGATCCATTTCATCACGAAGGGCTCTTAGGGCGCGGTGTTGAAGCACCCGAATGGCACCAGCAGACCGATTCATTACCTGGGCAGTTTCCTCTGGAGAAAGCTCACTAATGAAGCGCAGAGTGAGCACAGATTGGTAATCTGTGCGGAGTTTTGATAAAACTTTCAGGATTTGTTGATGCTCCATCTGACTGCCAATTAAATCAACAGGTTCTGCACATCCATCTTCCTTGTAACTATCCATATCATCCGAAGATTTTGGCTCAAGGCGGTTATTCTGACGGTAGTGGTCCACCAAAACATTGTGCGCAATCCGGAATAAGAATGCCAGAAAAGGCACACCACGCTCGATATATTTTGGTAAGGATTGCCAGGCTTTTAAAAAGACTTCGCCGGTTAAATCTTCGGCATCCATTGAATTGTCAAGGTGGGCAAACAAGTAACGATAAATGACTGGCGCGTGAATTTCGTATAATTCACCGAAAGCATGTTTATCACCTCGTTGGGCTTGCTTGATCAGCTCGTGATCTTTGTCCGACCTACCTGGCATACTTTCACCTTATTGAACGGTAAATCTCAGCATTTGTTACAGGTTGCAATATTGTAACCAGTTGAGACTGTACCCCCACTCGACCAGGTGAATTAAGGCTCAGGTGAAGCAACGGCAATATTTTGATGGAGAAATGACCAATGTTGAGGCGGTAAATAAATCAGCTCAGCCCGACCGATAATATTTGCAAAGGGCACAAAGCCCCAGGAACGCGAATCTGAAGAGTTGTTGCGGTTGTCACCCATGACAAACAATTGGTCTGCAGGCACGGTCCAATCGCCTCCACGGTTCGTGGTGACTTTTAAATAAGGTTCGAGCATCAGCTCACCATTGATATAGATCTTTCCATCGGCAATATGAATCTGATCACCCGGGAGACCAATAATACGCTTGATATATGGAATTTGCTCGGGGTTGGGGGGATACTTAAAAACGATCACATCGCCTCTGTGGGGAGTGTTATTTAACCGATACGCCAATTTATTTACAATTACATAATCGCCTGGATAAAGTGTGGGCTGCATGCTGATGGATTCAACACGAATCCGTTCAGAGATAGCGTTGATTGCCAGAAATAGAACCAGGGCTAAGATAACTGTCTCAAGAATATCCCGCCAGCCAGGCTTTTGCTCCTCAGCCAGTGCTTCTGGAACAGACTCGGCATGCCAAAAATCCACTCAATCCTCCAAATGTCAAATTATAGGGTAATCGCGTGAAATTATACCCTAATCAAACTGACAGATGACCATGCTCAGCTGAGGGTTCATCGCGGAGTAATTCCACGGCATGGGGTAAGACTGGCACAAGCACAGCCAGATTTTCCACCGCGCCCCGAGGGCTGCCAGGTAGATTGATAATCAGTGATCGAGAGCGAATACCTGCTGTGGCACGCGAGAGCATGGCATGTGGGGTGATTTTTAAACTGGCGCTGCGCATGGCTTCTGACAGCCCTGGTGTAGGACGCTGGATTACCATCTGAGTCGCTTCGGGTGTTATGTCGCGTGAACTGAAGCCTGTGCCTCCGGTGGTCAGGATGACATCCATTTCACCGCTGTCAGCCCATTCGATCAGCGATTTTTTGATTGGTTCAATTTCATCGGGTAAAATCCGGGTCCTGATGACCTGCCAACCGTGCTGATTAACAGCCTTTACCAGGGCGGGGCCAGATTCGTCAGGTCGCTCGCCACGAGAGGAGCGATCGGAAATAGTAAGGATTCCTATGCGTATAGACATAATTGTTGTAAAGCCGGACGATTAATCCAGGTTTTTCCCGTAGATCAGGAGATCCATCTGCTCCCAATCCAAATTTTCATAGAAGCGAATTGCATCCAAATTATCACGGGTCACTAACAAATATGTGCGGATGCAGCCTTTTTGTTTCAGCCGACTTTCAAGCTCATCCATCAGGGCGGTGCCGATACCCTGCTTTCGAAAGGAATCGTCTAAAGCGAGGTGATATACCATGCCCCGGCGACCATCAAAACCACCAAGCACCGAACCAATAATAGACCCGTCCAATTCGGCCACAAGGAAGAGATCAGGATCGCGTTTAAGTTTTTTCGCAATCTCCTCCTGCTCATCAGAATGGCGGAGATGGATGCCAGGACCAGCATGCTTCCAAAGATCAATTACCTGGGGATAATCTGAGGGGTATTGAAATTCACGTATTATAGATAAGGTATGCGGTGATGATTTACTCATCATCACTGCCGATCAGACCTTTCCAACGACCGTGAATACCATCCTCGGTCACACCAAAATAGAGTCGATATCCTTTTAGAGTATGCTCGACGAGATTATAACGAACATTTTTACCCTGCCGCTGAACTCCCAATAAACCGACTTTTCCCTGCCATTGAATCTTGACCTTGGATAGGTCAGCCGGCAGCTGATCAAACTCGGTAATGGCATAATGCCACAGGCGACGCGCAGAAACCCGGGTGACATTCTTCACTTCATTGCCGTTGCGCAGATCGCGCATGGTGTAGTAAGAGATACCATCCCGCTCTTCGACCTTGACCACTTCCACGCCAGTGCGTGGGGGTGAATCGCCATCGCGCTCAGAGACCATTGGACTTTGGGGTGCTTCTTCAGCGACTGCAAGTTTTTCACCTTCCGGTTTGGCATGAGGTACTGGGCGGACACTACTTGTACGCAAGACCAGGCTGACAATTTCATCGCGGACGGCCAGACCGGTTTCCGCTTCGTCCCTGATATAGACCTTGTTATCATCCACAGCGTATGGAGGGTCATCGCCGCGTGGGATGAGGATGCGGAGAATCTTTTTCCCATTTGTTTCGTGAGCATCGATGGTGCACTGCAGAGGGGGCGTAATACGTGTGCTAATTTCTTTATCCAGCTGGGTAATTGCCTGCTCAGGGTTGGACACTCCAACCATCGGCTTTTTGGGATCACTATTCAAACCGATGTAGAGCGTACCACCATTCGTATTGGCGAATGCACACACATCGGCAATGATATTGTAGAGTTTTCCACCCCTTACGGTCATATTCTCATGAAAATCTTGAATAATGTTGGCACCTTCTTCACGGGCAGCCAGGACGAAATCATAAGCCGGTTGTTCCTTGTGATGGCGTGGGCGGGTGCGTGCAAAATCATTGGATAAAAATAAATCGCGAATCTCTTCAAATGAGGTTTCAGGCAGCAAGACTTCAGTGACACGATCTCCGATACCGGGATTCTTCTTTCGCTGTGGATCAGTGCTTAGCCTATGAGAATCGGAGCCTTGGATGCAGTGCATTCTGCGAGGATACTCAGGCTTGGTGCCATTGAAGAAATTGGCGGTGGTACGGTTTCCGCGTTGTTCCAGATCGGTCACTTCCAGTGCGTGGAGGTGAGGATCCTGGGTATAGGCGATTTTTGTTTGACCTCCAATCGGAAAACCTCTCATCGCAACGCCATTGTTCGAATTTGCATGGGCTGCGATGACGGTGCCACCAGCCTCATCGATCATGCGATAAGCGGTGAGCACATCGCTGGTTGCGCCAACGGTTGCGGAACCAAGATCAAGCTGGTCGGTGGGAATATTTAAATCGATCAGCAGGTGTTCAATCTCACGCACAGGGGTTTCAGGAGGGAAGAGACCGATGATGTGAAAACCAAATGTTGCAGTGAATTCGAAAGCAGGCAGGATCAATAATTTCTCGAACAGACGCCTGTATTCTCGCAAGCGGTTCTGCTCTTCAGGCAGGATGCGGTTCAACCGTTCCAATAGTTCAAGCTGATGGATCTCATCCTGCAATTTTCGATAGCCAGCGACGGTATTATGGTCAGTAAATGCGATGATGTCCAAACCGCGGGCTTCTGCCCGTTGCAATATCTCAAGGTATTTGACATCGGGCTGCTGAAAATCACTCGACGCTGGTGTGTGTAAATGCAGATCAATGGAATACCATTGCATCTGCGTGCGATTTCTATTTTTTGTCACGATATTTTTTTACTCTTTTTGTAGTTGATATATATATGATCGATGATAAGCATCATGAATCAATTTAATAAGCTCATCGGGCATAAAGGGTTTTTGAATAAAACCATCAGCCCCCACCTGTCGACTTTCTTTTTCTAAATTTAAACCCGATGTCATTAAAATGCAAGTTCCTTTTATCTCCGGTTCCTGGCGGATTGCACGTACCAAGTCAAAACCACTTTCCATTGAAAGATTGACATCAATTAATGCAATATGAGGACGCTCAAGAAGTATCGCGTTCAGCAGTCCCTGAAGATGATGATGAAGTGGTATCCTGACTGTGTATCCTTCCATGTTTAGCAGAGTAGATAACAAGGAGACCATGCTCGGATCATCCTCAACGAGGGTTACTTTTAGCATTTGACTCTCTGGCTTTAGATCTCTTACCATTTCCATCCTTTGCTGCTGCTAGATTTTTACGAGGCGCGATTGGCTCAAGGGCAGCTTTTAAAACTTCATCCACTGTTTCAACGAATATAAATCTAATGGATTTACGGACTTCATCCGGTAAATCCTCCAGATCATTCTCGTTGCGTTTCGGCAATATAACGGTTTTCAACCCGGCACGATGAGCAGCGAGAACTTTCTCTTTGATCCCACCAACGGGTAATACCTGACCGCGTAATGTGATTTCACCGGTCATCCCTACGTCTGCTTTAACCGGTCTGCCAGAGATCAGCGAGACGAGAGCAGTCGCCATCGTCACACCAGCAGAGGGACCATCCTTCGGTTGCGATCCAGCTGGTATGTGCAGATGAATGTCGGATTTCTCAAAGAATCCCTGATCAAGCTTGAGCAGCTCGGTCCGCGAGCGTACGAATGATAGGGCAGCATGAGCAGATTCCTGCATCACGTTGCCGATGGAACCCGTAACTTGGAAGCCCTTGCTGCCAGGCATGCGAGTGGCTTCTATGAACAACACGTCACCACCAACCGGGGTGTAGGCCAGACCTGTAGCTACACCCGGAATTGACGTCCGGATAGCTATCTCTTCGTTACCAAAGAAATGAGGCCG
>JBGPBQ010000076.1:0-14754 GCA_041481345.1 Anaerolineae bacterium
CGATCATGGCATTGAAACACAGGCTGCGCTGGGTGCCGTAATTGGGTGAGCCAAATCCATACAGCAGGTTTTCGAATAGCGGCTGGGATAGGTTGTGCGTAGACGAGAAAACCATAGCTTCTGGGCCATACTTATTCTTGATTGCCAGCATGTTCTCCGCCACTGTTTCCAGGGCTTCATTCCACGAAGCCTGGCGGAATTTACCCTCGCCGCGCTTACCCACCCGGATGAGCGGGGTGAGCACCCGGTCGGGGTCGTAGGTATTCATAAGCCCCGATTGACCCCTGGCACACAGCCTTCCTTTGGAGTGTGGGTGTTCCGGGTTGCCTTCTAGCTTGACCACACGCCCTTCAACCACCTTAGCGCGCACCCCGCAGCGCCACACACACATCTCGCACATGGTGCATATGTACCCGCTGCCATTGCCATCCAGCATGTCTGCCTGGCGTGCTGCCTGGGCAACAGGTGGGGGGATGAACTGCCCCACCGCAAACGCACCGGCTGCCGTGGCACCCAATTTTAAGAAATTACGTCGTGATAGCCTTGAAATTTTTGAAAGCTCAGATTTCGGCATAATTCACCTTTCGACCTGTCCTGCCAGTGGCTGGCATCCCAAGTCAGGTTGATTATTGGAGCTTTTCTTTGCGCTGCAGCCCTGCCCGTTCAATCAGGTAAAACAGGAACAACGCCATCAGGTCGAAAGCAATGACCGCCAGGTATGGATTCAGGTTCCACAGGTCAGGGATAACAACATTTCCAAGGTTAGCAACCTTAATGATCAAGGGAAATACCTTTGAGTAGGTCAATCCCCATAAAACCGCACCGACTAGAAAGCCCAACAGCCCAGGACCAATATAATCCAACTTACCTTCGCCGCTCCCGGCGGCGCAGGTGCCCGGTCAGTATCCGGTAAGTGCCATCCCTACCCCAAACAGCAGCCCGCCCAGCAGATTCCCCACGATATATGTGGCGGGCACGGTGGGAAAGGTGATCCACCCCAACCCCCGGAAAATATAAAGCCCGGTCATCGCTACAACAATCGCCGTCATCATGAACTTGAGCACGGTCATATCTGTGAAGCGGAACTGGTTGGCCACTTTATGGTATTTGGTTAAACCGACCTTATTAAGTGAAAACCCAAAGCCAACACCCAACACGAGTGCAACGATTGATGTGACCATAGATTAATACCTCCTTCCGTAGACAACAAGCATGGTGATGATGCCTGAAACGAACATTCCACCGATAAATAGGAAAGCCGCGGGCGTGAACGTCATTCCGCCTGAAATCGCCAGGCCACTGGTGCAGCCTCCGGCAATCCCGGCAGCATATTCCAGGATGATGGCGCCAAAAAAACCTATCACCCACCGCTTCCAGGGCTGTGGACCGATGATGTGCTTCCATTGGGCATCGTCATTCCAGCGAAACTTGAAGGTTCGGCTGGTGAGTGCTCCTATCGTGCCGCCAAATATGGTGCCCACGATTAGTATTACCGACCATGTGA
The DNA here is from genome assembly GCA_041481345.1 of Anaerolineae bacterium. Lineage (GTDB taxonomy): Bacteria > Chloroflexota > Anaerolineae > Anaerolineales > UBA4823 > FEB-25. The sequence goes on from JBGPBQ010000076.1 coordinate 1,505, forward strand.
TCTCGGGTCGCATAACGGGTAGAGCACGTCCTCCGATGGTTCCCCAATAAGCGTTATTAAATATATTCAGGTTGAGATTTTTACCGACCCACCCTACAAAGCTCTCGAAAGCCCCCGAGGCTCCTAGCAGGGCGTTGGCCAGCAGCACCGCCAGTAAGCCGATGATGCCCAATAGGATACCTGCTACGTAAGGTGACCAGTTCTCTTGGGAAATGAATGCTGTGATCCGTTTCATAACTCCTCCGTATTCAACCTTAGGTAAACTATGGATCAGCTGCCTGATATTGCCAGCAGCATGGCACGCGAATCTTTATCCAGTGCCTGCACCCGCTTCACAAGCTCGGGGTCGAGGCGCGATAATGCATGCAACATCTCGTTCGCATGTTCGGGGTTGGCCAAGATGCGTTTGAGGGCGCGCAGTCCCACTGGGTTCAGTTTGGCGATGAGCGGCAAGAGCTCGGTTACTTCACCCGAGTAGCCTTCCACCACCGGTATTTGCCCTTCCACACGTGCATGGACTGCTTGGGAGCCGAAGAAGCCTTTCAAGCCTCTGCGGTGCCTTTCGTTCCAATAAACAAACGCTCCCCCACCTAATAGCAATGCCAGGATGATCACCACCAGAATCACATTCCCCCAGTTGATTGGGTGCTCACCGAGCACGGTTTGCTGATACTGCTGGACGTAATCGATCGAACCGGGCTGGCTGACGACAATCCCCCCTCCACCGCCGGTAGGCAGAGTCTCCATCGTTGAAGTTGTTACAGATGTGGCTGCAGGGTTAGCTGCAGATGGGGTGGTTCCGCCTCCGCCCAGGGTCATACCCAGCGTGGTGGCATATTCCTGCGCCAGCGGCTCGTAATCGCTGGGGTGACACGAAGCGCAGCCTGCTTTTACATCGGAGTACCACGGCACCATCCCGGTATGCGCTTGAGCTTTATCGGTGCTTTGTGGGTTGCCCGCATGACAGCTGACGCATGCATCGATCTGTGCATGCTGGGTGTGCCAGGCGGTCCCATCATTATTAACCGCATCCTGGTTTTGCGTCTCATGGCAGTTTTTGCATGATGACGCCTGCGAGCCGCACTGTGCGCTGGTTCTTGTGGTGTTTACAAGCAGAAAAAAGCCAGCGATTAGCAATGCTCCAAGAAAAATGGGTATTAAATAACGTATCCTCGGATGTGGCATGCTTTCCTCCTCAAAAAAGTTCCTTTACCAAGAATTGTTACTTCATGATCGAATTTAGGAGATTAAGCCCTGGGAGCTACCTGGCTGGTCTCACTGGCGTTCTCCATCAAGTTGGCCCGGTAGGTCAGCCTGTCACGCAGTACCAGACGCAGTGTATTTAATGCATCCACCAAACGCATATCTGTTAGGTGATATTCCAGCGTCGTCCCCTGGCGGACGGTGTATACCAGCCCTCTCTCCCGTAACACCTTCAAATTGCGGGAAGTCGCGGGTTGGCTTATGCCTAATTCTTCGGTCAGGTCATTCACCGAACGAGGTTTTTCAGCCAGGGCATAGATCATTAAAATCCGGTTGGGGTCAGCTAAGGCGGAACAGATATCCGCATGCAGCTGTGAAACTTCCTGGGTCAGTTGGGGATTAGTCATAGATGTTTTATCCAATATATGCACATACGAATATTCCAATTTATGATATATTAGCGGATATCCTGTCACATATATAGTATTGTTCGTCACAAATATTTTGTGATGCTGTCACATTAATAGGTACACTTGTGTAATTATTCAGGACAACGGAAGGAAAATCATCGATGTTTGATAGGGAAGCGCCATCTGTATATGTAGGTCAACTACTACGGCAGTTACGGGATGAGCGGGGCATCTCCATCCGCGAGCTGAGCCGGATAAGCGGTTTGTCTGCCAATGCCCTGAGCATGATCGAAAGGGGTCTTACCTCTCCTTCGGTTAGCACGCTCTATCGTCTGACAGACGCACTGAACGTCCCCATAACCGCCTTGTTTCGCCAGGATCAAACCCAGGAGGCAATTGTTTTTCGATCCGTATCAGATCGGACACATGTACCCTTCCCTTTGGGCGTCTGGGAAGGGCTGGGTGGAGAAGCTTTCACCGGCAGGATGCAGCCCTTTATGCTGACCCTGGAAAGCGGCGCGGAGAGTGGCAAGGAAAAGATCGTCCACACCGGAAGTGAGTTCGTCATGTGCCTGCGCGGTAAGCTCGAATATGAAGTGGAGGGGAAATTTTACACATTAGAAGCTGGAGATAGCTTGCTCTTCGCAGCCCGGCTGACCCACCGCTGGCGTAACCCAGGGAACACAGTGACCAATGCTGTCATTGTATTATCTGGATTTGAAGAATACGAAAAACCAGGCGTTTTCCATTTTCCCCCGGATGTAGGGAGCCATACTGCTGCTTGAGGTGGTCTCCGATGGGCATGACCAACTCAGCTTTCCTTGCCGAAAATGATTTCAAATGCGATAGTATCCAGACGCTTACCGGCTGGGAAGTTAACACCTGCTGACAAGCATCATTCATCTTCTGGATCAGGCGCTGGCGCGGGACAAGGTTTTTCCGAACCGAAGGAATATAGAGTTTGGTAGCCAAATCCCCTAAATGAATTTATGCGCAGTTATGAATAATTTTCAGCCGAACATAAAGTGAACCAGGTATGTGAACAGCTATGCTTTTCGTATGCGAGACACTATTGATTAAATGGTTTTCAACCTCTATCCCCTGCTTGTTTGAAAGCTAGTTATGCTAAGGGGGCAAGAAGACCATAAGTGAACATAGAGGGTGATCAACAATTGAATATATTCCCCAAGTGTCGATAACTTTGTAGGGCATCGCCTAGGCACCAGGGGGGTTTGACAGGGTACCGTGTTCCCTGCCACTCATGCCCAATACATACATCGAAATCCAGAACACCTCATAACGAGGCGGGCTTTTAACCTAAAACTCTTGGATGATGAGAATTCAAGTTGTTGTTTTACGAACCAGATGGTTTAGATAAAGTAAATTGGTATTCGTGAGATACCGCCTTCATGTCAAAAGGTATGGTCTCATAGATTCCCATTTCGGTTTCCAATCGACTGGAACAAGTTTCTGAACGACCTCTGCAGGCATCCCTTGCGAAAATACCATCCTGTCTTCGAGTGGTAGGTTGTAGAGCATGAAAGGAACTGTCAAGTGAAGGGGCATAGCATTTTTTAGATCATGTTCTGCAAATAACCTTACCAACCTGAGTTGTTCTTCAACCGGAATCAATGCATCGGCCTTATTGATGAATTCATCTGTCTCTGGCTGTATGTGGTAAGGCCAATCCTCATTCAATCGGGCAAGTGCTTTTTCGATGTTCCTCAGTTCGATCTCAAGCTGGTCTTTATTATTACTCCTATCCAGAGCCAAATTGATTTCATCCAGTATAAGAACCATTACATGATGATAGTAAGTCAATGAATCAAAAGGAGCTTCGGGAAGCTTGTCTCGAAAATATGGAAACACAATTTCGTCTTCTGTCAGGTGATGAGCATTCATTACAGATGTGTGGGCTCGAATAAAATTGAAAAAGCCCTCGCGACTCTCTTCGCCCTGGATACCTCGCTGTAAAACTCTCCGGACGCTTTCAAGTGAAACCCTCAGACCACGAGTAATTACATTGTGAATGTTGAAGAAACTAACAGCTACATTGGATTCGTGTTCACCAGACATTTTAATTGCCTCCTAGTGAATGATCAGGAATCTGTTTAATAACTTTCATCTTTACCTTACTGGATTAACAAAACTCGACCTAATAAAATGCACCAAATTGGATAAAGGATAAGCCATCCCAATCCGCCAGCTTGCCCAACGTAGTTAATATACCACGGTGCAGTCTCCATCGAGTCAATACTGCGAAATACCCCTGGGATAGCCACCAGTCCCAGTAACATGATAATGCCAGTAGCAATTCCAAAAATAACCAACCCATGCGGCCACGGATTGCTATGTTGAACAGAGTAATTTAGGCCCAACAACCACAGACCAATCAAAGCATTTCCTGCTGCCATGTACAATCCAGCCAGATACCAGCCCGTTTTGCTTGAGATTACCAGGACTGAGCCTATTAGAACAATGAGTGCTCCGATCAATGCAAAAATTAATGCAACCTGGCTTAGAAACGGTGATTGGGTATGGTATTCCGCATAAAGCGTCCATGCCAGGGCTCCGCTAAAGATACCTGCAATGCCAATGAAAACATCATTAAGTGTGCCGAAGGGCTGGCCGATAGTGAAGAATAAGATGATGAACACAAGTCCCAACAAACCTGCGACTCCTGTTGCAATCGCCACCCAACCACTCATGATTGATGAGATACTGATAGTTGTCATATTGACTCCTATTACGAGAAATTAACTTACCAATTGTATCTCCCACTATTATATAGAAATTCTTTCCCCTCTCACAACATCCCCCACATGTTTTTCACCACTCAAAAACATCCGTGTGGTGTACGTCTAATTATACGATGCGGATCTCGCCTTTAAAATAATCACGAGGATTAACATCAGGATATTCATTTTCCCCTTTCACCTTGTTAAAACCCTCATCCAGCAAATAGGATATATTTCCTTGTATATTCGACTATCTAAGATAAATAGGCTTTCAACACCTATCCCCTGCTTGTTTTAAGGCTGCCTATGATAAGGGGGCAGCCTATCCCCGGCCGTTTCTAGATTGAGAGAAGGATAAGGTTTTTCGAAGCGATAGAGTTGACTTTTGCTTTCTATTCGTTCTTAAGTATTTTAGCCTGAAATAATCATAGGATATTTCAGACGTAATTCATCATATAAAATGGCAGTAAGCTTGACCTGATAGTTAATCTCTGCCCCCGGATCAAGAAATTTCAAATTCCCCTCCGCACGCATCTTGTCCCTTCCGTCCGCATGGCAGTTGGCGGGTTCGAGTCCTAATACGTAATCTTTTTGTCCCAACATTTTCCATTCGATGAAATAATCAAGCTTTTCAGCGTCAAATGAGATAACGATCCCTTTTTCGATCTTGGAATTATAAAGAACCGCGAAGCCCTCCTTCTCAAACGTGTGGTAATAGCATTGTTCCTCAAAACCTGCCTCTGGCTGCATGATCTTATCCCAGCTGCCGATCCCCCTTGCCGCTTGGTCATTTCTTGGAATCACCTTTTTGGATGGGATATACAGCGTCGCGTTTTCATCAAGAAGCGGGTAACCCAAGTTCATGTGATACAGCAGCATGAGTGGTTCACTCTGAGTGCCATGATTGGTGATTGTATCCGTAATCATAATTTCATTGCTCAGGAGAGAACAGGAAATATTTCTATTCAGCACCATTTTCCTGCCGAATAGTGTAGATTCATCCATTCGAGCGCGGATAACGATGTGATCATCCGTGATTTCATACGTAAAATAATCTGCTGGACAATGAGAAATTGTGCCGTGTAGCGGTAATTTCTCGCCGTTGTCTGTACAGGGACTCCCTACCGCACTCAATCCACACGTCGTTAAAAATCCTGCTGTAAAGGATTTTAGAAATCCAAAGGAGTCATCATCGTAGTATTGCGGTGCAACATACCCACAAGGTGAAAAGTATCCAAAGTTCTTCCCATCGACAGAAAGTCTTGAAATATCCGCACAGCGGTCCGCGGAGACGGTGAATTCAAGCCCTTTCCCGTTTTTTACCTGGAAAAGCCGCATTCCATTTCCTTTTCCGCCAACAAGAATGTGTTCCTCTACTCCGAACAATTGGGAATCATGTCCGATGTACTTGTTGTATTGCATATCAGATCTCCATCACTTCATATCCAAGATAATACGTAAATGCTTCCTTCAATATTTTTTCCATGTGGCCAAGACCTACTGAGGTATGATGCCTGAACCCGTTTTGACCAAGATTGATTAATTTGGGTTGTTCCAATGTCGATCCCGGCTATGGACATGTAATTTCTCCCATTATTGCAGCGCAAATACTTTCATGACACGTTTTACATTTTCTTTCATGGCGCTTATTCCCAATTGGGAGATACCTGAAAAGTAGATGGGCAACCCCTCTTCCATAGATTGAATATATTTCTTTACAGCTATTCCACCCGCTAAATCCATGTATGTAAAGTAATTCACTTTGCGAACTCCTTTCCGAATCGCTTTCCTATAATTCTCGTCATTGATCCCTGAACCACCGTGCATAACAATTGGTATTTTTACATTCCTACGGATATGGTCTACAATACTTAAATCCAGCTTCGGCTCCTTTAAATAAATACCATGTGCAGTACCGAATGAACAAGCGAGAGCATCAATTCTTGTGGCTTCCACAAATATTTTTGCTTCTTCTGGATCAGTATAGATTTGTTCTTTATCATTCTGGTGGTTGTTATTGCAGCCGTTAGTTTCCCGTCCTTCCATAGAACCAACCTCAGCTTCCACCGAAGCCCCATATTTTTTAGCTAAAGAAACAATCGCTTTTGTGTTTCCTAAGTTTTCTTCAAACGGTAATAACGAACCGTCATACATGACCGAAGTAAATCCAATTTCAAGTGCCTTTTCTACATATTCTAGGGTTTCCCCGTGATCTAGATGGACGCAGACAGGGACTTTGGATTTTCTAGCAAAATCCAGCATGATTGGGCCGATCACAGATAGAGGTGTGAGTGTCTCATGAAGCTGAGCATGCTGGATTACAACAGGAATATTTAGGTCCTCTGCAGCATCCACAATTCCAATGATGCTTTCGAGGTTCGGCGCATTGAACGAACCGATTCCAAAGCTTCTTTTTTCCGCAATCGCTAATATATCTTTCAAAGTTACCAACATGACGCTCTCCTTTGTAAAGACTCTCTCTTAAACAAATATCGTTTTTGTCTAATTATATTTATTACTGACCGCCAGTTCAATGACTAGTTTTTTACTATTTAGACGGATCAAAGCTGGAGTATAAAATCAGATTGTGCAAGTATTTTTCTGATGTAAATTCAACTTACAAGTGTAACCTCGAACGAAAAACTGAACCTTAAAAAATCAAATATATTAGTCCCATCAGCCATTTATCGGTGATCTGCGCGAGCACAGCCGAGACCAATCGCCAGCCAGCCCTGGGGCTTTATGAAGTAAAAAATCGATGTCAAGCTCGAGCGCCTCCGGTCTGAATTGACGGGCAGAGTAAACCCGAACGAGAGGGGCCTCCGAGTATGCACTGAACGGGCGCCCCATAACATATATGAAGTTATGATGTCTTCTATGTCAAAAATGTGGGGAGGGAAAATGTCAAACATTTCCATCATATCCATGCAGTGTTACCTGAATTACACCAGAATTGCACCATTGTATGAAGCAAGGAGATGTGATTCGCAGCCCAATCCATAGGGGGAGAATTCCTGATCCAATAACATCAATATCTATTGAGCGCGCAAATAAAAGGAATCTATTAATATCACCTAATACTAGAAAATTTATTAAGTTCATCCGTAAAAGTCTTCAACTTCGAGCGGTATAATGGGGAACATCTTCAAAATCCACTGACTATTTATCAATTATTTAATATTAGGAGAGATGATGAATCAAACTAAGCAAAAGCCTAAGTTTAAAATTGCATGGTTGCCAGGCGATGGCATTGGTGTTGATGTGCTAGATGCGACTAGAATTGTATTAGACAAACTTGAGCTGGATGCAGAATACATTTATGGAGATATCGGTTGGGAGTACTGGTGTAGGGAGGGAGATGCTCTTCCAGAACGAACAATCGAATTGCTAAAGTATGTAGATGCAGCAATGTTCGGAGCGATCACATCCAAACCAGTGAAGGCGGCAGAAGCGGAGCTTTTGCCAGAATTGATGGGGACTGGGCTTGAATACCGTTCTCCGATTGTGCGCATGAGGCAGTTGTTTGATTTGTATATCTGTCTGCGCCCATGCAAGGCTTACCCAGGGAATCCGCTGAATTATAAAGATGATATCGACCTTGTAGTGTTTCGTGAGAACACAGAGGACTTATACTCAGGGGTGGAGTTCAATCCAGTACCACAGGAACTGGCTGATGTCCTGGTAAGGCACTCCAGACCCTTCGCGGCTTTCAAAGATCTGCCTGTGAACCAGTATGCCATCTCCGCCAAGGTGGTTACTCGCAAAGGTTCAGAGCGAATCATCCGAGCTGCGTTCGAATATGCACGTAAGTATGGACGCAGGAAAGTAACCGTAATCCATAAAGCAAACGTGGTCCGCGCAACGGAAGGGATGTTCCTTGATATTGCAAAGGATATTAGCAGAGAGTATCCTGAGATTGAGATGGATGATGCAAATGTAGATGCAATCTGCATGTGGCTGCTAAAAAATCCAAAGAATTACGATGTAATGGTAGCGACCAATATGTTTGGCGATATCATCTCTGACTTAGCAGCACAGCTGGTGGGTGGTCTGGGTTTTGGTTGTTCAGGCAATATCGGCCAAAAGCTGGCTGTTTTTGAGCCAAGCCACGGTTCGGCACCCAAGTATGCCGGCCTTTATAAGGTTAACCCGATTGCTGCCATCCTTTCCGCCAAAATGATGCTTGAATGGCTGGGAGAGAGCGAGAAAGCTGCTGCGCTGGAGCAGGCAACAGGGTCGGTCATACGGGAAGGCAAAGTTCGTACTTACGATATGGGAGGAGAACACACCACTCTCCAGATGGGCGAAGCCATCGCCGCTAAATTATAGGAGCCTGGGGATGGATAAGATCATAATCCATGAAGTAGGGCTGCGCGATGGGCTGCAGGCGGAGAAGTTAACTGTGCCGAGTGAGGAGAAGATTCGCTGGATCGAAAGATTATTTATTTCAGGTATTCAGATTATACAGCTCGGTTCTTTCGTCCTCCCGGAAAAAGTTCCACAGATGGCAGATACCGACGCTTTGTTTAATCATTTTATGGGCAAGACACCTGCTCATGTCACTCTGAGTGGCCTGGTCTTGAACGAACGTGGCCTGGAGCGGGGCATAGCTTGCGGAGTCGATATGTTTTGCATGGGTGTCTCTGCCAGCGAAACCCACAGCCGAAAGAACACCGGAATGACGACAAATGAAGCCCAGGCGCGGATCGTGCGCATGGCAGAACAAGCCCTCAAGTCAGGAAAGGCCGTCCAGGCTTCAGTGCAGTCAGCATTTGGATGCGGCTATGAAGGCCTTATTCCAAAAGAAAACGTGTTGAAAATCGTTGCTTCCTATCTGGAGGCGGGTATCCGCAATATCAGCCTGGCTGACACAGCCGGGCATGCTCATCCCACCCAGGTGGAAGATTTATTTGAGGCGATCCGCCGAATGGATGCCGGCGTAACACTGGCTTGCCATTTCCATAACACTTATGGGTTGGGATTGGCAAATTGTTATGCAGCGCTAAATTGCGGTGTTTCTTATTTTGAAACCGCCTTTGGTGGGTTGGGTGGTTGCCCTTTCACCAAATTACCAGCTGGAAACGTCTGCACAGAAGACCTTATACATTCCTTTCAACGCATGGGGTTGTGTAGGGAGATCAATCTTGAGTCGCTGTTGGATGTAGCCCGCCAGGTGAGTATTTTCTTCGATCGCGAACTACCCGGTTTCATACTAAAATCTGGTTCTATCGTTGATTTCCAAGGAAAGGGACTATCATGAAATTGCTTGAGGGGATTCGCATATTGGACATGACAAATGTGCTATCTGGTCCATTTGCCACGCTTCATCTGGCTTTGCTGGGTGCCGATGTGATCAAGATAGAAAACCCGAATGGCGGGGATTTAGCCCGCAAGCTTGGTAATGTCCTGGAATACAACAAGCAACTGCTGGGTACAAGTTTCTTGGCTCAAAACGCCAACAAGCGCTCTCTGACCCTCAACCTGAAAACAGACGAGGGTAAGGAAATTTTTCGTCGTTTGATCAAAACTGCCGATGTGCTGGTGGAAAATTTCCGTCCAGGTGTTTTACCTCGCCTGGGATTTTCATATGAAGAACTTTGCAAGATCAACTCCAAATTGATCTACTGCGCCATCTCAGGCTTTGGACAGACCGGACCAGATGCCTTCAAGCCTGCATACGACCAGATTATCCAGGGGCTATCTGGAGTGATGGCAATCAATGGCGATGAACGCCTCAATCCGCTTCGCTGTGGTTTTCCGGTGTGCGACACGGTTGGTGGTTTGAATGCAGCTTTCGCAATTATGGCAGCACTATATTATCGGGAACATACGGGTGAAGGTCAATTCATTGACATCGCCTTGCTGGACTCGATAATGCCTCTGATGGGTTGGGTAGCAGCCAATTTACTCATCGGTGGACAACAACCTATTTTATTGGGTAATGACAATTTCACTGCTGCTCCGTCAGGTATGTTCCGTACCCAGGATGGCTATATCAATATTGCAGCCAATCAACACCAACAATGGGAAGACCTGGCGGACGAACTTGGTCTGCCTGAGCTCAAAAACGATCCCAGATTTCAGGAGCGAGATGCTCGCAAGTCTAACCGCTTTCAACTAACACCACTCCTGGAGGATAAGCTTATTCAAAAGCCAACTGTCCATTGGGTCGAAACATTAAATGCCCGAGGCATCCCTTCTGGCGAAATTCTTAGCCTGGAAGCGGCACTGACCTCCGAGCAAGTTAAACACCGCCGGGTGATCGAAAATGTCGAGCAGCCAGGGATCGGCTCTGTTAAGGTTTTTAACCTGACCGCCAAGTTCTCAAAGACTCCGGCTGAGATTACTGCACCATCCCCACAGCTATCAGAGCACACAGAAGGCATCCTGGCTGAGCTTGGGTACACCTCCGAAGAAATCGAAGCTTTGAAGAAGAAAACAGTGATATAAATTTTAAATACCCATAAACCATTTATTGATAATTCTAATTCGTTTTAAAGGAGATAATTATGCAAGAGAAAGTTCCAGCAATGACGATGGTAGAAAAGATCCTTGCTAAAGCGACTGGGCAGGCTGCAGTCAGTGCAGGGGATGTAATTGAGCCAAAAATTGACCTAGCCATGTCGCATGAGAATGGCGCGCTTGTGCTCAATCAATTCATTGAGATCTATAAGGATACCGGCCTGGAGGTAAAAGTTTGGGATGCCTCGAAAATTGCCATCATCTTCGATCACCGTATACCTGCTGAAAGTGCCAAAACAGCCACCAACCAAAAGAAGTTGCGCGAGTTCGTGAGTAAACAAGGGATCACGAAATTTCATGATATTCGTGGTGATGAAGGCGGCATTTGCCATCAGATATTGCCAGAAAACGGTTATGTTCGCCCAGGGGCTGTAGTGGTCGGCACGGATAGCCATACTACAAGCCATGGTGCATTGGGTGCATTTGCGTATGGTATCGGGGCAACCGAAATGGCCTCCATCTGGGCATTGGGCGTGGCCCTGAATGTTGAAGTACCTGGTACGATCAAAGTTGTAGTAAATGGAAAATTCAACCCATATGTTCTTCCCAAGGATTTGATTCTATACTTGATTGGTCAATTAACCGCTGAGGGGGCAAATTTCAAGGTTATCGAATATCATGGTGAAGCAATCCATACGATGCCCACCTCTGGTCGCCTGACCATCTGCAACATGTCGGTAGAAGCTGGAGCGACTTCAGGCATTGTTCCACCCGATGTAGAGACGCTACGATATCTTAAAGAAATTGCCGGTGTAACCGAAGAAGTGTCGATTTTTGGCCCAGACCCGGGTGCAAGATATGAACGAACGATTGAGATCGATGCATCATCTCTGGAGCCTTATATTGCCTGCCCTCATAGTGTGGATAATGTCAAACCAGTTCAAGAGGTGGCCGGACAGCCTGTTCAACAAATTGTAATCGGTTCTTGTACCAATGGTCGGCTGGATGATATCGAGATCGCTTCGAAAATACTTCACAACAGGCGGGTCGCACGCGGTGTGCGTATGCTCGTATTTCCGGCTTCCGCACGTATATACAGAGAAGCGATGCGCCTTGGTTACTTAGCCTCATTAATGGAGGCAGGAGCGGTGGTGATGAATTCGGGATGCGGGCCCTGCCTGGGAGTCCATCAGGGCGCGTTGGCGGATGGTGATGTGGCTTTGGCAACGACCAACCGCAATTTTAAAGGTCGCATGGGAAATCCCTCGTCTGATGTTTATCTATGCTCTCCGGCGGTGGCTGCGTCTAGCGCAATCACTGGAGTAATAACAGATCCGCGCAAAGGAGTTTGATATGGCAAAAGTAGTTTTGAAACTTGGCGATAATATATCAACTGATATCATTTATCCGGGCCGTTTTATGGCCACGGTTTTACCCAGTGAGACACCACAATATGCCTTCGCTGACTATGTAGAATTCAATAAGCAATTAAGAAACGGTGAAATCCCTCAAGGCAGCGTGATCATAGCTGGTAAGAATTTTGGCTGTGGATCATCACGCGAGCAGGCAGCATCATGTCTGAAAGGTGCTGATCTTGTGGTGGTGGCACGGCATTTTGCCCGCATTTTCTTACAAAATTCCATCAACCTGGGTCTCCATACAGTGATTTGCCCAGAAATTGAGGCGGATCTGGGCGAGGAATTGGAGATCAGTGCCAGTTGGGTGACCAACAAAACCATGGATAAATCATTTGCGACCCTTCCATTGCCAAAGTCTCGTCAGTCGATCATCGATGCCGGTGGGTTAATCCCTTATACTCGCCAGCGGGTTTTACAGGATATAAAGTAATCAATTAAAGATAATAATTAGAAAAAGGGATTACGGATTACTCCTGATATAACCATAGCAAATTTAACTTCGGAAGAAAGAATGTCCAAACCCTTCGAATTGAAGGCTTGGATAATATACCCATGTAGAAATCTGGTTGCTTGAGTAAGTTATGCTTACGAGACCATGTTCATTTTGATAAGCAAGTATTACAGAGTCTGCAATTAGAAATCTACAACAATGTTTGCCGCTGCTCATCACTTAACTATGGTGCATTATCTACAAGGTTTATTTTATTGGGACGAATTTATCCAATATATCCATTTAAATCCACACTTAACATCCTATCTACAATACATTTGCATTATTGTGAAATATTCCTGGCAGAAAGGTCATCTACATGGAAGGTATTATGAAGCCATATCTTTAATGATGTTGGATACAACTTCTTTTTAGTAATAGCATATGACACGTTTAACCTTCGAGTACTATTTACAATCAATTAAATATTTCACCATTGGTTGTCGATTTTTCGGTTGTTTATCTGTCTCGTTTTAAATGCCTCAAAATCCAGCCCTTTTATTTAATTTCGGGCGATCGGTAATCCCAA
>JBGPBQ010000077.1:0-14746 GCA_041481345.1 Anaerolineae bacterium
AACTCTCTCCATTTTTTGAATAACGTACTCTCAAATTCAGAATTCCCTACACAAATACATCCTTAATGGCTTAAGTAGCCAGGCAAAATTATTCAACCTGATTGGGCATCTGGCCGTCCAGGGTGAAACTTCCCCTCTTGAGCAGGCTTTAGAAGAAGCAGGAATCGGTTAGCCATTAGGAGGGGTTATTTCAATCGTTGAAGTTGAAGATCGTAAGATATTCAACGAAAATGTAAGACAGCAACCTTGCCACCTGCCACCCGAGGCGGTATACATCTTCAGCGGAGGTCACCAACGAAGCCGACATATCCGCTACCGGGTTGTCGCACTTTGTGGACCAGGAGGAACTTGAACCCTCAACCTCTTCAGTGAAAGATACATAACTTCGATTAATTCTAATAAACCGTCTAAAATGTCCCATTTTGTGCAAAAATCAGGCAAACGTAGGGCATTTTTGCGTCAATATAGAAAGAGTATTCATATTTTATGGCTAAAATTGTAAATAGCTTATTTTATTCCCCCACGATTCACGCTCAGTTCGCTCCTGGTTCGAATATAGAATATATGTTCTATTTTGGGTCGTTTTGTGATATGATGCAATTATCAAAAAAAACGCTCCGCAGTGTGTGACCACTCGGAGCGGTGACCAGGCAAGCGGACAGCCTAGTAAGTTGATTATACCCCGAGGATGAAGCCGTTCGCTTTGCGGACGGTTTTTTTATTGGAGATTGTATGATTGTTTATGATGATCATCTAGATTTGGAAATGGAGAGTTTTAAAGAAATCATTCTTTCACGGATCAAGCTATTCAATAAAAAAGAAGGTATGCGTTTGTTAATAGACTTCGAGTCGGATACAAAATTTTCTTTGTATCTGATTGATGACATGCTAATTGGGTGGATAGCACTAGAAAGAATAATCTCCCAGACCTACCATATTCAAGTTTTTTCTCGAACTTCATTTCATTATGAGTTAAGCAAGTTTTCCTGGTTCATCATTGAAGCATATAAAGGAATTGAGACTGCCAGCAAATATTTCTCCGATATTGGAGAACCTAAATTCCAGCCCGCCTGGATCTTGCCATATGATGAATATGAAGCTCAATACATGAAAACGATAGGATTTGGGTCACTTATCGCCCAGATGAAACAATCCTCGGAACAATCAACAGAATTGCGGGAAGATAACATTGAAGCTATCGATCAAGGTAGAGACAATTCAACTATTGGGGAACCAGTGATAAAACATTCACCAACAGCTGGTAAGAAAATAGTAAATATTGAACCTTGGAGAAAATCGCCCCCCAAGAAGCAAGACAGAGATAAGGCAATTTGGGAATTCAGAGAAGCCGGCAATACCTGGGAAGATGTTGCAGAAGCTGCCGACTGCGCTGTATCCACAGCAAAAGATAATTACTTCCGAATGAAAAAAAAGGAGATATCTAAATCCGACTAATTCCGCCGATTTTCAGCTGATCTCCGCCTGATCGTCGTCTTGAAACCGTTGGAATAATCTGCCACAATAATGGCAGATTTTTTGGTTAAGAGAGGAGTTTGAGATGTCGACAACCTGGATAAGTGTGCCCCTTACTGTTGAGGAAAAGGAAGCATTGCACACATTAGCAGAGATGGAGTTTAGGAATTCGCGCAACCAGGCTGCATTAATTATTAGGACTGAGCTCATACATCACGGATTGCTTCATCCTGATCCGACATTAGTTAGCCCAGAACAGAAAGAGTCTGTGCAGGCATCAAATGATAATTCCTCTCGATGATCGCGGTAGTTTCAAAATACCGGGTGTAGTTGTGCAGATTTACGATGTTAAACGCACAAATCAACAAGTACCCATGTTGCGAGTGGGGTCAGCTGAGAACGTCATTGCCGGGCGGTCTTTATGGAAGGTCATAAATCACTTAACTTCCGGCAGGAAAGGAAAAGATCGATAGTAAATAAATATATATAACTTGGACCCAATACCAATTTACACCAATCTGAGCCAACAAGGAGAAACCTAATGAAAATCAGTGAAGCATTTCCAAGTAAATTTCTAAAAGCTGATGATTTGTCCGGCAAAATAGCCGTGACGATTAACGATGTCGGCCAGGAAGCAATGGGGATGGATAAAACCTTGAAATTGATCCTGTACTTTCGTGAGCTTGACAAGCCAATGGTTTGCAACCACACCAATGGCGATATGATCGCTCAGCTGCATGGCGATGAAACTGATAACTGGCGTGGTAAACGGATCGTGCTAACCCGGGCATTGGTCCCATTCCAGGGGAAAAATGTGCCGGCGGTCCGGGTATGTGATTTCATACCTGGCCAAAAGAAAGCAGCGCCACCTCCGCCTGAAGAGCCGGTTGGAGAACTGGACTTCGTCGAAGCTGATCAAGCAATGGCGGATCTATAGCATGGGAGCAGGATGGGTTCCCTTACCGGGACACCCATCCTGAATACTCTATGGACCTTGCTGTAGCAAAACAAGTTGACCTTTTGAGACTGTTGGGTAACTGGCCATTACGCCGTGTCGCAAGCACGGGTGGAGGTGAGCTGCATGGTCCTTGTCCTTTCTGTGGAGGATCCGACAGATTCAGTGTGCAGCCGAACCATCCTGATGGGGGAAGATGGTACTGCCGGCAGTGTGGTGAGAATAAATGGCACGATACTATCGACTTTGTGATGCGGAGATCCGGTGTGAGCATGCCAGAGGCAATCCGGATGTTAGATTCCTCCCAGATTGATCATGTGCAGCTGAAACTACCAACAAGGACATCAGAACCAGCTTCAAACCAAGATCGGTCAATCTGGTCTGCAGCTGCATGGAATTTCATCCGCGACTGTATTTCGTATCTATGGGAACCAGAGGGGGATAGAGCACGTGAATATCTGCATGGTAGAGGCCTTTCTGATCAGACGTTGGCGAATTGGCGGATCGGATACAACCCTTACAGCGGTACTGACAGCTGGATACATTGGGGGTTGGGAGCTGGAGAAACCATGAAACTGCCAGCCGGGATCGTGATTCCTTGCATAACAGCCGGTGATATTCATTACGTAAAAATCCGAAGAGACGATGGAGAGCCCAAGTATCAGTATTTGAAAGGATCGCAATACTGGTTGTTTGGGGCGGATACCTTCAGGGATAATCTCATGGGCTATATTTTCGAGAGTGAGTTGGATGTGCTGCTTGCATGGCAGACCGGGTTGAAGGTTGGCTACGCATCTATTCCGGCCAGTGGGATCCTGAAGCCGGAATGGTTCGCAGACTCCATAGTGGAAGATATCCTAGTTGCACCGGACAATGACAGTGAGGGTGATAAAGCAGCTCATAATCTATGCGGACTGTCTTCGCATATCAGGCTGGCCGATCACGTTCCCTCGGGTAAGGACTTGACTGAATATTACCAAGCTGGTGGTGATGTTTTTACATGGTTATTGGATCAGCTGGAGCATATAAATGCCGTCTGAATTGATCAATGACATTGCCGGCGAGCCGAGCAAGCCTCGTTTTATCGTAACTCACATGAAGGAACTGTTACAGCCATTACCTCCAATTCGTTGGGTTGTTGAGCCTATTTTCACCGAATCTAGCTTAAACCTGGTTGTGGGTCCATATGGATGTAAGAAGACATATGCCATGATGGACTTTGCAGTAAAGGTAGCCCTGGGTAGTAGTTGGATCGATTACAAGGCTACGCAAGGCAAAGTCTTATTTATCGATGAGGAGAACGGTAATGACATCATCCACCGAAGATTCCAGGAATGTTCACGGGGTTCATTCGGTGATGAAAATACCCCGGTGGACTGTTACATAATTCAGAGGTTAAACCTGACGGATGAAAAAGAAGCGATCCTGTTAGAAGCAGCCGTGAGTGAAGGGGAATACAAAGTAGTCATCATTGATAGCCTGGTAGACGTCATGCCTGGAGCAGATGAAAACCTGGTGAAAGATGCAGTGCCGGTATTGAAGCGGTTACGGATGATTGCTGAAAATACACATGCTTGCATCATCGTATTGCACCATGCCAATTGGACTGGTCGAACACGAGGTAGCACTTCCATACCGGGGGAAGTGGATGTATTGATCAACGTAAAAAGCTCGGAAAACACGAATCATGTTGAATTTTACGTAGAAAAGACCAGACGAACAAAATCATTCAAATTCACTGCATATGCCAATTGGAGCGATAGCGGTCAATTCTGGTTGGGGCCGGCTGAAGAGAAGGGTCCTGAAAAGCACTACACCAACGGGCAAAAATACGTTTTGAAGATCCTCACCGAGCGGGGTCCAATGTCATTGCAGGAGATTGAAGATAATGTTGATAGTTGCTCACCACGCGCTGCAAGGGACGGTGTATATGCACTTGCACGGGATGGGGAAGTGTATCGCACTAATCCAGGTGATGGAGGAAAAGGTGTGAAAGCCATATATGCCATTTGCCAGCATGAAGATAAATAGGACCAGCAACAAGATGATAAAAACTAACCTTATAAACCACTTTGCTGTACGCGCTTTAGCTGTACGCGTATTAAGTAATACTAATACGCGTACAGCAGAAAATGTATGCCAAACATTCTATACGATTCGTACACCAAACGTACAGCAACGTACACCAAATAAGGGAGTCCTTTGATGGCAAAACGTGGCCGGAGATCAAGCAAGGGATACCGCAAGATGATCATTTCAGCGATCCAGGATGGATCTCTGCAGCCACTTGCCGGTAAGGTGATCCAGGTAGATGTGATCCACAAAGATGGATGCTCCTTCTTGCATGGCGATGAATGTGACTGCGATCCGGATATATTGCAGCGATCTGATATTAAGGAAGATAAGAAGTACACCGATGAATAAGAAACACTTGACGAAAGATGATCACCTGCAGTGTGGAGATGATCAATGAGACCAGATGCTAATCAGTCGCAGATCGTGGCATCATTAAGAGCTGCTGGGGCAACGGTGATGATACTGGCTGGGGTTGGGGGCGGCTGCCCGGATATCGTAGCCGGCTGGCATGGCCATAATTATTTTTTTGAAATCAAAAATTTGACGGGCCGTGGTAATCGATTGACTGATGCACAGATTAAATGGATCAAAGGTTGGGCTGGCCAGGTCGCAATAGTATTTAACGAGCAGGATGCATTGGCTGTCCTGTATGGGAGTTACGAATGAGGGGGGTATGGGGTAATAAAGTCTCGATCGGGGATCGCCCAAGCGGGGAGGGTGGCTCACACGAAATTTTTTCGTTTTTTGAACTTTTTTCGGTCATATGGTGCATGTAAAATACGAGCTAGCGTGTACTGTAAATAATGCTAAATGAGGAATAAGGAGAATAGAATGGAAAACAATCAACAGTCCAATAACGTAAAAAACAACGCTGCGCCTTTATTGACGGTTGCAGATATTTCTTTTCGACTTCATCTCAGCCGGTCCTGCAGCTACGCCCTGATGCAATCAGGTGCGATTCCTACAGTCAGGATTGGTAAATCCAGACGCGTCCGATCGGAGGATCTCGAAGCCTTCATAAAACACAATATATATTCAACTTTCGATTACGGCGAATAAGTATTTTCGGTGTCTGACATGTTTGTTTCAAATCCGCCTCGTACGCTCTGTCCAAGGTTTCCGGTGCATGTTAAAATCAGTTTGTACAATTGCACCTTAAAAATTGCATACGGACAGGGTTTATGGGTCTGCATTTCCTTATACTCTTTTTCAATTAGGAGCAAAGGAAAATGCCTCTAAAGCGAGGAAATAACGAAGGCTCAGTTTTTAGATTACCTAGCGGTCGATGGTGTGGACAAGTTTCGCATGAAGGGCACCGACAGAGTAAATCATTCGTCACTCAGCGAGAATGCATCGATTGGGTAAGAAAGAGCCGAAACCAGATCGGAGATGGAATGAGTTACGCCAGCACCCAGGTTACTCTTGGCGAATATCTGGATGGCTGGCTTACTACTAAAAAAGCTAATAATCGATATGCGACCTGGGTTCATTACGATTGGTTAGCTCGCGGATATATCATTCCTGTACTCGGGAATATCAAGCTGAAGGACCTTCGGGCAATCCATATCCAAGAACTATATAATCACCTTCTAAAATCTGGCGCCGGGATACCGACAATTCGTAAAATCCATGCTGTTTTGAATTCTGCTATAAATCAGGCTGTCCAGCAGGATGTGATTATAGGGAATCCAGTCAAGAAAGTAAAACCTCCTGGAAAACCTGAAAAAGAAATGGTGATCCTTACGGAAACCCAGATAAGCCAGCTCTTGGTAGCAGCTAAAAATCACAGGTTGGAAGCCCTCTTTCATTTGGCAATTAGCACCGGGATGCGTGAGTCGGAATTACTTGGCTTGCAATGGAAGGATCTCGATTGGGTCAAACAAATAGTGAAGGTTGAACGGCAGCTTGAACGACCTCATGGAGATGGAATCCATTTTATACCGCCGAAGACAAAAAAAGGTAGACGATCGATAAAACTTGGCAGTAAATCGATCGAAGTGCTTCGAAATCATTACGACCACCAACAAATGGAGCGGATCACTGCTGGTGATGCCTGGAAAGAATACGACCTGATCTTTTCGACTCGTGTCGGCACACCCATCCACCAACGTGATCTTATGCGGAGCTTCACGTTACTTCTCCAAGAAGCTGGGTTACCTCATTTCCGGTTTCATGCTCTTCGGCATACGGCAGCTAGCTTGTTATTGAATTACAACATTCCTCTCATCGTAGTATCAGGCCGGCTTGGGCATGCGAGAGCATCTATAACGAGTGATGTATATGGCCACCTAATACATGACATGCAGGATGAGGCAGCTCAATTGATCGATGGCCTGATAACACCGACCGCGGTAATGATAGATGATCCAGTTTTAGTAAAGTAAATCTACCAGCTCGGTTGCAAACGGTTGCAAACGGTTGCAAATAATTAGAACAGATTTTCCAAAACCAAAACCCATACCCCCATATGTAGGCAATAAATAAAAATTACCCCCACAGGTGGGGGTAATTTAGTGGACCTGGCGGGATTCGAACCCGCGGCCTCTTCAGTGCGATTGAAGCGCGCTCCCAACTGCGCTACAGGCCCGTTAGTATCAAAATTGTATCTTACCGCGCAATCAATGTCAAGCAGTACTGCAGCCAACCAGTGACTGAGCATTTTCTTTGTTCTACCTGGCAATCCAATCCCCGCTGAAAGCTAATACTTTCTCCACCGCGCCAATCAGGCTATAATTCCGTGATAGGGATTTAGGAGATAATAACTATGCCAGACCTACCACAACACATTCCACAAATTGGACGCCAGGCAAAACTTCAACACATCCTCGAATCAGCCGGATTGGACAGCCTGATCCTCAACCCTGGACCCAGCTTGGTCTACCTGACCGGTCTGCACTTCCACCTGTCAGAGCGACCGGTGCTCGTATTTTTCACGCTCACTGCCCCTCCGATCATCGTCCTGCCGTCGTTGGAACAGCAGAAGCTTAAATTACTACCTTATGCCATCCAGGCGTTCGCATACGGAGAAGACCCCTCCCAATGGGGAAAAGTCTTCCAATCTGCTGTTCAGGCTGCCAAATTAGGAAATGGGCGCAACGGGGTTGAGCCAAGGCAGTTACGGCTGCTGGAATACCGTTTATTGACCGATGCAGCTCCAAGTGCAGAATTTATATCTGCCCAGGACAGTATTTCCAGCTTGCGCATGTACAAAGACAGCTCTGAATTATCCGCTATGCGTAAAGCTGTTGACATCGCTCAAAAAGCTTTAATTGCCACAATACCGCAGGTGAAAATCGGTCTTTCCGAGCGTGAGCTGGCAGCTGAGCTCACCCAGCAGCTGTTCAAGTCCGGCTGTGATCCGGAGCTCCCCTTCGCACCCATCGTCTCATCCGGACCCAACTCAGCCAACCCGCACGCAGTTCCTTCAGATCGGAAACTCGCACCCGGTGATTTATTAGTCATCGATTGGGGGGCGAGTTATCAGGGCTACTTCTCCGATATCACCCGCACCTTTGCCATCGGCAAAATAAATCCTGAATATGAACGCATTGGCAGCATTGTCCTGCAAGCCAACACGGCTGGCCGCGAATCTGCCAGACTCGGCATTCCAGCTGAGGCCATCGACCAGGCCGCTCGCGCTGTGATCGAGTCAGCCGGGTATGGAAAATTCTTTACCCACCGCACCGGTCACGGTCTGGGTATGGAAAGTCATGAGGACCCTTATATTCGCGCTGGTAATTTACTTACCCTCGAGCCCGGGATGACTTTCACCATTGAGCCTGGCATCTATCTGCCCCGCAGGAATGGTGTCAGGATCGAGGATGATGTAGCTATTACAGACACAGGTGCTGAGTGCCTGACGAGTCTTCCCCGGGAAGTGAAACAGCTGGTCTGACATGGTATCGGTTTTTCCATTTCGTAGAGGAGAGCTGGACGATGATTATACCCACCGCAGAACCCTTCTTTTTCCCCGGTAATCGGGTTGGCTGTTTGCTTGTTCACGGATTTACTGGCGCACCCAAGGAAATGCGTTGGATGGGTGAGTATTTAGCCGATCAGGGTTACACCGTCATGGGAGTCAGGTTGGCAGGTCATGCCACCCGGATGGAAGATATGATGCGCATGCACTGGCAGGATTGGCTCGCTTCGGTCGAAGATGGATATTGCCTGCTCAATGGCTGCGTGGATCAGGTTTACATTATTGGGTTGTCCATGGGTGGGATTCTTTCCCTCCTTTTTGCGTCTCAGCATCCAGTGTCCGGTGTGGTTGCCATGTCAACCCCTTATGCCTTGCCGGATGATCCACGCCTACCTTTCCTCCCCGTGCTGTCTTGGCTGATGCCCGCTGTAAAAAAAGGTCCTCCCGACTGGCATAATCCTGAAGCTGCAAAAGATCACGTCGATTATCCATATAATCCTACCCGTGGGATTATGCAGCTGCGCGGCCTCTTATCTGAGATGCGCTCAGGACTACCATTGATTCATGCTCCCGCGCTGATCGTCCATTCGAGGCAGGATAGCAGTGTTGCCCCTAACAATGCTGAGCTAATCTTTGCTGCTCTAGGTAGCTCTGATAAAGAGCTTTACTGGGTCGAAAACAGCGGTCATGTCATCCCGCGTGAACCCGATAGGCTGCTTGTCTTTGCTAAAGTAGATGAGTTTATCCACAAAATCCAAAACTCCCCTCAGCCTGTATGAACCGTGACCTGATCCTGCTCAGCATCTCCCTGATGACCTGGGGCGTCGGCGAGGGGATGTTCTTCATATTCCAACCCCTCTACCTGCAGCAGCTTGGTGCAAATCCCGTCGCCATCGGATTGATCCTCGCGGCCGCCGGGATCATGATGACCATCGCCCACATCCCGGCCGGGCACCTGGCTGATCGCATCGGTCGTAAACCTCTTCTTCTGGTTTCCTGGATCACGGCAATGCTGGCAGCCTTCGTAATGGCTCTTGCACCTTCCCTGCCATTCTTTGTAGTTGGACTATTGATGTATAACCTGACCGCGTTCGTCTCTTCACCATTAAGCAGCTATATCACTGCTGCCCGTGATAAATTGAGTGTTACCCGGGCTCTGACGATGGTTTCGGCATTCTACAATGCCGGATCATTCCTGGGACCCTGGTTGGGTGGTCAGGTAGGAGAGAGGTTCGGACTACGCACCATTTATTTTATTTCGGGGGGAATCTTCTTTATTTCTTTGATCATTCTTCTGTTTATTAAATCTCAACCGATCGAGACACAAAACCCAGACCAGGTCGGGAATGGCAAATTCATCGATAGGCGTTTCATCATCTATTTGTCCGTTCTATTTCTCGCTGGTTTTTCGATGTACCTGGCCCAACCGCTCTCGTCGAATTACCTGCAGAACCAGCAGGGCTTATCCCTCGAATCGATCGGCGTGCTAGGGTCAATCACCAGCCTGGGAATCGTCTTCCTGAACCTTGTCTTAGGTAACTTAAATCCATACACAGGCTATATATTGGGTCAGCTTTCAGTAGCACTTTATACGTTGATCCTGTGGCGCAGCACAGGTTTTCTCTGGTTCTGTGTGGGTTATTTTCTGGTAGGAGGTTATCGCATGTCCCGCTCGCTTGCTATAGCTCTTACTAAGAATCTCGTCCACCAATCCCGCATGGGTCTGGCGTATGGCATGACCGAAACTGTCGGATCGTCCTCAGTCATCCTCGCTTCTGCTGTAGCGGGTTTCCTGTATCAAAACAAGCCTCAACAGATGTATATCGTCGCATTCTGCATAATCGTTGTCTCCATCCTGATCAGCGTCCGCTTTATCCCCAGACCTGAAGCTGCAGGATGATTCTAGTTCCGGTCTATAATGATCCCATTGAAAGATAGGCGTTCGAGTAATGGTTAGGTCTTACGGGAGGAGCTATGGATAATTTATTCACGTTGGGGCTGCAGATCATTGTCTGGTTTCAATCCCTGGGGGCGTGGCTGTCTCCAGTAATGAAATTTTTCACTTTTTTGGGTTCTACAGAGTTTTACCTGTTGGTCGCACCCGCCATTCTTTGGTGTGTCGATTCTGTTCTGGGTGTGCGCTTGGGACTTTTCCTGATGATCAATGCCACGGTGAATGCTGCCTTTAAAGTGGCCTTCCATGGGCCGCGACCATACTCGTACTCCAGCAATGTGAACGTGGTTGGCGGTTTCGAGGATTCCTTTGGTGCCCCTTCTGGACATGCTCAAAATGCAGTCATCGTTTGGGGCACCCTGGCTAATCAAATTAAGTCCCGCGCAGCCTGGGTTATCGCAGTCATTCTCATGTTCATGATCGGTATATCGCGCATCTACCTCGCCCTGCATTTCCCGCATGATGTGCTGCTCGGTTGGTTTTTCGGGGCGATCATGTTGTGGATCCTTCTCCACTTCGAAAAACCCGTCGTAAACTGGATCGAGAAGTTCTCGGTTAGCATTCAGATTTTACTGATTTTCGTTTTTTCGCTCTTTCTCATTCTTCTCGTGGTCATCGCTCAGCTCACCCTCCGTGGATGGAGCGTTCCCGTGGAATGGATAGCTAATGCCCATATCGCCTTCCCCACCAAGCCGGATATCAATCCCCTCTCGTACCACAATTTCCTCACCAGCACAGGCGCCTTCTTTGGACTCGCAGCCGGATGGATTTGGATCTCAAAGCTGGGTGGGTTTACCATCCGTGATCCATGGTTTAAATTAGTCGGGCGTTACATCCTGGGTGTGCTCGGTGTTCTAATTCTGTATTTCGGTCTACGTTCCCTTATTCCTCAAGCAGACACCCTTATTTCCTACGCCCTGCGTTATATCCAATTTGCATTGATCGGGTTCTGGATGTCTGGTTTTGCCCCTTGGTTATTCGTCAAATTGAAATTAGCCTCACACCTTAAGTAATATGCATAGATAAAAAAACAGGCTGGCCCGGATATTTCCAGCCAGCCTGTCATAGTATGGCTTGACTCAGTCTTCCTTCTTCTCTTGAAGGTCCTTTATTCGGGCTGCGATCACATCTGCCGCGATGTGTGCGGGTACCACTTCATAATGATCGAATTCCAACGTGAAGAGGCCCCGTCCACCTGTCATCGACCGTAGATCGGTGGTATATCGCTGCATTTCCGCCAGGGGCACCTGGGCAGTTACCACCGAATGACCCTTTTCCGTATCCATCCCCTGGACGCGTGCCCGCCGCGTATTCAGATCTCCCAGGATGTCGCCCATATTGGCTTCCGGAACAACGATCCTGACGTTCATGATCGGCTCACGCAGCACCGGACCCGCATCTTTAAACGCTAATTTGAACGCTTCACGCCCGGCAGTCTCGAATGCAATCGGCTTCGAGTCAACCGGATGTTCCTTGCCGTCATAAACCGACACATGCACATTGAGCACTGGGTAACCTGCGATAACCCCTTCCTTCATCACGCTGCGCACGCCCTTTTCGATGGCTGGCATGAAGCTGTTGGAAATCGCTCCACCAAACACATCGTTTGTGAAAGAAAACTGTTCTTCCTGGTATGGCTCAACTCGCATGAACACTTCAGCAAACTGTCCAGCTCCACCGGTCTGCTTCTTATGGCGGTATTGCGATGAGCTTTGCTTGGTGATTGTTTCTTGATAGGGCACCTTGGGTATCACCACCGTCATCCCTGTCTGAAATTTGCCTTCGGCTTTACGGATGGCAACGTCGATGTGCTGGTCACCCATACCTTGCAGGATGGTTTGATTCGTGCTCGGTTCCTGCCTCCAGCTCAACGTCATATCTTCTTCACATAGCCGTGTTAAGGTCGGGCTGAGCTTCGCAGAGTCAGCCTGCGTCTTAGGGAACACTGCCACACTGAACAAGGCATGTGGATATGTGGGCATTTGCAGTGTAAGGGGATGTCCTCTATCACAGAAGGTATTCCCGGTTGAAGTCGCATTTAACTTCGGGACGGAGGCAATGTCACCCGCATGGATCAATTTCATCGGGATTTGCTCCTTGCCTCGCAGCAGGTGCACCGTGCCGAAACGTTCTTCAATCGATTTGGTCTGGTTCCACACCCTTGAGTCCGAACTGACCGTGCCTGAATAGATGCGGAAATAGGTGATCCGCCCAACAAACGGGTCAGCCGTTGTCTTCCAGATGTAGGCTGCCAGTGGTTGATTATCCTTCGGAGTCAGCTTTTCTTCCCCATCCTTGCCCTGTGCCACTGCAGGTACTGCTTCGAGCGGGGATGGCATGAGATTAAGAATCGCATCGAGCAGAGTCGCCAGGCCGATCTCAGCTGAGCCAGCCGCCACGAACACCGGGACCCAATCACCGGCTAAAACTGCCTTTTTAAATCCCCGCAAGATCTCTTCGGGACTTAAGTCTTCACCTTCGAGGTATTTTTCCAGCAGGCTGTCCTCGCCTTCAGCTGCCGCCTCGATGAGTTGCATTCGTGCCGCCTCAACTTCTTCCTTATATTCCGCCGGGATCTCATGCGCGGTTTCTCCTGCCCCGGCGTATGCCTTCATCGTCAACAGATCCAGGACGCCTTTAAACTCAGCCTTCTCACCCCATGGGAGCTCGACCGGAATTAACCGCTTGTCTGAGATCACCTGGACCGAATCGAGTGCTTTGTGGAAATTAGCGTTATCACGGTTCATTTTGTTAATAATGAGCATCCGTGGTAATTTAAACACATCGCAGTAAGATAGGGCAATTTCCGTCCCCACCTCTGCTCCGGAGACCGAATCCACTATAACCGCAGCACTATCGGCAATTCTCAAGGCTGAAATGACTTCACCCACGAAATCGGTGTAACCGGGTGTATCCAGCAAGTTGATCTTGCATCCTTTATATTCCAGCGGGATCACCGAAGTGGATAAAGATATCCCGCGTCGGATCTCTTCTTCCTCGAAATCTGAGACTGTCGTCCCATCTTCTATCTTTCCCAGGCGGGTTGTTGCGCCTGTAAAATGTAAAAGTGCTTCTGCCAGCATCGTTTTCCCCGCGCTGCCGTGTGAGACGAGTGCAATATTCCGGATAGCCTCAGTCGTATACTCTTTCATTATCAAACCTTCCTTTATTTAGCTAGATTCATGCAAACCTTGATTGTAAAGGAAACCAGGAAAGTTGTCAAAGTATTATTTTGTATTATTTTGTAAAATGCTTCAAACCTGAAAATTGAGCTGCTATAAATTGGAGTAAAATAGTCCATATGATGCGCAAGCTATTTTTTAATATTGCATATTTACAAAAACCGGTCTGGGATACCGGCATCTCCCCCCCTGAGCTGCTGGAATTCATTTCTAATCATAATCCCGGCCGGGCATTGGATCTGGGTTGCGGCACAGGCACCAATGCCATCACTCTCGCTAAACATGGCTGGGACGTGACCGGTGTGGACTTTGTAAAACGCGCTATCAATCTCGCCAGACAGAATGCCCAGCAATACAGCGTCCAGGTCGATTTTCGTGTGGATGATGTTACCCGCCTGGATTCAGTCACTGGAACGTTTGAATTGGTCCTGGACATGGGCTGTTTCCACAGTCTGCCCCCCACCACCCGCCAGGCATACATCCTCAAAATTGACCAGCTGCTCGCCGATTCAGGCACATTTCTGCTCTATCTATTCATGAAATCGACCCCCGACGGATCTGGTCCGGGAGCAACGGATGCAGATATTCGATTTATCACCCAGAATCTCAATCTGGTAGGACGAAAAGATGGCACCGAACGTGGCGAGCGTCCCTCTGCCTGGCTTACACTTCAAAAAAAGTCTCAAACCCGATTGGATGATTAAGTGAGACTGCTGTTTATCTTCCTGGATGGTGTGGGACTGGGTCAGGACGACCCCGCCATAAATCCATTCGCCCGCGTACCCATGCCGAACCTTGCCGCCCTCCTCGAGGGGCACAAGCTCATCTCCGACGGCAAGCTTTCAGACGATGTATCCGATTCTATCCTGGTCGATACCGACCGCGCCTCCTTACTTGCCTTGGATGCCTGTCTTGGCGTCGACGGCATTCCCCAATCCGCCACCGGTCAGGCCTCCCTGCTCACCGGGATCAATGTCTCTGCCCGGCTTGGCATCCATGAAGGACCCAAGCCAACCCCTCCAATCATCGATCTGATCAGGCAGGGCACACTGCTCACCCAGCTGCACAGTCAAGGTAAAACGGCTTCGCTTTTGAACGCTTTTCCACCCCGCTATTTTGAGTCGATTGATATTGGCTACCGCCTTCCTGGGGTGATCGCCTTCTCGGTTAATCAAGCTGGCTTCCAT
>JBGPBQ010000078.1:0-14646 GCA_041481345.1 Anaerolineae bacterium
AAAGGGAAGGAGCACCCCTGGATCATACTTAAAATGGCCAAGCCCCTGGCTCAGGGTCCGATGTGGGAACAGCTGCACCGGGACTACTCAGACCGGTTGATCGTGGTTGCTACTGTGGACGACCTGCGCTTAAGCGAAGTCCAGATTAGCCAGGAGCTCTCCTGGGAGCGCACTTCCCAGGACGTTTTCTGGGAGCTAGTCCACAACCCGTGTGTCAATTCGCTATCGCATTGTGCTCACGTAATTATCTCATTTGGGCCTGCTGGAGCAATTCTCCTTTCCCGACAGGAAGAGAGAGACCGGCCTATCTTTCATTGTTCCCTGTTCTTCGATCCGAAAGTAATCGAAAAAATGTGGCAGAACGATTATCCCGGCGGGATGGTCGGCTACAATACCTGCCTTGCCGCTGGACTAGCCCGCCAGTGGATGCTCTCCCCGGACCTGCCCGATATCCAGTTGGGGATACAGTCCGGACTGGCAGCCACGCGCACACTGCACCTGGATGGTTATGGGGAACGGGGCACATCCGCTTCCCAAGCCACGCTTGTCTTTCCGATTGCCAGGATCGCAGCAGCTTTAGCCCAACCGGGTAGACCATTCGCGGTCGCCCCGGTTCAGGATCCGATGCGCTTCATCTTGAAAAAAGGCAAACCTTCTGAGAAACCACTGACAGAAGGCTTCTGGACCATCCTGCAGGATAAATTCAAGAGTGGATTGGACCAGGTTGCTATGCAGGTCGTCCTGGAAGGACCGGAAGTGGCTTTGCAGGGCATCCCCTGGGGACAGTTCGGCAACCTGCTGACAGTCGACCGACAGGAGATTGAGAGCTACCGCAGCATCCGCAACCTGGTAGCTGAGTATGCTGGACAAAAGCAGGCGACGCGCCCGCTTTCTATTGCAGTATTCGGCACGCCTGGATCAGGCAAATCCTTCGGTGTAACTGAGATGGCTAAATCGCTCCTGCCTGGCCAGATCGAGACGATCACCTTCAACCTTTCCCAATTCGATACTGTCGATAATTTATTGTCTGCCTTTCATCAAGTACGCGATGTCAGCCTGAGTGGGAAAATCCCGCTGGTATTCTGGGATGAGTTCGACACCTCCCTCGGTGAAACACCACTCGGCTGGTTGCGTTACTTCCTGGCACCTATGCAGGATGGTAAATTCCAGGAAGGCCAGATCAGTCACCCAATCGGGCGTGCTATCTTCGTCTTCGCCGGCGGAACCAGCTCCAGCATGCCGGATTTCGATAAGGGGGCAGAGGAGAACTTCAAGTCGGCCAAGGGGCCCGATTTTGTCAGCCGGCTCAAAGGCTACATTAACGTGCTGGGTCCGAATCCCGTCAAATCAACCGGTGGGGATCCCTACTTTATTATCCGTAGAGCGATACTGTTACGCTCAAGCCTGAAGCGCAGCACGCCTCAATTGTTCGAGAAACGTGATAAGAAAGACCTATTAAATATTGACCGCGGGGTGCTGCGTGCACTTTTAAAGATTGGGGTATACAAACACGGAGCACGTTCGATCGAGTCGCTGTTCGCTATGAGTCAGCTGACCGGCAAAACCGTATTCGAGCGCTCCTGCCTGCCGTCCGAATCACAGCTAGACCTGCATGTGGATGGAAAGAGCTTCTTGTCCCTGGTTCAGCAGGTGGAGTTGGAAGGACAATTGCTCGAAAGCCTGGCCGAAGCCGCTCACACAGTCTTTTGCGAAGGGCTCAAATCTCGTGGGTTTCTTTATGGGCCAACAACCGATGAAAAGCTCAAAACCCATAACGCACTCCTGCCATATGGGGAACTATCCGAGGATCTGAAAGAGCAAAATCGTCAAAATGTGAGCGACATTCCGACCAAACTTGCATCAGCCGGATACATTATGATCCCAGCGCGCAGCAATGAGCCACCCTTCAACTTTCCCGGTGAACCCCTGGAGGTACTGGCTGAGGCAGAGCATCAGCGCTGGATGCAATCCAGGTTTGACGAAGGCTGGGTTTATGCCCCCGAATCGGAAAAGGCAATGAAACTACTCAAGCTCCTCGTACCATGGGACAAGCTTCCGGAGGAAGAAAAAGAGAAGGATCGCGACCTTGTGCGCGGCATTCCAGAGATCCTGGCGTGGGCTGGATATGCGATCGTAAAGATAAACGATTGAGAAACCAATTATCGTACTTGGAGAATGCCCATGTCAGATGTATTCATTTCCTATTCCCGTAAAGATATCGCCTTCGCCAGGCTGATCCAGGAGTCACTTCAGCAAAGCCAAATCGACACCTGGATCGACTGGGAACGCATCCCGGTTGGCGAGCGTTGGTGGAATGAAATCTGTCAGGCGATTGAAAACGCGAATGTGTTCATGTTTATTATTAGCAATAATTCAATTGGCTCTTCCGTCTGCAAGGATGAGATCGTCCATGCGTTAAAGAATAACAAACGCATTATCCCGATCATTGTCGATAACCTAAAACCAGCAGCGATCAAAGAGTTCGCTCCAGAATTACCGCAATTTAATTGGATCATATTTGAGAGGAACCAACTCTTTCGGATTGAGGAAAACCCGGAGGTGCGATCGGATAAGCCAGAGGATAGCCAAGTGGCCTTGCCAAAGCTGCCGCAGTTTGAAGAAGCTTTGGCTAGACTAAGCAAGGCTATCCACACAGATTGGGAGTGGGTCAAATATCACACTCGTTTGCAGGTGAACGCCTTACTTTGGGAGAATAACCAGCGTAACCCGAGTTACCTTGTGCGTGGGAAAGCGCTTGAAGAATCTGAACAGCAGTTGTTACAAGCAACCGGGAAGGATCCCCAGCCGACAGGATTACAGGTGGAATTTGTGACCGCCAGCCGGAAGGAGGAGACGCTGCGACAGAACGAGAAGTTGAGACTTGAGCAGAAAGCCCGCCAGCGGCAGCGGTTAGTGATTTGGGCAGTGGGTATCGGTTTGGCGGTAGCAATGGTGTTAGGAGGCGTGGCCTGGGGTCAGCGAAACCAGTATCTGGGTGAAACACATGTACGCGCTACGGCACAGATTGTGGCAGAGGAGCAGCGCAATTTGGCTGCTACATCACAGTCTGTGGCAGAGGTGCAGAGTAATGTGCGCGCCACGGCACAGTCTGTGGCTGAAGAACAGCGCAATGCGGCCGCTACAGCGCAGGCTGTGGCAGAGGAGCAGCGTAAGGTGGCGGTTGAGCAGAGTAACATAGCCCTCTCTCGCCAGCTTGCCGCTCAGGCTATCAATCAAATTGAGAAGAAGGATATCAGCTTGGGTTTACTATTGAGCATTGAGGCCTATCATCACGCGGATACCATGGATGCGCGCAGCAGCCTGCTGCGCTTGATCCAGACAGAACCACTGTTGCGCTTTTATATCAACGGTCACACAGATAAGGTTTCGAGTGTAGCCATCAGCCCGGATGGCAAGACGATCGCTTCGGCCAGTGAGGATACGACCATTGGCCTATGGGATATAGCGACTGGAAACCCCGTGCGCCCAGCCTTGCTGGGCCACACCAAAGGAGTCCTGACTGTCGCTTTTAGCTCGGATGGCCGCTACCTGGCTTCCGGCGCTGAAGATGGGCAGGTCCTTCTGTGGAATGTGGCCCAGGGTTATTCGTACCAGGCTCTATTCACCAAAAATGCCTGGGTGTATGCATTAACCTTCAGCCCAGATGGGAAATATCTCGCCACATCATTTACGGATAAATCGGTTATGCTCTGGTCAATGATCGATCAAAACATCACATGTCCATCCATTAATGGTCTTTCGGAGTATCAGGAATTCACCGTAATAGCTTTCAGCCCAGATAGTAAGGTTCTGGCGGTAGGAAACGATAATGGTCAACTCACTTTCTGGAACCCGGCTACTTGCCAACAAAATGGGGAAGCCATCGATACTGGCCAGCTGACAAAGAACTCTGATCCTACGTCAATGAAAGAAGTAACCAGTCTGGCTTATAGCCCAGATGGTAAACAGCTGGCGATAGGGGAAACGGATTATCTGTTGGTGTTGGATGCCACTACGCGGCAACTGCTCCACGAGCCGGCTGTAATTCATTCCAATTATCGCGTCCAATCTATCGCCTACAGCCCAGATAGTCGCACCATAGCCTTGGGAATGGCTGACAATTCGGTCGTTCTGATCGATTCGACTACCGGGCAGCCTATCGGTCTGCCTTTGTTTGGCCAACGCGGCGCTATCCGCAGCGTCGCCTTTAGCTCCGATGGACACTCACTGGTATCTGGCTGGTGGGACGCGAGCGTGTTGGTATGGGATTTGCAGAACCAACCACTCAGTCGGACACTGACCGGCAACAGTGCTCCAGTTTTGAGCGTTATTTTCAGCCCTGACGGGAAGCTTTTAGCTTCGGCAGGCGGCGACCAAACCATCCATTTGTGGGACACAACCACCTGGCAGACCTTCGGGCAACCGCTCACTGCTACCAATGGGGGTGTGGAGGCGATAGCCTTCAGCTCCGACGGTCAAATTCTGGCTTCTGGCGGTAAAGATCAACTGATTCACTTGTGGGATGTCGGTTCGGGAAAACCGCTGGGAGATCCGCTCTTCGGGCAGAAGGATGAAATTCAATGTCTGGCCTACAGTCCAGATGGGAAATGGCTGGCTGCCGGGGGAAAAAATAACCACTTGACGATATGGGAAGTGGCAACCCGTACAATATACCGGGACTTACAATTCAATTCACCCTTACCAACTGACTCATTAAGTATCGATATCAATAAAACCATTCAAAGTGTCGGGTTCTCACCTGATTCTGCGACCTTATATTTCAGCATGGGTGCAGGGATCACCAGGTTTATCGATATGGCTGGATTGATATCGGGTAATGATTCGGTCCGCCAGCTTAAGTGGACTCAGCTGTCTGCGTCCAACGACATCCTTGCGAAAATGAGCGCGGATGGCAAGCTGTTGGCGTTAGCCAACACTTTAGATGTCCGCCTCTATGATACTAGTTCTCTACAAATGGTTGGGCTCCCAATGTATGGCCACATCAATCTGGTGACCGGGCTGGCTTTCACCCCCGATGGCAGCCTGCTGGCCTCCAGCAGCCAGGATGCAACGGTCCGGCTCTGGGATGCAGCTTCTGCCCAGTCTGTGGGATTACCGCTCACCGGGCACTCCCGATGGATCTCCAGTTTGGATATTAGCCCCGACGGCAGGTGGTTGGCCTCAGCCAGCGCGGACCAGACAGTGAGAATCTGGGACATCTCCATCCAGGATTGGCAATTGCTGGCGTGTCAACTTGTCCGCCGCAATCTCACTGGCCCCGAATGGCAACAGTTTCTGCCAGACGAGTCCTACCATCTCACCTGTCCGGATCAGCCGATTTCACCGAGTGGGGTTCCACAGATCGCGGAGCTGGCGCGCATGCGGCTAGAGAATGGTAAGGGAGACGAGGCCAAAGGCATAATCCAGGAAGGGCTCGATTGGATCCTGCCTTTAGGTGATGCTGTCGCCGATAATGGTCTGTGCTGGTTTGGCAGCCTGGACGGTTTTGCCGACCAGGTGATGCCAGCCTGTGAGCGTGCGGTTTCGCTGGCGCCGGCCAACCAGGTGCCAGGCTTCCGGGATAGTCGCGGCCTGGCCCTGGCGCTTACGGGCCAGACCGATAAAGCTATTGAGGACTTCCAAGCATTCGTCGATTGGTCTAAGCAAAACGGGTATTATGATACAGAC
Source organism: Anaerolineae bacterium (assembly GCA_041481345.1). GTDB lineage: Bacteria > Chloroflexota > Anaerolineae > Anaerolineales > UBA4823 > FEB-25. The sequence continues at coordinate 5,689 of JBGPBQ010000078.1, forward strand.
GGTCGCCAACGAGAAGAATGGATCGCCGCTTTGAAACTTGGTGAAAATCCATTTGATGAGCAATTACTGCAATCACTCCGTAATCCATAGCACTGCCGCTGGCTGTTACCTGACCCCAACTGAACGGGAGCAGTAACATCCTCCGGGCGAACCGTAGCAGTAAACCTGCTTCGCTAGCAAACACTCGTTTATCTGAAGATAATATCTAGTAGACTTTTTTTATAACATGACTTGGAACAAACTTAACCAGTTCGTCTGACTCTCCATGGCGGTTATATGCCCCCTGGTAATTTGAGATTGATAGATTCTGCAAAGAGTAACTCGATGGCAAAGACCAACCAAGACGATGAATACCAATGGGCTTGTGACCAAATCGAAAAATACACCGCGATATATCCCGGTTATGCAAGTTTTGCCGTAACCCTACAAATGATTCTTGAAAAAGCCTGCAAACCATGTGCGCCTCTGGCCATCATCCAAACCCGACCCAAATCCATTCCTTCTTTTACCGAGAAAGCCATCCGCAAGAAGAAAGCTGGCCGTTATGACGATCCTCTGAGGCGCATGACCGACCTGTGGGGTGGACGCGTCATTACCCAGACCCTGGCTGAGGTCCGGGCGGTGTGCGAGTTCATCGAGAAACATTTCATTGTCGACGCTGAAAACAGTGTGGATGGAAGCCAGCGGCTCAAGCCTAGCGAGTTTGGCTATCGCTCCATCCATTACATCGTCGAATTCAAGCATGTTGTCTTCCCAACCGAAGAGATCCCGGTCGCAATTCCGGAGGAACTCTACACAGACGAGTCCAACCCGATGATAGCTGAGATCCAGGTGCGGATGACGAATGGGGTTTTGAAGAGGATAATGAAGATCTGAGCATGGAAAAAGAGGACGATGAATGGGATGAAGAAGATGATAATGAGCAAGAGGAAGATTATTAATAGTGAGACAAAAAGTGATTAAATTTCCTTTCACTCAAGATCTTTTCCCCAATGGACAGGGCCGCTCGTCACATCTCCTTGTATAAATAAGTAGTAGCGTCAGTCATAGAACTGACATACAATTCTTGTAGAAGCTGAGGTCGACGATGTTCTCCTTGAGGATAAAGCCTCGCTAGCAAGACTGCCGCCTCAGCTCTACGAGAGGTCTCGAATAAGCAGGTTACCGTCCAGCGGTGTAAGACGGACAAGGCTGAGAGTCTCGTAGATGACTGGGGTCACCTCACTTCCAATCATAACCAGGAGAGTGCCTCATGTTCTACTGTGGGATCGATATAGCCAAGTACAAACATGCCGTCTCGTTGATGGATGAGCAAGGTCAGGTAGCGAAAGCGGTTTTTACCATCACCAATAACCGTTCGGGTTTCGATCAGTTACTGATAAACCTTCAGGTGCAACCAGGACCTGTCCAGGTGGGACTAGAAGCCACCGGTCATTACTGGTTGGCGCTGTATGATGAGCTGACCCGCAGCGGTTATCCAGTGACTGTGCTCAATCCGCTCCAGATCGCCGCCTACCGCAAGACAGGTATTCGCAAACTCAAGAGCGATGCCAGCGACGAAGTTTGGATTGCGGATTACATCCGAGTGGCCAACCTGGGTCCAACCACCCCTGACTTGCCTATTCTGCTGCAACTGCGTGAACTGAGCCGTTTTCGTTACCGCCTCAGCGAACAGATCGGCGACACCAAGCGCAAGCTGCTATCCATTCTGGACCGCGTCTTTCCTGAATACGAACACCTGTTTTCGAGCGTTTTCCTGCAAGCATCCCGTGCTGTGCTGCAAGAAGCTGTTTCGGCGCAAGAATTCGCCGATTTTGATATCCAAGAACTGGCTGCGTTACTTGCCAAGGCCAGTCGCGGCCGTTTTGGACTAGAGAAAGCCGAGAAGCTCCAACAGCAGGCCCGTCTCTCGGTCGGGGTTGCCTTTCTGGTGGATGTTGTCCGCATCGAAATGGGCTGCTTGCTGGCTCAGATCAACCTGCTCGAAGAGCAACGTTCCCGAATTGACCAGGCCATCGCCGAACTGATGCAACAAATCCCACAGCATATCACTTCCATTCCCGGCATTGGTCCCGTTACTGGCGCAGCTATCCTGGCCGAAATCGGTGATGTCCACCGCTTTGAAACCCTCGATAAACTCGTCGCTTACGCTGGCATCGATGCGACGATCTACCAGACTGGCCAGTTCGAGGCTTCTGAAGCCCACATGTCCAAACGCGGTTCACCTTATCTGCGGCAAGCTCTTTGGATGGCCGCTGTTGCTGCGCTTCTCCACGATCCGTCTCTAAAGGCTTACTACCAGAAAAAGCGCAATGAAGGCAAACATCACGGCACTGCGGTAGGCGCTGTCTGTCACAAGCTCCTTGCTCGAATCTTTGTCATTCTCAAAGAACAGCGTCCGTACGTTATTCGATAGTTTTTAAGGTTCTGTGTTTTGACCTCTTGACTTTTAATAGCAGGTCTTGCTAAATGCAGTGGTGTAATTCTGGTGTATTTCAGGTAACTCTGCATGGAAATTATGGATCCGATGATCAATTTAATCACCACATAAAGAACATAGCAGATATTGTTGCTCCATACGTATGGAATAGAACATTTCTTCTCCGACTATTATCATTTGGGTGAACGATCGAACTGATCCAACTTTACTTATCATTCAAATAGAACAACAGATTTTCCCCCTCAAGACAGGGCTCCAGATTGCAGTTCCTTCTTTATGCTGTGTGCGACCGTGTGTAACGCGATTACACCACTGTGATCGGTTCTTCCACTTTCACTTCAGTCGGAGTCACCAGTTTGTCGATCGGCTCTGCTGCTTCTACCTGCATATTCAGGATGAGGTGACCGTACATATCTAATTTGGTCGAGGTTCTCGCACGACCAAGCTAGTGGAAACAACGATCACCGGGAAATCATGATTTAGCAGCAAACAAGCCGAGGGGTGCCGGAGATCATGGAACCTGACTGGGGCAGCCACTTTGCGAAGTCTACCAGACTGACCCGAGTTGACTTTTAAACGTTACCTACGCAGGGTTAACCATGTACTTATTTATATTGACATATTTTTCCCTGGCAATCTGTATAAATCTACTTGATTGTCAGTTGACAAGATATCGCGTGCTGGTAGAATATACACGATCAAATTATATTAAGAGAATTCGAACAGGCTCCAATTATCTACCTGCTTACTATATCTAATATATCTGGATAGTAAATAGCAGCATTGATTGTTTCTTTTGTTTATGCACACCACAACTCAATTTACCGGTAGACACATCCCACATTCATCGGGGGTCGACAAAACCACCAAACTCTTCACCGTTGACCCAATTACAGCATACCGGTACCGATCGCTTCCATGAGCAGCCCGCTTACAATACTGTGGCTGCCCGTGGTAGGTTAATCAAAACGCCAATTTCGCCTGAGCGTCACACATCGGATAAAAAATAAACTCCATTTGTCGGAAGGGCGGAGCCTACGAAAGCATAACTAGATTTTGGCTAGAAGGGGAAGGGGATTATGGAAACTAACACAGAGATATCCAATAGCAAACTGACCTTCGACATCAATTCAGATGTTATTAACATGCTGCAAGCGCATCGAGTTGCAGTTGTCGTCCCAGCGTTTAATGAAGAGCGTTTCATCGGGAGTGTAGTCCTGAAAATTCTACAATTCCCGGTGAAGGTGATTGTCGTCGATGACGGATCAACTGACAGCACTGCCGTTATAGCGGAGGCTGCTGGAGCGCTAGTGTTGAGGCACGAAAAGAACCTGGGGAAGGGTGAGGCATTGAATGCAGGTATCATTAAGGCACGCCAGATGAATCCGGAAGCAATTGTTGTGATCGATGGCGATGGACAGCACCTGGAAAGGGAGTTACCTAGCCTTGTCCGCCCTATATTGGAAGACGGAGCCGATATTGTTGTGGGCTCTCGCTACCTAAGAAAAACATCAGATGTCCCAAACCATCGCATTCTTGGTCATTGGTTCTTCAACAAGCTGACCAGTATAACCTCACGGATTAATGTGAGTGACTCCCAATCCGGTTATAGAGCCTTCTCTCCTAAGGCATTCAACACAGATTTATTCCTCAGCGCTGGTTTCTCGGTGGAATCTGAGATGCAGTTTTTGGCACACGAACACGGATTACGTGTGGTTGAAGTACCAGTGACTGTCCGCTATACTGATAAACCTAAACGACCTGTGATGCAGCAAGGGGTGATCGTATTGAATGGAATACTGCATCTGATCGGGCAGTACCGCCCTTTGCTCTTCTTCGGCACGCCGGGATTAATTATTATGTTAGCAGGTTTTGGTTTAGGATTTCTGGTCATTGATATTTATAGCAGAATAAAAGAGTTGGCCGTAGGATATGCCATGATCAGTGTTTTATTGACCGTCACGGGGATGGTACTCTTTTCGACGGGTATCATTCTGCATTCAGTGCGGGGTCTTCTGTTTGAGATGTTACGCGATAAAGGTCATACAAATGGGAAATAGTCTTGTGAGTGATAGACTTCGCTTAATAGATCGTCATGGCATCTACAATAACTAAATTTCCTAAAATTACGATTATCACTCCTTCTTATAATCAGGAGAATTTTATCGAGAAGACAATCCACTCTGTCTTGTCTCAAAACTATCCAAACTTAGAATATATCGTTATGGATGGGGGTTCAATCGATGGAACCATTGATGTACTAAAAAAATACAGCGACAAATTAATTTGGGTTAGCGAAAAGGACCGCGGCCAGTCGCATGCGATAAACAAAGGGTTGAGTCAAGCAACAGGTGATGTGATAGCTTTCCTGAACTCAGACGATGTATATGAACCTGGGGCACTGCTAGCAGTAGGTGAATTCTTTGCGGATCATCCTGATGCCTTTTGGCTTACAGGATGGTGTCACACGGTAAATACTCAGGGACAAGAAATCCGAAAGTTATCCACCTTATATAAGAGGTTTTGGCTAATTTGGCGCAGTTATACTGCATTGCTTGTGTTGGATTATGTATCCCAGCCTGCAACTTTTTGGCGGAGAGAAGCAATCGAAAAAGTGGGCGAATTCAATGAGAACCTTCATTATGCAATGGATTATGATTATTCCTTGCGTGTAGGAAAGCATTATAAGTTATGGGTTCTCCCACGTTATTTGGCTTGCTTTCGGATTCACCCTACATCTAAGGCTGGCTTATCAGCCCGGGGTCAATTTGATGCTGATCTTAATATTGCTTGCAACCATACGGATTCTGACTTATTGCGATTTTTGCATACATGGCACAATACTTTGATCATTACTATATATCGCTTATTATTGGCTCGTGGTACTTAATCATTCATTTCTATAGGGTCTTGGGAGAAAAACCATGCAGCTAGCCATCGATATAATTCCGAAAGACAGTCTGATCGTTATCGCTGGAGCAGGTGGATTTATAGGTGGTTCTCTCGCTCGATATTTCCATAACCAGGGTTATACAAATATAAGAGCAGTAGATCGTAAACCCCTTACTTATTGGTTCCAACGTATACCTGGAGTTGAATGCATATGTGCAGATTTGAGTGAAAAAGAAAACGCCATTCGAGCTGTTGAGGGTGCAGTCGAAGTCTACAACCTAGCAGCGGATATGGGTGGCATGGGGTTCATCGAAAAATATCGCATAGAATGCTTGCGCAGCATATTGATCAATACACATCTTATTGAAGCGGCTTATCGAGCTGGTGTTGATCGTTATTATTTTGCATCCTCTGCTTGTGTTTACAATTCACAGCTACAGGTAGATCCGACTCTGTGCTCCTTAAAGGAATCAGATGCCTATCCTGCAATGGCTGAACGCGGTTATGGCTGGGAAAAACTAGTGAGTGAAATGTTCTGTCAGGAGTATTGGGTAGAAAGAGGATTGAAAACTTTTATACCCCGATTTCATAACGTTTATGGTCCTCACGGTACATGGTTCGGCGGGCGCGAAAAAGCTCCAGCTGCCCTATGCCGAAAAATTATCGAAGCAAAAGATGAACACAAATCCGAAATCGAAATCTGGGGGGATGGAAATCAAACCCGCAGTTTCATGTATATCAAAGATTGTCTTCTAGGTATTGATCAAATCATGCACTGCGATCAACTAATAGCTACTCCGATAAATCTTGGCACCTGTGAATTGGTTTCAATTAATCAGTTGGTGGATTATATTGAAGAAATTGCAGGTAGTCAATTCAAGCGCATATACAAACTTGATGCTCCGCGGGGGGTTGTTGGACGCAATAGTGATAACACTTTTATCAAACAGGTATTAGGATGGGAGCCTAACACACCTCTTATGGAAGGTCTCAAAACCACATACGAATGGATTGAGCAACAGTACCATGACATGAAAATGGGTAAACCGGTACTTCAAGACTTGATTCAAGGCTTATGAGCCAACAAAGAGTTATCATTACAGGCGGTTCCGGATTCATAGGCACGAACCTGGTAGAAGATCGTGTGGCTCAAGGTTTGGAGGTGCTTAATTTAGATATTCAGGCGCCTCGTAATCGAACACACCAGACATTCTGGCAGAAAGTTGATATTCTAGATCGGTCTGCAGTTATCCAAGCTGTGTCCGATTTTAAACCGCAAGTGTTGCTCCATTTTGCAGCTCGTACTGATCTAGATGAACACTATAACCTAGCTGGTTACAGTGCCAATATCGAGGGTGTATGCAATGTTATTGAAGCTATTAGAGCTACACCATCAATAGGAAGGGTGATTTTTGCGTCAAGCCAGCTAGTCTGCCGTTTGGGGTATGTTCCAAAGGATGATTATGATTACAATCCAACAACACTATATGGGCAAAGTAAAGTTTTAGGTGAGCGAATTATTCGGGCAGCAGATGATATCAATGCTATATGGACTATTGTTCGACCTACTTCAATCTGGGGACCGTGGTTTAGCATCCCTTATAAAAACTTTTTCGAGACAATAGCTAAGAATATCTATATTCACCCTGGTAATATTAAGACACTTAAGCAATGGGGATACATTGGGAACGCTATCTACCAGGTTGATAAATTAATTAATGCTCCTCTGGAATATGTCCATAAGCAATTGTTCTATTTAGCTGATTATCAACCGATTGACTTGCGTGTATTTGCGGACCAGGTTCAAAAATCGATTGGATCAAAGCCAATTCGTACAATTCCAAATGGGCTCCTGAAAATGTTAGCTTTTATAGGAGATATATTTCAAAAATTGGGATGGAAGAATCCTCCACTGACTAGTTTCCGGTATTCAAATATCACCACCCCTGAAGTACAGGACCTGGAGCCGCTTCACAAGGTTGTTGGTGCTCTCCCATTTAATACTGCTCAAGGAATCGACCGGACAGTTCAATGGTTTAAAGAATACAATAAATGATTTATGAAAATCGCACATGTAACTGCGACTTTTCCTCCCTATTGGGGAGGTACTGGAAATGTAGCTTATTACAACGCACTGGAATTAGCTCGGCGAGGACATGAAGTTCATGTTTTTACAGCTCAATTTGCACTAAACGATTATTGCGATCCTGAAGAAATTTCTGTTCACAGACTTTGGACTCCGTTTCGTATCGGTAATGCCCCATTAACGCCTACATTGACTTCACGCCTAAAAAACTTTGATCTGATCCACTTGCATTGGCCGTTCATCTTTGGAGCAGAACTTACCTGGTTAGCTTATCGGCTGACGAGAAAACCGTATGTAATGACTTATCATCTAGATCTAAGGGCTGAGATAAAGTGGATTTTTGGACCATATCAGAGATTTTGGGGGCCTGTTCTGGTAGGTAGTGCTACCAAAGTGTTAGCGGTCACTGAAGATCATTTAAAATCATCACTAGTTTATCCTTATATTAAGAGGCGACCAGAAGATATCATTGAGGTCTCAAATGGAGTTGATATTACGCAATTCAATCCAAGGGTCTCGGGTCATGCTGTCCGTGACACATATAATATTCCAGACGATGCTTGTGTGATCATTTTTGTTGGAGCAATGGATAAAGCTCATGAATATAAAGGTGTGCCGGATTTAATTAATGTATTTGGGACGCTCAATTCTTCGAATGTTTGGTTGTTGTTGGTAGGAGGTGGCGACCTATTGCCAACGTACAAGCTTATGACTACTAACCTTCCCCTTCACTCCCAGAAGCAAATAATTTTTATTGACTCAACAGCACACAACCAATTGCCTTTGTATTATGCAGCTGCAGATTTCTGTGTGTTACCGTCGCGTTTACCTGAATCGTTTGGTATGGTTTTGATTGAAGCGATGGCTTGTGGTAAACCCGTAATTGCCAGTGATTCACCAGGAGTGCGTTCTGTCGTTATGGATGAGAATGAAGGCCTATTGGTCAGACAGGGAGATTCGGCAGATTTGTTAGCAAAAATCCAAATAATGATTTCCGATCCAGAACGATGCAGGGAGATGGGTCAGAATGGATGCAAGAAGGTTGAAGCGAAATATGCATGGTCGGTAGTCGCCCAACGGTTAGAAGATGCATATATTTCGGCAGTATATGATTTTACACGAGGAGAACTTTTATGAAGGTCATAATTCTTGCCGGGGGGTTCGGCAGCCGCTTATCTGAAGAAACGGATATTAAACCCAAGCCGATGATTGATATCGGTGATCACCCAATCCTATGGCACATCATGAAAACATACGCGCATTATGGTTTTAGAGAGTTCATCATCGCCTTGGGATATAAGGGCAATGTGATCAAACGCTATTTTCTGGATCACTACAACTTGTCGGGCAGCATGACGATTGATCTGAGTACGGGTACAGTAGAGCGCCATGAGCAGTGCATGGATGATTGGCGTGTGCAGCTGGTCGATACTGGGCTGGATACGCAAACTGGTGGTCGGCTTAGGCGGTTGGAGCCTTACCTGCGGGACGAGACTTTCATGCTGACTTATGGAGACAGTGTGAGCACAGTTGACTTGAA
>JBGPBQ010000079.1:0-14580 GCA_041481345.1 Anaerolineae bacterium
ATCTGAAATATCGAAACTTGCTTCAACCAGGGCTTTTTCTGCGCCTGCCCTCACCATGGTGGCATCTGCCCGGCTTCCCAGGATCGCTTCAACCGCGTCGATGATGATCGACTTGCCTGCTCCCGTCTCGCCCGTAAAGATATTCAGCCCTGGGTTAAATTTAAGCTCCAGCTGGCTAATGATGGCGAAATTCTCGATGTGGATTTCACTGAGCATGCCTAGCCAATTCTTATCCCCGACAAACGATAAAACATGGCAGAAATCATCAAGACGGCGTAGATCGCCTGGTAGATAAACCCAAGTAGGATAAAATGCGTGATAAAGGCTAACCCCACCGGAAGACACCCGACCACAGCGGCGACCGCCGCCAGGATAAACAGCTCTCTTGAGCGCCTCTTCCCAGTTACCAGTCGGGCAGCCTCTGCAATAACTGCCCCTGCAGCCGGTGCCAGGAGAATGGTAAAGAAGCCTATTCGGGCTGAAATCAGGCTGCCAATGTATGCCAGGATGGCAACTACGATGAAAATCAACGGGTAGTCATGCCATTTGGCAGTGACAAAGATTTTCTGCTGTTCTTTAATGCATTCCTTGCAGCGGTAGCCTGTCGGTGTAAGTACTGCACATTTGGCGCAGATTGGTTTTTCGCACCGGTTACATCGCAGCGTAGTTTCTACACTCGGGTGATTGGCACAATACATCTTCGGTGACGCTGCAGTCATCCTCAACCTCTATCGATGGTTCCCGGTGGAAGGATTCTGACTCATATGGGGGGTCAGGTTGCGATAAAAATATCCGGGGTCCTGAAAGCGGATGAATTTTACTACATGTGGTGATGCGTACACATACACACGGTCATCATTGGTCAGCCCGATAGGTACCTGCCCATCGATGCTGAACACTGCCTGGTGGTCAACGTCGACGGTGATGCTCACCGATGATCCTTCCGCTAGCACGATTGCCCGATCCAGCGACAGGTGCGGCGCAACCGGTACCAGTAAAATATTACGCAACTCGGGCGGCAGGATTGGACCTCCAGCTGCCAGGGCATAGGCTGTCGAACCGGTGGGAGTGGCGGTGATCAATGCGTCTGCGACGTAGGTGGTCAGGAACCTCCCATCCACCTTGGCAGTCACATGCACCGGACGGATGATCTGACCGCGGCTGACTACCACTTCGTTCAACACATCCCATTTGCCCAATAATGAGTCTGCCCGCCACTGCTCGGCGCATAACATCATCCGCTTTTCTAACCAATACTCACCTGCGATCATGCGCGGCAGGAATTCAGCCCATTGGTTCTGAGCAATCTCGGTTAAAAACCCGAAGTGACCCAGATTGATCCCAAGGATGGGCACACCTGATGGTCCTCCCAGGTGACCAGCCCGCAGCATGGTGCCATCACCGCCCAGTGCGATCAGCAGATCGAAGTCACCTTGTTTGACCCGCTTGTATATGGCTTCATCGTAAAGAAATCCATGTTGAGTCTCGATACCGCGCTCGTTCAGGAATGCTGCGATCGCGGCCGATTCCTTTTCCGTATCTGCCAGGTTTTGTGCGCCAACAATGGCGATCCTGTGTATGGGTTTGTTCTCTTCATCCGCCATGGCTTAATTATATCCTGAGAGACTGGTCACAGACGGATCGATACCCACAATGCAGGCAGCGTCGACCGTCTTCGTGCGATCGGTCTACCTGTGACCGTGAGGTGCGCGCCTGCATCTCGCGTATAACCGATTGTACCGATGTTTTCAATTCATCGGTGAAATCGATGGCGAAGGTTTTGTCATCGTAGTGAAGGATGCCGTATGGTGGGCGGGTTCTGTACTCATGCTCAACCAGCAAACAATAGGCTGCCAGCTGGTAGATATGCGAATCATGCGGCGCCTGGGGTGCACGGCGCGATTTAACCTCCAATGGGATGACCTGGGACCCCTGCTTGACCAGATAATCCGGTTTACCGGTTAAGCGCAGTTCTGGATCATACAAGGGTTTTTCAACCTTTCCCCATTGGCTGGCATCGGAATAAATAACCCTGCCCGCGGGGATTCCCGCCTGCCTTCTCTGCCTGGATGCCAGCACAAAAAAGACGATGGCAACGATAACAAGAAGGATCACGATGAAGAACTCAAACATTAACTCACCATCATACTTATAAAACCTACAAGATTACCCGCATGATCCAAATGACGGTGGTAAGTATGGCCACTAGTAAGAACGCGTATGCCATGGTCTGCAGGCAGCTGGCAGATACCACTGCGCGTGAGTGTTTTTCATGAATTTCCGTGCCTGCAGCTAATTCGGCTTTATTTTCCGGCTCATAGCCCTGCGACTGATACCACCAGGCGCGGTTGCAGAACAGGTAGGTGCCAATCTCTGAAGCCCGGATGATTTTCATTCTGACGGATTGAACCCATCCAGTCTGGTTTCTAATTCACGGATGCTGTTTTCCAGACGCTCCTGGCGCAAGCTTATGGTTAGATCACCTCGCGTGCGTTCGATGATGCCCCGCGCCACGTCTGTCAGCCGTCTCAACCCCCCGGTAATCGCATCCGGGTAATCCATGGTCACCAGGATGGCATAGATATCATCCATCTCACCCAACAGACGTTCGGCCTCCGCCGGATTATCTTTCAGAAGCATGTCCAATACGCGACGGCGTAGCTCACCCACTGCCTCTGCCAAACCTTGCAGGTATGTCGCCGGTTCCAGCAGTAATTCTTCAGGGTCGGGGAAGTGGTTGTTATTGATCAAGGCATACACCAGGGCAGCCTCAGCATATTCTTTAAGCGCATCCTGGGTATAACCGGCATAGAACAGATCGGGCAGACCCTCAAGGTTGTCGCGCAAAGATTGAACCAATTGCCTGGCTTCGTCAAGATGCTCGAGGGCCACGGTATTCTCATCACGGTGGACCGCCCGGATGGCATTGGCGCAGTGGCGTGTTAGCGTGCGCGCCTGGGCAAGTGCCCGGTCACGCTCGCCAGTGCACACCTCGAACGAGTGGTGGATCTTCTCGGCAATATCTTCCAATTTCTCTGGCATAGGTTTCACTCCTTCGGAGGCGTGGGTGGGTGAAACAGGGAATCTGCCAGTGAATTCTCACCGGGGATTTTTATCTCACCGAAAGCAGCTTCATAACGCGACAGGTTTTCTGCCAAGGCCCTCTGCAATAGCTTGGCTCCTAAGGGAGACATGACCACGCGCGTGCACACCCGCGCCGGGGTGACGCCCGGCAGCAGGTGGGCGAAATCAAACACCAGCTCCGAGGGGGAATGTGCGATCCGCACCACATTGGCATACTCTGTCTTTAAATCGGCAGGGACTTCCAATGCAGGTGGCGGTGGAGGTGGAGGACGGTTCTGAGTAGGATTTGACATACCTTTTTATCCTAAGATCAAACGATTGATTATTCTTATATAATAAATACGGTGCGGAGCTACGCTCCGCACCTTATTGGGAAGTAGATTAGAACGGGATATCACCTGCATCTTCAGATTGTCCGGCGGGTTCACCTGGAGGGACGGCACCCCCCTCATCATCGCCGCGCTGGGATAGGAAACGAACCGTCTGGGCGCTGACTTCGAACGAAGCGCTCTTCGTGCCATCCTGCCGTTCCCAGATGCGCGGTCCACCCGTGGTCGGGTCGGTTACCAGGCGCCCCTCAACAAGTACTTTCCGCCCCTTCTTAAGATATTGGTTGCAGATTTCTGCCTGTTTCCCCCAGGTGGAAACCCGCACCCAGATCGTGCGTTCAACTTTTTCCCCATTGCTGCTGGTAAAGTTATCATTCACAGCCACCGAAAAGTTAGTGACTGCCTGACCTGAAGGTGTATAACGCATCTCCGGGTCTCTGCCGAGATTTCCAACCAATATGATCGTGTGGAAAGACATGTGGGACTCCTTTCGTTACAGTGAGCGGTTTGAATAAAGTTCCGGATGAACACCATCCGGGCCAAAGCCTAGGGATCACTCACTGGGCTTTACAGAACAATTGTACACAGAATCTTGAAAAATAGAAAGGTTTTGCCACAAGGGTTGTCAGTCATTCCTGAACTGCAGACAGTAATGATGGAATGTGTTGCTCACCCAGGCGTTGCCCAACCCGTAGGGGGCTAAGCGCTGGTTATCCTGGCACCAGATTTTTTCGTCCTTGAGCGTATAGGTGTTTCGAAGTCGGCTTGCCAGGTCCCATGCCAGGGGGAAGATTTTGCCGCCCTTCTTGATATTCTTGACGATAATGGTCAGGTATGCCCCTGGTCGGATGATGGGCTGCATACCGGTATAAATTTGCGTGAGTCGATCGATGAACTGCTCGTAATCCTTGATATTCCCCAGGTCGTTGGGGTCATCCGAGTAGAACACATCCAGATCTTCGGCTTTCCGTCTATTTTTTTGAGTGGATGCCCCGCGCGCATGCAGCATATCCCAATACGGTGGGGATGTGAGCACATAATCGACCGGCGGGATGTGATGGCGCGATGCGATTTCCGCAGTTTCTGCAGCGTCACCTGTGATCAGCTCGCACGCTAGGTCGGCAGTTGCGGGTCCCAAACTCTGTTTCTCCTGTGCGATGACCTGGCGGGCGATCTCGGCATATGCCGGGTTCAGCTCGATGCCGAAGCCGCGCCTGCCTGTGCGCAGGGCTGCTACCAGGGTGCTCCCCGTCCCAGCCATCGGGTCGAGGACCACTTCATTGGTCTTGGTGAAGAATGTGATGAATTCCATCGCAAGCGTTTCCGGGAATTTCGCCGGGTGGCGCAAGACGTTCTTCTGGCGTGGTGGAGGGTTGTGCACAAACCAGGATTTCTGGAATTTTAGCCATTCCTTGGGCGGTAGATCATTGAGCTTATTGGTGATGCTGCGCTTGGTCATATCGATATGGTTAGCAGGTGTTTATCAATGACTATTTGATAAGCTCATAAACCATCAGGTCAGAGAAATTAACCGTCACTGCCCTATTGTTGGTGGAGCGAGCAAATACCCCCACCCCTCCCGAGGTAAGCAATGGGTCATGGATTGTGAATTGATATTGCCCGTTTACAAAAAAGTCCATTGCACTACCCTGAGCGGATATCCCCAACCGTGATGAGCTCGGGGCTCCCGGTGGTACCGACCCACTCATGATCCACGGCTGGGGTGATGAAGCCTGGTCTCCGATAACCCGGTCCAAACGTACCTGCCCATTACAGGACAGTGAGAAACGATAATAATCTGCAGCCGGTGACACCCTGATCAGAACCCCGTATTCGTCCAGGTCCCTGCACAGGTTCGGTTCTGCCGTGATCTCTAGGTAAAAATCGGTGAAGATGGGTGCTTCTCTCACACTGAACAGATATGCATTGGTCTCACCGATGGCAATGGTCAGTTCATTTTTCCCCAGGGCGACACTTCCGATGTCTGATTGACTGTGCGTCCAGGCAGTAGGGTCGCTGAAATCGTCTTGCAGCAGGATTTTCCCGGTCTTGGGGCGCATATCTGCAGTGGGGGTGACGATCGGGGTCGGAAATGCAGTCGGTGTCGTGGTGGGGGGGAACCACACAACCGTCGGGGTAACCGTCAGCGTGGGCGGGATCAGCGTAACGGTCGGGGTGGGAACGCTCGTGGGTGCGGCTGCGCAGTTGCAGCATAGTATTCCCACAAGGCAGTAGAACCATAATTTTTTCATTTCTCTCTTCGTACCATGCCGCCGTGTATTGGTCTAAAATCGTCTCATTACTGATTAAAAACAGGGGGAATAATCCCGAAGGTGTTGTACAATTAGTGTGTTCATTCTAGCACATACCATCCTGTTGCAGCAACCCAATCCCAACACGCTTCCGAAGGAGTCGTCATGCGCAAAAAAGTCATCCTCATCACGGGTGTTTCAGGTGAAATCGGTCAGGCTCTGGTAAAAAGCCTGGTAAAGCAAACTGAAATGCCTATTCTCGCCCTTGATATTGCCCCGGTGCCGGAAGATATTCAACCCATGGTCACTTGTTTCCAGGGTGATATCATGGATAAAGCCCTGCTTTCGCGCCTGGTTAGTGAATATGAGCTGGATACGATCTACCATCTGGCGGCTTTGCTCTCGACCCGCAGCGAATTTACGCCTGAGTTAGCACATAAAGTGAATGTGGAAGGCACTTTGGGATTATTAAACCTGGCAGCTGAACAGTCTGAATGGCGCGATGCGCCGGTAAAGTTCATCTTCCCCAGCTCTATCGCAGCCTATGGTTTGCCAGACCTGGATACCAAGGCCGCTTATACCCGGGTGAGGGAATGGGAGTGGAATAATCCTCGCACCATGTATGGGTGCAACAAGCTGTATTGCGAGCAGCTGGGCATCTACTATAGCAAGTATTACCGCCAACTGGCAGCAGACCTACCCGTGATGTTGGATTTTCGCTGTTTGCGCTTCCCCGGTTTAATCAGTGCCTATACTGTTCCAAGCGGTGGCACGAGTGATTATGGTCCAGAGATGCTGCATTACGCCGCCCAGGCCGAACCTTACGCCTGTTTCGTGCGTGAAGACGTACGCATCCCTTTCATGGTGATGCCTGATGCAGTTAAATCTCTGCTCCTGCTGACCAATGCACCTAAACAAGCGATCAAGCATTCCGTCTATAACGTGACCAGCTTCAGCCTGTCTGCAGTCGAGTTCAGGGATTGGGTGTTAAAGTCCTTCCCTGGTGCTCAAATAAGCTTTCAGCCGGATGTTAAACGCCAGGTGATTGTTGATTCCTGGCCGGCTGATTTGGATGATAGTGCTGCCCGTAGGAATTGGAATTGGCAGCCGGATTATGATGTGAAACGTTCATTCGAGGAATACCTGGTACCCAATATCCGCAGTATGTACCAGGGCAAGTAAGTAGACTATCCCATCCTCGACCCGGACATAGCTAGGCGACTATCCAATCAATGAAAACGCTGTCAGGTGACCAACCCCTCCCTCGACCAGGATTGATTGTCCTGTTTGGCTCAGGAGAAACCTCCTCCTCAGGTCGTAAGATCTTCGAGCAGATTTTCCGCACTCTTCCGCCATCGCCTCTGCTGGCACTGTTGGAGACCCCGGCAGGGTTCGAGCTAAATTCTGCTGAGGTGATCGGAGGCGTGGGAGATTTTTTTACCCATCGTCTGCAGAATTACAATCCCCAGGTGAAAATTATCCCGGCGCGCAAACGCGGCACGGAATTCAGCCCTGATAACCCGGCGATCTTAGGTCCAATCCTTGATTCCGATCTGATCTTCATGGGACCAGGCAGCCCTTCTTATGCCGTTCGCCAATTACGCGACAGCCTGGCCTGGCAATATATTCTCGCCCGCCACAGCCTGGGAGCGGTGCTAGCCCTCGCCAGCGCCGCGACGGTAGCCTTCAGTGCCTGCGCTTTGCCGGTCTACGAAATCTATAAAGTCGGAGAAGAGCTGCACTTTATTGAAGGATTAGATTTTTTCAAGCTTTATGGATTACAGCTTGTTTTTATCCCGCACTGGAATAATCATGAAGGTGGTGCCGGGCTCGATACCAGCCGGTGTTTTATGGGTCAGGCGCGCTTCGTGCGTTTGATGGAGATGCTTCCCGATGAAATGACCATCGTTGGACTGGACGAAAAAACAGCTCTCATCATCGATCCATCCACTTGTGAATGTCATGTGAAGGGTGTGGGTAAAGTTACCCTGTTGCATACCGGTCACAAACACTTCCGCCATGGGATCAAGGATATGGTTGATGGTGATTCGTTGGCCGGTCTTGGGTCCGATGAAGACCTGGTAAAAATAGCCCGGCAGCGCGAGGGTCATTTCCACCAATATAGCGACGGGCAGCTTTTTCCCATCAGTGAGATGGGCCCATTTCACGTTTTCCATCCGGAAGCCTCGATCCCTCCCGTCATCTGGCAAACCGCGCTCCAGAAAAGTTACCTTGCGAATTCAAAAGATACGCTGAACCCTCCAGAGGAAGTGTTCCTCTTGATGCGCTCGCGCCAGGAGGCCCGGAAGATGGGTCATTGGGCCTTGGCGGATGATTTACGCCAGCAAATACTTAATCTAGGATGGGAAATATCGGATACAGAGACGGGTCCAGTCAGTAGAAAAATGACGTAATAAAATAAATAAGCAGAGGAGCCATTATGTCCTCATCCCCTAAAATTGGTTATATTGGCCTGGGTTTGATGGGAAAATCCATCGCTCGAAATATCCTCAAAGCCGGGTTCCCGCTGGTTGTGCACAATCGCAGCCGAACTGCGGTGAACGAGCTGGTCAGTGAGGGTGCCAGTCAGGCCTCCTCTCCCGCTGAGCTGGCTGCTATGGTGGATATTGTATTTACCAATCTGCCCGATTCTCCCGATGTAGAGCAGGTGGCCCTCGGTGAGAATGGGATCATCCATGGCGCCCATACCGGTCTAATCTACGTTGATAACTCGACCGTCAAACCTGCGACCGCACGCCACATTGCTGAAGTATTTAAAACTAAAGGTGTCGAATGCCTGGATGCACCGGTAAGCGGGGGAGATATCGGCGCCCGGCAGGGCACACTTGCCATCATGGTCGGAGGCCCCGTGGAAGCAGTTGAGATTGTCCGACCTGTGTTCGCGGCCATGGGAAAGTCGGTCACCCACGTGGGTGATGCGGGTGCGGGGCAAATCGCCAAAGCCGCCAACCAGATCATGGTTGCTGCCCAGATGGTGGCAATGGGAGAATTGCTGATCTTCGCCCGTAAAGCCGGTGCCGACCCACAGAAAGTGGTCGAGGCGATCAAGGGTGGTGCAGCTCAGTGTTGGACGCTCGATGTCAAGCCACCGCGCTTATTTTCAGGCAACCGCAATCCGGGGTTTAAAGCTCACATGCAAGCAAAAGACCTGAACATCATCATGGAGACAGCCCGGGAATACGGCATTCCCTTGCCTTCTGCAGCTGTGGATGCCCAGCTGTTCAATGCCATGCCGGAAATGCACATGGGAGATCTGGATAATTCTGCAGTGGTCGGGATCATTGAAATCCTAGCGAATGTTAAGCTACTCGAATGAGATCTAAGATAAAGCTCTGGTTTGGTCGTCTAACGTGGGCTACTGCCGGTGATTATTTACTGATCACCATCGGAGCTATCCTGCAGGCGCTTTCCATCCGCCTGTTCGTTGTCCCAGCTCATCTGGTAAATGGAGGCATCGGTGGGTTGGCGCAGCTGATCAATTTTTATACCGGCTTCCCCATCGGCGTCATGATCCTGATCGGGAATATCCCCTTATTGCTGCTGGGTTGGCGTCACCTGGGTGGAAGGCGTTTTGCCATCCGTACGGCGTATGCGGTCTTAGTCGTCGCATTTTTTACCGATTTCTTGGTGCTCTTCCTACCTGCTGAAGGTTTATCCACCGACCTGGTGCTTAATACCCTCTACGGTGGGGTGATCAGCGGTGTTGGTTACGGTCTGGTATATCGCGGGCATGGCACCAGTGGTGGCACCGATATCCTGGTGCGAATTATCAACAATTGGCGCAGTATTCCGTTATCCCAGAGCTACCTGATCACCGATTCCCTCATCATGCTGCTGGGTGGGCTCACCTACAGCTGGCGCAACGCCTTATATGCCATCATCATGCTGTTTATCAGTGGGATCGCTGCTGAAGTCACCACGGAGGGTCCCAATGTAGTGCGCACTGCCTTCATCATCACCACCAACCCAGACGATGTATCGCGTTTGATCCTTACTGATTTGGAACGCGGAGTGACTTCCCTGGATGCTACCGGGGTATATACCGGAACGAAACGGTTCATGCTTTATTGCGTCATCACCCGGTCTGAAGTCAGCGTGCTCAAAAGCCTTGTCCTCGAAGCCGATCCGGACGCCTTTATTGTTATAGGTCAGGCTCACGAAGTGTTGGGGGAAGGTTTCCGGCCGCGCAAGCTGTGAGCTGGGAAACCTCAGATTTTATTAGTGCTCAAGTTAGTAGAAATGGTTATATTTTATTTTTATCAACCATAAACCATGCAACGAATTATCCTATCCTGCGTATACAGGGTTAGATAACCATACAGGAGCACAACGTGAATACCCTCGAGCCTGCAGTTCTTAACCAGGTTCAGCAAGGAAATCAGGAAGCGTTCACTCATCTGGTTGAGACCTTTCAGAGACCAGTGTATAACCTGTGTTATCGGATGTTGGGTGATCCGGACGAAGCGGAGGATGCCTCACAGGAGACTTTCCTGCGAGTGTATAAAAATATCAGGCATTATGATCAAGACCGTCCTTTTTCAACCTGGCTCTTATCCATTGCTGCTCATCTCTGTATCGACCAATTACGGAAAAGGCGTATGGTCGCAGTCTCGATAGATACGACGCCATATCTTGAGCCAGCCGATAGCTCACCCGGACCAGAAGCAGCGTTTTATCTCATGGAGGACCAGCGTCATGTGCAGGCTGTATTAAAGACCCTCAACCCACACGACCGGGCAGCAGTTATTATGTACTATTGGTATGACTTTTCTTATGAGGAGATTGCAAAAAGCCTTTCTCTGACCCCCAGCGCAGTGAAAAGCAGGCTCCATCGCGCCAGATTGTCCATGGCACAAACCTGGTCGAACCAGGTGGGAAGTAATTTTATGCCAGAAAGGAATCCACATGAATCATCAGCCTTTTAGGGATTGGCTGCTCTCAGAGGAGGATCTTTCAGCTGAACAAAACCAATCTCTCCAGGAGCATCTGTCTGGATGTGAGTCGTGCTGTCAGATAAAATTGTCCTGGAAGGAATTGGATGTTCTCTTCCAAAAAACCACCCAGGTTGGTCCCACTCAGGGTTTCACCCATCGCTGGCAATCCCATCTGGTCGAGTACCATTCCGCTCAGCAGCGGCGCCGGAGTTGGCTTACCATCGGTGCTACTGCGCTGATCACTATCGTCCTGCTCACTGTATTGATCAGCCAAGTTTGGGAGCTTATCCAGGCGCCTGGTCCATACATGCTGGTATGGCTCGATCGCCTGATCAGTGTCATTTCCGTTTATTTCATCGTACAGGATGTCATCGGCTCGATTTCCTGGTCGACCCCATTTATCACTTTCGTTGGATTGTTCTTTCTGGTAGGCATCGTTAGCTTTATGAGTGTGCTATGGTTAACCGCATACAAAAAATTCAGTCTGGCCCGGAGGGTAATATGAAACGATTTAATTTGAAGTTGGTCTCAGCAATTTTATTTAGCGCCATTCTATTGGCAGCTTTTCCGATTGCAGCATTGGCGGCATCACCATCCGATGTGGTAATCGGGAATAGCTATACATTGGAATCTGGTCAAACCCTATCAACCGATCTCTTTGTCCTGGGCGGCAATGTAAATCTGAAGGAAGGGTCTACAGTCACTGGTAATGTGCTCATTCTCGGTGGCACCGCTCAGGCAGCCGGCACGATCAACGGCGACCTGACTGTTCTGGGGGGCACTTTATCCCTGGCGGATAGCTTTATATTAAAAGGTAATCTAAACTACGCCGGCACCGTTCTCAACCGTGCCCCAGGTGCCCAGATCAACGGTCAGGTCAACACCAGCACCAACGCGCCTTACTTTGTTTTTCCCGGCGGAACTCGCATCCCCATGTTCAATAGCTATGCCAACCCTTTCTTCACGGTGGGAGGCTACTTCCTGGGTTTGTTCCTCTGGGCGCTGGTGGCTATGTTAGTGGCTATGTTCATCCCCACACATCTCACCCGCACCACCGAAACTGCTCTCTCTCAGCCGCTGCTATCGGGTGGGTTAGGAATCCTGACGGTCATTATCGTGCCGATCGTTGTGGTACTTTTAACCATAACCATCTGTCTGATTCCGGTTGCCTTCATCGGCGCAGTTTTATTGATCGTCGCCTGGGTATTTGGATTGATAGCGCTGGGGCTTGAAGTCGGCAAGCGCATCAGCCTGGCCTTCAAACACGAGTGGCACCCTGGTATCACCGCCGGGCTGGGTACGCTGGTTTTGATGGCCATCCTGAACGGGATTGCCTTCATCCCTTGTGTCGGTTGGATTCCGAAAGCCTTAGTAGGTGCAGTCGGGCTGGGAGCAGTGCTGCTCACTCAGTTTGGGCGTAAGCCTTATATTCGCAGCCTGAGTGTGCCCCCTACTAGCACTGGAGACGTGCTACCTCCCCCCACTTAAGCAGTCACATTTTTCCGTAGTGAATTTTAATCTAGAGCTGTGGCACTTGTCCACAGCTCTTTCTATGTAACCGATCACCCACCCCCCTTCCCTGGCGAGGAAGGAGCCGGCGATGGGATTATGTGTGTAGATAATATTATTTAATCCCCGCGTGCAGGATCGCCCCAAGTATGATCCCAATCTGGCCCAGGTGATAAAAAATCATCGTCCGCAACCGGGCATGCGGAAGGGGCGTGACAAAACGGTTCCAAGCTAGAGTCGAATCTGAAATATAAAATAGCACGGCGCCAATACTGACGGACAGTGCTGCCGCTGCCAGCCAGCCCGGACGGGTCCAGGTCATTAATGCAGAGTACACCATAGAGCTGATTACAATCGAATAGATAAGCACTGGGATTTTTAACCCTGCCCTCCCCTTTTCGCTCAGGCTGGTGGCGATTTTCGGGTAGAGCCATCCCATATAGATTCCCAGAACAATGATCAGGAATACACCCCATAGATTTAGGTATGGTGCAGTACTGCTAAAACCGATCACGTAGCATATCTGCCCCACCAGGAATGCCAGTAATCCAAAGATGAACATGTCGCGGGGAAGCATAAGGAAAATATCCCCAGCCAGGCAAAAAATGACTCCCACAGTGAACCAGAGCATCGGGCCTCCAAAACCGGAGCTTAGCCCAATCCACATGAGTACAGCCAACATGGTAGCTGGTTTGGCTACGTATTCCAGGGGTTTCCATTGTTTCTCAGCCGCGATCCAATCCAGTACTGCGAATATCAATATAATAATGATGGGGAAATAAGGCATGACAATTCTCCTCGATCATGGATTGAACATCTGCTTGACCATCTTTTCATCATCCCGCCAATTTTTACGCACTTTCACCCGCAGCTGCAGGAATACAGTCTTACCATTCATCGCTTCGATTTCTTTGCGGGCTGCCATCCCAATTTTCTTCAGCATTTGCCCGTTCTGCCCGATCACAATCCCTTTGTGCGATTCACGCTCTACAAAAATGGTTGCCTCGATATACACCCCGTGTTCGTTGCGCTCGGTGTATTCGTCTATCCTAACGACTACTCCATGCGGCACTTCAAAACGCAGGTAATTCAGACATGCCTCCCGGATCAAATCGGCAGTGATATCGCGTTCGAATAGGTCCGTCACCTGCTCCTCGGGGTAGAATGGCTCACCCACCGGCATGGCAGCGATGATCTTCTGCAAAAGCGCATCCCGATTATCACCCCGTGTGGCAGAAATTTGGAGCAAATTGCTCTTGGGGATCAAGTCATGATGGGCAGCTTGAACCTCCGAGACATCCTTCGGCTGAACCAGGTCGATCTTATTAAGCACGAGTAGGACCGTCTCTGGTTTTACCAGCGTGGCAAGCATGCTGCTCAGCTGCCTGTCCTCATCGGTGGGCATCTGGCTGGCATCCACCATGAATAGCACCATATCGCAGTGTTCCAAGGCAGAGCGCGCCTCCAGGTTCATGCTTTCACCTAGCTTTGTATGCGGCTTGTGCACCCCGGGTGTGTCGATAAAGATGATTTGGTACTTATCGGTGGTTAGGATCCCTTCCTGCCGACGGCGTGTGGTCTGCGGACGGGGAGAAACCGCGGCTACTTTCTGACCGATCAGCGCGTTGATCAGGGTCGATTTGCCCACATTCGGTCGGCCCATCACAGCCACGAAACCTGAATTGAAATTTCCCGCATTATTTTCCATAGTCAAATTCTATCAGTATAAGATAGCCTTGTGAACAGATGAAGGCGTTCTGCCTTCAAAAGGTTAATACAATACTAATCCACCCATCTTGACCTTATTTAAAGGAATGATATAATAATAGTTTGCATGTTCGTCTTCTGGTTTTCGATAATTTAAATGGACAATAAACTAGGGATATAACAATTTCACAGCGTGATGGAATCTAGCACATCACGCCTTATTTTATTAATCACAATCGTTTCGGTTCAGCGATAAATTGTTAAGTTAGGAGAGAATTATGGCATCAAACCTGCCAAGCAAGTCCTACGCCCGGATCAACATCGATCTGGAGCTGCCGGACTTGATCGAAGTCCAGCTCGAATCCTTTAAGCGATTAAAAACAGAAGGTTTAGCTGATCTCTTCCATGAAATATCCCCAATCGAATCATATAACAAGGGGATGAAATTATACTTCCCTTCCAGAACGCCTGAATCAGACCAATGGAAGTTGGCTTATAAGTTCGGCGAGCCAAAACACTCCCTCGAGGAATGCGTTGAACGTGACCTGACTTATGCCAGCCCACTCTACGTGTCTGTGCTGCTTGCCGGTCCTGAAGTCCAACAGCCGATCCAACAGGAGATCTTTCTGGGTGATTTCGCCGAAATGACTGAGAAAGGCACATTTATCATCAATGGTACGGAACGCGTCGTGGTTTCGCAGCTGATCCGCTCACCCGGTGTGTACTTCGAAGCCCCGGTTGACC
>JBGPBQ010000080.1:0-14552 GCA_041481345.1 Anaerolineae bacterium
CATCACTTCTTTGTAGAAAAAGGGACATTTCTACTTTATTTTAACAGACCTCAAAAGGTGACAAAGCAATATAACCAAGAAGCGTCCCGTAACAAGAGATTAGTGATAAGAAATGAAGAGAAATTTGATAAACCAGAAATATTGTTCGACTGATAACGAGGTTATTAAACGATGGGTTTCGCACATAAAGCTCCTCCCCGGTAGTTTTCAGTATGTTTACGTGGTATTATGAAAGTCGTGTCCCCACGATTAGCCAAGAACGAGGATGTTGTTATAAAATTAATATACATTTTATTCATTACCCAAACAAATTAAGGAGGCTATTTATGAAATCACGATTACTATTTTTAATTGGTTTATTTTTGGTAATTGCAGCTGCATTTTTCCTTTATAACCGCTCTAACCGGGTGAGTGCAGAAGTCGAAATATATGCCAGCCCGATTCAAGCTGGCTGCTATATTGCTGCTTCAAATGATTGCCGCCTGCATGTGGATCCATTTACCATAAATCTCGCGACAGATTCAAAGCTGGTCCTCTTTAAATTGATAAGCATAGAGACTGGTTCCGGCACCCAGCGCCTTATCTATGACTTCCGACCAGACCAATCAAACCCAGTGCCACCTATAGGAAACACGTACAGCCCCTCGCTTGTTACACAAGATTTTGCCGCCACCTGCGGACTAAAATACGAAATCAGCCTTCAGGGACAGGATTCCCTCGACCCTTATATTTATAACTTGGGTCTCACCGGTGAGATAACATGCCCTTCTACCACTCCTTAAGCGGTTGAAAAGAGAAGAGGTAATATGTCCTGGAAATGTGTGCGATCACTGATCCTTATATTTCTAGTCAGTATTCTGACAGTTGGCCTGGGACGCCCACCAGCAGCTAGGGGAGCGGTTAATTTCCTTCCCAGCCCAATACAAGCTGGTTGTTATTTAACCAAGCATGACCAATGCAAGATCCATGTCGATCCCTTTACCCTGAATCTCACCCCTGGTGAGAAGCTCGTGTATTTTCAACTTATTGCCACCCGGATTGGATCAGGCAATCAGCAAGTTATCTATGACTTCCGACCAGACCAATCAAACCCGGTGCCATCCACGGGAAATACCTATACCCCTTCCATGGTGGCGAAAGACTTCGCAGCGGCTTGCGGACAAATTTACATCCTCAATCTGTGGGGGCAGGATACCGGTGATACGACGCCAAACAACCTGGGCAACACTGAGCAGTTCACCTGCCCGACTGGCAGTTATTTTATTAATATGCCGATGATTAATAAATAATCGCGGTAATATTAGGAGATACGATACAGTAATATAATTGTCTTGAATTTGTTCAATAAACCCCTTTCTGGGTTAGTCTGTTCTTCCCATGGTCCTATGAGATAGCATTTGATATTGGGATTTATAGTGATTATATTAAACACATGAAGGAGACTCGTTCTAGCATCACTGTATTGGGGATTGCGCTAGCCCCAGCAGCCGAATCAGAAAAGTTGGAGGGGGTGAGTAGGTGCTAGATCCATTGAGCTCAAGAAAGGAGGTTAAACTGCGCGTGTTTTACTGGTAGAAAGCCTCGATTTCACGTTCCATCGATTAATGCAATGTGAGGATCCCATTGCATCGTCCAATTGAATAACAAAGGAGGTCGGCTGGTAATGAAAACTGTGTTTGTTCATCCCGAGCGCTGTATCGGCTGCAAGCAATGTGAAGCGGCTTGCGCAGTGGCTCACTCACAAACCAAAAACCTGTTCCTGGCCGTGTTCGAAAGCCCCACCCCCAAGCCGCGCATTCATGCTGAGCCCGGGTTGGTGCTCAATTCAGCCTTCCCTAACAAGTGCCGGCACTGCAACCCGGCTCCATGTCAGATGGCCTGTCCCACGGCAGCCATCACCCGCCTATCAGATCAACCCGAGATTGTGTATCTCAATCAGCAAAAATGCATCGCCTGCGGAATGTGTGCCATCGTATGCCCATTTGATGTCATCACATTCTTTGCCTCGAGTGTAGCACCTGGTCGCCCGGCAGTTGCAGTGAAGTGTGATCACTGTATCGAGCGCCAGCGCCAGGGAGCTTCACCAGCTTGCATAGAAGCCTGTAAAGTTGGTGCGCTGGAGTGGGGTGAGATCAACGAAATGGTGAAAACCGCCCGTACACGCTACTCAGAAGCAGTTTCGGTAGCTGTCGGGCAGATCCCGGAGGAGATGAAAGCCATCCCCGCCAATGTGAACGCCTGGCATGCTTATGGGGCTGAGGTCAGCCAGTTGAATGCCAGTGGTGAGAAAGGAGCATGAGCCAGGACACCGTTTAGTGGAAATGGATATAAGAAATATAGCATCAATGAAGACACCTGGGCGATGATGGAGATCGCCCACCGTGAAGGGATTGAGACGGTATGGGACCGGTTGGAAAAGCAAGAACCGCAGTGCGGTTACTGTCAATTAGGGACCAGCTGCCGCATCTGCACCATGGGTCCCTGCCGGGTTGACCCGTTTGGGGATGGTCCGCAGAAGGGCGTGTGTGGGGCAGATGCAGATATCATCGTGGCACGCAATTTGGCCCGCATGGTTGCCGCGGGAGCATCGGCCCACGGTGATCATGGGCGGGATATCCTCGAGACGCTGCAACTGGTGGGTGAAGGTAAAACCGACGTTTACAAGATCAGTGATTCAGCCAAGCTGCGCCGGTTGGCAGCAGAATATGGAATTGTCAGCGAGGGCAAAAGTGACCAGGAGGTGGCGCACGCACTAGCTTGGCAAATGATGGAAGATTTCGGCATGCGCCGTGAAGGGCTGCTCATGGCAAAGCGTGCTCCGCAAGCCCGCCAGGATATATGGCATAAAACTGCCACATACCCGCGTGGCATTGACCGGGAGAATGTGGAAATGCTGCATCGTACCAACATGGGGGTGGATAATGACTGGGTCAATATCCTGCTGCAGGCGGTGCGCACCGCACTGAGCGATGGGTGGGGTGGATCAATGTTGGCTACCGAGCTTTCGGATGTGCTCTTTGGTGTGCCAACCCCAAAGATGTCTCAAATGAACCTGGGTGTGCTTAAAGCTGACCAGGTAAACATTGTTCTGCACGGGCATAACCCAATGCTCTCTGAAGTAATCGTGGCGGCTTCACAAGACCCGGAGCTGCTTGAGCTGGCAAAGTCGAAGGGCGCTCAAGGCATCAACCTGGCTGGTCTGTGCTGCACCGGCAATGAGGTGCTGATGCGTAAAGGCATCCCGATGGCTGGCAACCACCTGATGCAGGAGCTGTGCATCATCACGGGCGCCGTGGAAATGATGGTGGTAGATTACCAGTGCATTATGCCCTCTGTGGCTGAAACAGCCAAATGCTTCCACACCAAAGTCATCAGCACTTTTGACAAGGCTAAATTCCCCGGTGTGGAACACATCAGTTTTGACCCACAACACGCGCTGGTGATAGGCAAGCAAATCGTGCGTATGGCGGTTGAAAACTACGCCAATCGCATCCCTACCAGGGTGCACATCCCCGTCCAGGCCGTGCCGATGATGACAGGCTTTTCTATTGAAGCGATTTTATCAGCATTGGGTGGAACACCGAAACCGCTCATTGACGCTATTGTCGCTGGCAGCATCCGCGGTGCAGTCGGGGTGGTGGGTTGCAACAACCCGAAGATCAGGCAGGACCTGGGACATACTGAGCTAACCAGGCGCTTGATCGAAAATGATATCCTGGTGCTGGTCACCGGATGCGCCACCGTCGCAGACGGTAAAGCTGGTTTGATGGTGCCAGAAGCAGCCGAGCTGGCAGGACCTGGCTTGAAAGCGGTATGCAAAGCATTGGGTATCCCACCCGTGCTGCACGTTGGAAGCTGCGTGGATAACAGCCGCATCATCGCCCTGGGAGCTGCCCTGGCAAATACACTCGGTGTGGATATCAGCGCATTACCCCTGGCAGGCGCGGCACCAGAGTGGTATTCTGAAA
This sequence comes from Anaerolineae bacterium, assembly GCA_041481345.1. Taxonomy (GTDB): domain Bacteria; phylum Chloroflexota; class Anaerolineae; order Anaerolineales; family UBA4823; genus FEB-25. The sequence goes on from JBGPBQ010000080.1 coordinate 3,969, forward strand.
AAGCGGTTGCCATCGGTGTCTACGTGGTTGCATCGGGTATCTACACTGTGCTGGGGATCGCCCCACCTGTATTCGGCAGCCCGAATGTCGTCAAGCTGCTCACCGAAGGTCTTGAAGGTGTCTTTGGAGCTACCTTCGCCGTCGAACCAGACCCGAACAGGGCCGCAGTGCTCATCCGCCGGCACATTGAGAAAAAGCGCCAGGGTTTGGGTATCCCATCGATTGACCTATCGACGATTGTTCTCCCCGAATCGCAGCTGCAGCTCGCTTGATAGCGGCGGAGCGCCATCCGTCACTAGAAGCTGACTGGAGAACACTATGAAAATCATCATTATAGGTGCCGGGCCTGCGGGTGTGATTGCCGCAGAAACGGTGCGCACGTTCGATCGTCAGGCAGAGCTCACCATGCTCACCGACGAGCCATATTTACCTTATTCACCGCCAGCCATGGCGGACCACTTTATCCTCGGTAAGGATAACCATTTCTGGCGCTCGGCAGACTGGCCTGCACAAACAGGAGTATCCTACCGCAGCGATGTGAATGTGGCAGCGATTGAGCCGGGAGCCCATCGCATCCGTTTGGCCAGTGGCGAAGAATTAAGCTATGACTGCTTGTTGATCTGCTCTGGAGCGCGCCTCTATGCACCCCTGGCTGGTGCTGATCTACCCGGGATTTACAATTTCAAGTCACTTAGTGCGGCTGAAAACCTGGTCAGTAAGGTGCGCACAGGGGAAGCCAGCTCAGCCATCATCGTGGGGGCGGGGTTCATCGGAATGGAAATCGCCCTTTTATTGTGCAACCTTGGGGTGAAAGTGACCCAGGTGGAGATGCTCGACCAGGTGATGTCGACCATGCTCGATCCAGAGACCGCTTCGATTGCACTCAGCCAAATGCAGTCACACGGTGTAGATGTCCGCCTGATGACGAAGGTGGACGCTTTTGTGGGAAATGGTAGGGCGAATGGTATCAAGCTTGAGACGGGTGAGGTACTCCAGGCGGACCTGCTCATCGCAGCTACGGGTGTCAAACCCAACCTAGATCTGCTACAGGGAAGTGGAATTTCATCGAATCGGGGCATAAAAGTAGATGATCATCTGAGGACCAACGCGCCCGATGTGTTTGCAGCCGGTGACTGCATCGAGACTCCTGATCTGCTGACGGGAGAGGTATCCGTGCATGCCATATTCCCCAATGCGGTTGAGCAGGGGCGAGTGGCTGGAATGAACCTGGCCGGTTACACGGTTTTATACGATGGTGCGGAACGCATGAACAGTCTGAAACATCTGGGTTTGCCCATCATGGCAGCAGGCGAAAAGGTGGGAGATAATGTTCTGCGAGAGCAACGTGGAAGCGACCTGCGCACCATCTACCTGCGTGAAAACCGTATAGTAGGATTTCAGCTGGTGGGAGATATGAATGCCGCCGGTGTTCTGCATGCCCTAATGATCCAAAAATCAGATGTGAGCCGTCTACAATCCCACTTGCTTGATCCGAACTTCGGTGAAGGCGTGCTCGCCTGGAGTGCGATCAAAGCTTACCTATAGATAGTACAAACAGCTAAGCCAAAAAACCCTGCTTGATCTGTGGATCGGCAGGGTTTTTCAATTAGAGATGACTCTTAAGATATTTTATTGAAGGATAGGTAATTGCTCTGCTTCCTTGCATAAGTGATAAGCACAACATCTGAGATTTCGGATATTGTATATGTATAATATTTCTCTTCTTGACCAATACTGGTAATTTGTCATGGTAATTTGAATGGTTCGATTATTGCAACCTCTCCATGTGGAGATTTTGGTATGAACGATAGATTAGCTAACGCAGTTTTAACAACGATAAAACGTGACGATAAATACCACGTGAAAACGAAGCACATCAGAAAATTACCCAAATCTGAGGCTGCGGTGGAGTTTCGCTATCGTGCCATGTTGGAACAAATCCCGGCCGTTATCTATACTGATTCGGTGGGGGAATCCAACCAAACCGTATACATCAATCCTCAGATAGAGACGGTTACAGGCTACACACCGGATCAGTGGATGGCTGATCGCGTCCTATGGTTCAAGATCATCCTCAAAGAGGACCAGGGCCATGTATGGTCAGAGAACATTCGTACGGAAGAGACTGGGGAACCGTTTAAAGTAGAGTACCGCATCCGGACTCAGGATGGTCAGACAAAGTGGATTTACGATGAAGCCTGGTTACTCCGCGATGCCTCCGGCAAGCCGTTATTCTGGCAGGGATTTATGATTGACATCACCGAGCGTAAGCATGCAGAGATGGAACTACAACACCATGCAGCAGAGCTTTCTGCCCTTCAAGAAACGGTGCTCAACCTCACTATGCGACACTCCTTACCAGAACTATTAAACCTGATCGTTGAACGGGCAACCAGGCTATTAAATGCTAATGGTGGAGGGTTATACCTTGTAGATACCGCATCAAAGACGATCAAGTGTGTAGTTAGCTATCATACGCATCACAATTATGCTGGCACGGTTTTACGATATGGGGAAGGGGCAGCGGGGAGAGTCGTTTATTCAAGAAAACCATTAATCCTAAAAAATTACAACAAGTGGTCTGGAAAAGCTAATTTCTCCGAAACGGATGAACCTTTATTTAAAGCATTGGTCAGCGCCCCGATGATCTGGCAAGGGCAGGTAAATGGAGTCCTACATGTTTTTAGGGAAGAACCGTTCACCCAGACGGACCTGGACCAATTGAGTTTATTTGCCAACCATGCCGCTGTGGCAGTGGAAAATGCTCGATTGTATGAATCGGCTGCCTTGGAGCTTGAGGAACGTAAACGCGCCGAGGCAGCGCTGCGTGAATCCATAGTGATCTACCGGCAGGCGATTGAGTCTACCGGAGGCGTCCCATATTATCAATCCTACAGCGGAAATGGAAATTCCATCCATTATGACTTCATTGGGGAAGGTATCCAACAGATTACCGGATATGAACCAGGGGAGTTCACCGAAGAATTATGGAATTCGCTTGTCCTGGAAGCCCATATCGTTGGGGAGCTAGCGAAATATCCCTGGGAAGAAGCCGTCCGAAGAGCACATTCGGGAGAGAATCCTGGTTCCAGCTGGAAATGCGAGTACCGGATCAGAGCGCGGGATGGAAAGATTCATTGGGTGTTTGATTCTGCGGTGGAACTTCGGAATGAAAATGGCATATCGCATGGTTCAATTGGGCTTTACCGTGACATAACTGAATCCAAGCGAGCAGAGCAGGTCCAACAAGCGATCTACCGGATTTCGCAAGCGCTGGTCACGACTGCCAGCCTGGATGAGCTATTTCACTCCATTCATCATATCCTGGCAGAGCTGATGCCAGTGGAAAACTTCTACATCGCTCTTTATGATTCGACCAATGATCTGCTTAGCTTCCCCTACTATGTTGACTTATATGATCAGCCCCCTCCGCCTGCAAAACCAGAGCGGGGGTTAACCGAATATGTCATCCGCACGGGAAAACCTCTATGGGCACCTGAGGCAGTTTTTCAACAACTGATCCAGCAGGGAGAAGTGGAGGTAATTGGTTCTGACTCGATTGACTGGATCGGGGTACCGCTGAAACTGGAAGAACGAGTCACCGGGGTTATGGTAGCTCAGAGCTACCGGGAAGGTGTGCTTTATAACCAGGAAGACCTCGACCTGATGGAGTTTGTATCGACGCAGGTCGCAGTCTCCATCGAGCGAAAGAAAGCCGAAGACGCACTACGCGTGAGTTTGGAGGATACCAGCCAGTATGCCGAAAGGATGGCACTGCTCAACCGGGTGGCACGCGCCATCAGCACTACCTTGAATCTGGATGACTTGCTGGAAATCGTTCACAAGGAAATCATCAACGCAGTTCCGGCTGATTCATTCTTCGTTGCCCTGTATAACCGCCAAACTGATCAACTTGAGTTCCGTATTCGTGTGGATGGTGATGTCCATGAAGCGCCTTACGTGCGTCCACTTGGGAATGCATTAACCGCACAGGTAGTTCATAGTAGAAAAAATCTCCTTATCAAAGATTATGAGCTAGAAAAAAATCATTTACCGATGATGACAGTATGGGGAACCGGTCTGCCCTCCCGCTCGTGGTTAGGTGTACCCATGCAGCTCGGGGATGAAGTCGTGGGGGTGATCTCGGTTCAATCTTACCGACCAAACTCCTTCAGTGAAAGGGAGAGTGAGCTTCTCTCGACCATTGCCGATACGGTTGCAATCGCGATTGAAAATGCCCGTCTGTATGAGGCCGAAAAACAACGCACAACCCGCCTGACACAGATCGTCAAACTAGGGATTGAATTGGCATCCCTGCGCCAGGAGGATGAAGTCTTGGAAACCCTGGTCAATCACGTGGCAGATGTCATGGACAGCCCTACCTGTACTGTGATGCTGATCGATGCAGAAAAAAATGAAGCCGTTCTACGCGCGGGGACGGGTTTACCTGCCGGATCAGACAAGACTCGTGTTCCTTTGAGCTCACCCGCAATCCGAAAACTGATCGAGACAGGCGAACCGTTAATCCTATCAGATATCGATCGTCAGGAACCATCTATTCGCCGGATACTAGTTAGGCCAGACCTCAAGGCATTTTTTGCCTACCCAATGGTAAGGGGTGGGAGAGTAATCGGCGTGCTTACATTAAGTAAGCAGAGAAAATACCAACCATCTGCAGAAGAGATATCCGCCTGCCACCTCCTGGCCGAAAGGGCAGCCGCGGCATTGGAGAATGCACGATTATTCGAAAAGACTGAGCGCCATCTCCAGCAAGTCCAGGCATTAAGAGCAATCGATGCCGCCATTGCCTCCAGCTTCGATCTGAAAGCAATTTTAAATATCATCCTACAACAGATCATTGCACAGCTGGGTGTGGATGCAGTGGACATATTATTGTTAAACCCGCATAATTATGCTTTTGAGTATTCCATCGGTAAGGGTTTCCTCACCAACGCGATTGAGAAATCCCGCTTTCTATTGGGGGAGGGTGTTATCGGCCACCAGATCATGGAACGCCGGACAATCCATATCCCCGATTTGAAAGCAGTGATCCATAATTTTTTGCGGGCCGATATCTTCAGGGCGGAAGGTTTTACGACATATTCCGCAGTACCGTTGATCGCCAAGGGTGAGGTCAAAGGTGTCTTGGAGATTTATCAACGGACACAATCTGAACAGAGCGCAGAATGGGTAGAATTTCTTGAAACCCTTGCTGGCCAGGTAACGATCGCCATCGATAACTCACAGCTGTTCACCAACCTGCAGCGCTCAAACCTTGAGCTAAGCCTGGCATACGATGCGACCATCGAAGGTTGGTCTCGTGCGCTTGACATGCGAGATACCGTAACTGAGGGTCATACAAAACGCGTGACCGAAATGGCACTAAGGCTTGCACGGGTGATGGGAATGAGCGAGGCAGACCTGGTGCACATGCGCCGAGGTATCCTATTACACGATATGGGGAAGATGGGCGTCCCTGACACAATATTGCTGAAACCCGACGCCCTCAGTGAAGAAGAATGGAAAATCATGCACATGCACCCTCAATACGCATTTGAGATGCTGGCACCCATATCCTACCTCCGCCCTGCGCTGGATATCCCCGGAAGTCACCATGAGAAGTGGGACGGCACGGGCTATCCACGTGGGCTGAAGGGTGAGCAAATACCGTTGGCTGCACGTATATTCGCCGTGGTGGACGTTTTTGATGCACTCACCTCCGACCGCCCGTACCGAAAAGCCTGGACAAGGAAAAAATCCCTCCAATACATTTTAGATGAGAAAGGGAAATTTTTCGACCCACGGGTGGTAGATGTGTTTATGTCAATGAAACAGGAGATGGGCTTGATCAAGAACGGGGATGTAAAGTAATCCTTTCCATTAATAAAATATAATTGAAACCTCACGGGTTTGTTAAACCTGTGAGGTTTTATTGATAATTTTCCTGTCTTTCTCCACAATTTCTGCACAATCAAAGAGTATGCTTACCATTGGCAAAAAAGAGCCAAAACCAGAGGGAGTAATCAGGTTTTGATTCTTAATCTTCTGGAGGTTATTATGGAAAAAAACAAACGCCTATTCGCTGTACTCTCAGCCATTGTGATGTTCGCGCTCATCCTGGCAGGCTGTTCAGGCACAGCCAACACCCAAACGGGATCGACATCGAGTAGTTTCACCGGTAATGGTACGGTCAAACAAGTGAGTTATACCAACACAGTTGAGAGCACTGGTCAAATTCAACCCCAGCACATCACATCGATAAGCTTTTCAACAACTGGTATTGTAGCGCAGAGCAAGGTCCAAGTTAGTCAAACTGTTAGTGCAGGGGACACGCTGATGGCACTTGACCCAGCAACTGTCCCGGCAAACCTTGCCTCAGCTCAAACTGATTTGACCAATGCTAAAAACGCACTTATCCAGCTCACCAGTCCAGACCTGTCAACAATTTCTAACGCTGAGAAGGCGCTATCTACAGCATATAGCAATTATCAGCAAGCGCAAAATTCCTTGACTAATGCAATTATCAGCAACCAGTCAGCAAGCGACTCTGCCTTGTATACCACCTGGCTGGAAAGCAAGAATGGCCTGGATACAGCGCAGAATAGCCTGCCATTGGCAAATGCTCCCATCGATGTCCAGGCGTTCTATCAGTCCGTACGCGATACCAGCCTGCTGCAAGTTCAGCTGACAACGGCTGAGTCAAACGCAGGTATCCATCCGACAGACACTGTGCTGGCGCAAAAGGTGAAAGACCTGAAGAAAGCTCTACAAGATAACCAAACAAAACAGGATAATTTACAAGCGGGTCTTTCGTCATCGGTTGTTGACTTGGTTAATTCCCTTTCTACAAAATTAGACACCTATGACTCGTCTGCGTCTAGTTTTATTGGATTGGTGGTTACCAGCACGATCAATTCGAATGTAAATGCAGCCCAAATCCTGGCTGACATGACACAAAAACAATCCGATTTGATTACTGCTCAATCAAACCTTACAAATCTCCAAAATAAGCGCGCAGGGATGAATGGAACACGCTGCACTGAAGCAACCATTGCGGATTACCAGGATGCTTACAATGCAGCATTCGACAGATACAACCGGTCCGCCCATATCGTTGGAAGTAAGGAATACCAAGCCTTACAGTCAGCTCAAGCAAATCTAGTCTGGTGTTCATCCAATTGGACCACTGCCGAAATTGCACAAGCTGATGCCAATATTGCCTCCGCTCAGGCACAACTCCAATTACTCCAGGCACAGATTGCCACAGATCAAGCTCAGGTCAGCGATTCGAGCAATTCAGTGTATGGTTTAGCCATAAACTTGAATTCAGTTTGGGCAGCATATCAGGATGCCACTCAGCAGTTAAACACTGCTGTGACCACACTGTACCAGATTGAACGCTCTCCAAACCCTGATGACCTAGCTGCTGCTCAGGCAAAAGTTCAATCAGCCCAGGCAGAAGTCAACAGCATGACGCTGACTGCCCCTTACGATGGGCTGGTGACCAGCGTAGGTTACCAGATAGGAGATAGCGTCAATCAGAGCACACCTGCCATCGTGTTAGTGGACCGATCCAAACTCTATGTAAACCTACAGGTCGATGAATCACATGTAGCAGGCCTTAGTGTAGGTGATAAAGCCACTATTTCTATGGAAGCTAACCCGAACCTGGCTTTGACAGGCAAAGTTTCATATATCAATCCCGTTGGAACCTCCAACCAGGGTGTAGTGTATTATGCCGTGCAAGTAGTATTAGATCAGGCGGATCCAACAATCCTGATCAGTGCCACGGCTGACGTGACTATCCAGGCAGGTCAACCACACAACGTGCTAACCGTTCCGGTGAGTGCGGTAGGCAGTGATTCTCAAGGGGAATTTGTTTACGTAATCGGACAGAATGGAAGTTCTCAACAGGTGACCGTAATTAGCGGCCAGATATTGCCTGATAATACGGTACTCGTCACTGGTAACTTGAAAGCAGGCGATACTGTGGGTTTGATGCAGAGCACCACGACAAATAACAGCACTGGTGGTGGTGGGCGTTTCTTCGGTCCATAACCCGAGGTTTAATCCGATGGAAAGGATAATCCGATGATCGAGCTTGAGAACGTCACCAAAATCTACAAAATGGGACAAACCAAGGTATATGCCTTAAATGATATCAACCTGCTGATCCAAGCCGGAGAGATGGTTGCCGTGATGGGTCCTTCCGGGTCGGGTAAAAGCACACTGATGGCTATTCTCGGCTGCCTCGACATTCCTACCAAAGGGATTTACCGCCTGGAAGGTCAGCCAGTTGAAAAGCTTAACGACAACCAGCTTGCTCAGGTGCGCAGCCAAAAAGTGGGGTTCGTCTTCCAGCAGTTCAACTTGCTCTCGCGGACCAATGCCCTGGAAAACGTTATGCTTCCCCTGCTCTACGATGGAGTCCATGGAAAGGCACGCGTAGAGAAAGCCAAGGCAGCTTTGGAGACCGTGGGGCTGGCAGACCGTATGTACCACAACCCGAACCAGCTATCCGGTGGTGAACAGCAGCGGGTGGCGATTGCCCGCGCCCTGGTTAACAACCCTACCATCCTATTAGCGGATGAACCGACAGGCAACCTGGATACCAAAACCGGGGACGAGATCATCGGTTTATTCCAGAAGCTGCATGAAGAACACGAGCAAACCGTTGTTTATGTCACCCACGATTCCTTCATTGCCCGGCATACCCAACGCATCATACGCCTGGTGGATGGAATGATCATCAGTGATGAACCGGTCGCGCATCCCCTGGTCGCAGGGACACCTCGCCCAGAGGAGATCGTGAATGGATAGTAGAGCCGAATTCGGATCAACCGTACCAGTGGTGTAAAGCACGCTGAAGGAGAGAAATAGATGAACATACTAGAAAACGTACGCATTTCATTCCGAGCACTGGCAGCTAACAAGCTGCGGTCAGGTCTGACCATGCTGGGTATCATCATCGGGGTGGCTGCAGTGGTTGCATTGATGTCCATCGGGCGTGGAGCTACACGCAGTGTGACCAGCCGGGTTGAAGGATTGGGCTCGAACCTGATATCTGTTTCGTCAGCCCGGAACGTTCGCCAGGCCGGAGCTGGTGCACTATCTACGCTGTTATATTACTCAGACTACCTGGCAATCGCCAAGGATACCAGCAATGTGGTCGCGATATCACCGATCTACCAGACATCTGCTCAGGTGCAGTATGGCAGCAACCAGTCACAATTCAACATCACAGGCGTTACTCCTGAATTCGCTTCAGTACAAGCATATACCGTAGCTCAAGGACGTTTTATAACAAACAGCGACAATGCCGCTGAATCCCGGGTAGTAGTACTCGGCTCACAAGCAGCAGCGGATCTTTTCAGCGGGTTAAACCCGATGGGGCGTGACATTACCATCGATGGGATCAACTTCACTGTGATTGGTGTGTTGGCATCCAAGGGTTCGACCGGCTTTTTTAGCCAGGATGAAGTCATTCTAATCCCACTCCAGACGGGGTACAGCCGGTTATTTGGAGGTAGAGCTTTGAATAATGGTAAGCGCGTGCTCTCCACGATTTCGCTTTCAGCAGCTAACCCAAATGCGGTCAATGACGTGATCAGTCAGGTGGAATACGAATTGCGGAGGGACCACAGCCTGACGCTGCATGATACCCTGCCGTTTACAGTTTCCAGTCAGAACCAGTTCCTCAGCACATTAAACAGCATCACAAGCACATTGACTATCTTTCTGGGTGCCATCGCCGGCATTTCACTATTCGTAGGTGGGATTGGCATCATGAATATCATGCTGGTATCCGTCCGCGAGCGCACACGTGAGATTGGATTGCGTAAAGCGGTGGGAGCCAGGCGCTCGGTCATCTTGATGCAGTTTATCGTAGAAACCATCACCTTGAGCCTGGTAGGAGGGATCATTGGCATCCTGCTTGGAGCAGGCATTGCAGGTGTAGTCACACTGACAGGATTGATCACCACATATGTCTCACTGGACGTCATCCTGTATTCCTTCTTCTTCGCAGCCTTGGTGGGTCTGTTCTTTGGGATTTATCCAGCTTATCAAGCTGCATCTCTGCGACCGATTGAGGCTCTGCGTTATGAGTAATTTGATTTGTTATTTTCGCGAACTAATCAATTGTAGGGGCACGATCATGCCTACGCATGCAGGATATCGTGCCCCTACGGGAACTAAAAATTTCGCTTAATAAGATAACTTTTTGGTGATATTCCCTTAATTGTGGAGGTAGTATGGACACTAAAAGACCCGCTGTGGTCACAATCGCAGCAATATTATTGATCATCTTGAGCGTGTTTGTGGCAGGTCTTGGGATTGCCAACCAGTTTGGTGTGTTGGGACAAGGATTTGGCAACCGACCGTTTTCGGCAAACCAGTTTCGAAATCGGAACTTCACACCTCCGAATGGATTCCCTTCCAATGGTCTCCCGCAGAGTGGGATTCCTAATGATCCTAATAACCCGGGTACAGCGCCAAACTTCACCCCCAACCGCCAGGCAATAACTGGCTTCGCCAGGATATTTCGTATACTCCGTCCGATAACACTTGCTTTGGATATCCTCC
>JBGPBQ010000081.1:0-14381 GCA_041481345.1 Anaerolineae bacterium
AACCCATTGATTGATTTTAATGTTAATATCCCTCCCCACATCGAATAGAACTTAATTATTATATGCCGTAACTAGATCAGGTGATCCATCGCGCGATTAGGGTTTGCTTAATATCCCTGGATATCTATGGTTGAAAATAAATAATTATTCCCGTGTATCACTGCTGGTTTTCAGCCTTCCCATCCATCTCAAAGCCTGAAGTCTCTCACATAGATCTGGTTATTGATCCAATAATAATAAACTTTCAGCTGGTAATTTGGTGGCATGCATTACTTCTTCTAAATTTGGGGGAATGGTGATAGATGCCTTGGATAGGGTCGAGCTTTATTCGGCTCCGTCATCTATTATCATCTCGAGCACGCCTTGCATCTACTAACGATTGTTATTAATTAGGATAAGCATTATTCCCCACATAATTCACAAATCAAATCTTAATAATTTCTGAATGTCATCCATTTATACTTAATAACGAGACCAGAGAATTTACCTTGGTCTCTTCGGAGGGTTACCATGACTTGGAAAAAGCTGCTTGGATTTATTCTCGCCATGATCATACTTGGAGGCACGGCTCTGTTTGGTGCCATGGCAGGCGGTATCGTCGTCTACCAGCTGATGAGCAAAGATCAGCTGACCACCTCTACCACACCCACGCAACCAACTGTGCAGGTGCTTCCCGCCACCAGCCAGACTCAAACCCTGGACGTCAACACCGTCGATGTTGAAACTGCAATCACCAAAGCCGTGCAAACGGTCGGACCTTCCGTGGTGACCGTGGTCGGCACCGTCCCCGGGCAGCAGTCCTTCTTTGGCTACACAGGTGATTCAACCTCCACTGGCAGTGGGGTCTTCATCTCTTCCGATGGCTATATCCTCACCAACAACCACGTCATCGAAGGGGCTCAGCAGCTCCAGGTCATCTTTGCCGACGGCAGCCAGCGGGATGCCACCCTGGTGGGCACCGATCAGTACTCAGACCTAGCAGTGCTTAAGATAACCGGAACTGTGCCCGCAGTAGCCACCCTTGGCAACTCCGATGCCCTAAACCCCGGCGAAACGGTCATCGCCATTGGCTCACCCCTCGGTGATTTCAAGAATACCGTCACCGTGGGTGTGGTCAGCGCAACCGGGCGGTCGATAGACACCGGTCAGGGATACACGATCGACGGCTTGATCCAAACCGATGCCGCCATCAACCAGGGCAACTCAGGTGGTCCGCTCGTCAACCTGGCTGGAGAAGTGATCGCCATCAATACCCTCATTATCCGCAATAGTGGCACGGGCACTGTTACAGAAGGCCTGGGGTTCGCTATCCCGATCAATACTGCCCGGGTCGTATCTGAGCAGATCATCCAAAATGGTCACGTCTCCCGCCCCAACCTGGGCATCAGCTGGCAGCCAATCACGCCGCGTGTCGCTGCGATTTACCGCTTGCCGGTCCAATATGGGGTCTACATCACCGATGTAGCTGCTAACAGCCCTGCCAGTAAGGCTGGATTGCAGGTCGGGGATATCATCACCGGCATTGATAACACCACCATAGATGAGACCCATGCCTATATCAACACCTTGTTCCATTATTCCGCAGGGGATACCGTCACCCTCACCTTGAACCGCAACGGCAAGCAGATCCAGGTTAAGGTGACGCTGGGGGAATCGGGAAAATAAGGATGATAATTAAAATAAAAGTACGAGAAGGATGAAAGATATCCTTCTCGTTTTTTTTATTCCGCTGATTTAGATGAGTTCATCCTTCATCAAATTCAAACTTTCTTATGCTATACTTGCAAACACCAAACCACCCAATAATTAAAAAAGGAGGCAATATTTTATGACTGGATTCGTTGGTGATATCGAAAAATTGACCGAAAAGAACAAATATTTCCGAGAGGTGCTTTACACGGGCAAATTTGCCCAGCTGGTCGTGATGTGCCTGCAGCCCAGCGAAGAGATTGGCGATGAAGTGCATCACACAGTTGATCAGTTCTTCCGCATCGAAGAAGGTGAGGCAAAATTCATTTTCAATGAGAAGGAAGAGCACGTTGTCCATAGCGGTGATGCAGTCATCGTTCCCGCTGGCACCTTTCACAACGTGATCAATACCTCATCCAAGGAATCGCTAAAGCTCTACACCATCTACTCCCCTCCTAATCACCCGGATGGCACGATCCATAAAACCAAAGCCGAAGCTGAGGCTGCTGAAGCTGCTCACCATCATTAATCTTTCAACAATCTGATCCACAGACCTCCCGCAGCTCTGGTTCATGCGGGAGGTTTGTATCTCGTTTTGTCTTACAGGAGAAGAGGCACATGCGTCGTGGTTTTGTCATCATCATTTTCTTACTTATAAGTTCTCTAGCCTGTGGCTTTTTTGGCACCGCCACCCAGGTTCCCCAGGTCACCTCTACTACCGAGTCCCAGGTCACTAAGTCTCCCGTTCTCCAGGCTTCATCTACCTCGAAACCTGCCAGCACTCAAGCCTCGGTTACCCAAGGCACACCCGCACCTAATACGGAAGAACCGACCAAGACCCCCTACCCCACTTCCGTGCTGGATGCCTCATTGACCAACGAGATTGACCTGATCCAAACCCAGGTGATCGAGGAACGCAGTCTGCAGCCCAATCATCCAGTGCCGGTGGTGCTGCTCTCTCCTGATGAACTGCGGCAAAATATTATCAACGATTATCAGACAAATTACACTGCTGAACAGGCTGCCGATGACGTGATCGAGTTCTCAACCATTGGCCTGCTGGAACCAGGTTTTGACCTGCGTGGGCTAATGATCAACCTGCTTAGTGAGCAGGTCGCCGGTTATTATGATAATGAAACAAAGGAGATGTTCGTAGTGCAGGGGCAGGGGTTCCAGGGACCAGAGCGAGTGACCTACTCCCATGAATATACGCATGCCCTTCAGGATCAAAACTACGATATCAGGAATGGGCTTAACTTTAACGATGCTGCCTGTAAAGCGGATAGTGAGCGCTGTGCAGCTATTCAAGCGCTGATAGAGGGAGACGCCTTCCTATCTCAGACCATCTGGTACCAATATTACTCCACCTCACAAGATAAACAGCAGATTGATGATTTTCAAAACTCGCTGAAACAACCAATTTATGATAGTGCACCATCGTTCCTCAAGGATGATTTTATTTTCCCCTACGTCCAGGGATCGACTTTCGTCGAGGAAATTCTTAAGCAAGGAGGTTGGCAAGCGGTTGACGCGGTTTACAAGAACCCGCCGGTGTCCACCGAACAAATCCTGCATCCCAATCTCTATCCGTCTGACAAACCCATTCCGGTGACTTTACCCGACCTGACCAACACTTTGGGTGAAGGCTGGCGTGAGGTATCGCGCAACCAGATGGGCGAGTGGGATACCTACCTGATCCTGGCGCGCGGGGTGAATGAAAATGCCCGCTTGGATGACAATACCGCCCAGTCTGCCGCCGCGGGTTGGGGCGGCGATAATTACGTGGTGCTCCACAACGACGCCACCGGTCAGACGGCTTTCGTGATGAAAACCGTTTGGGACACTCCTAACGACGCCGTAGAATTTGCTTCTGCTTTCGAGAATTACGCCAACACCCGCTTCGGGGTAAACGCGACCACGCAGGGGAATACCTCCACCTGGAGCTATGATGCTGGCATGACTACCTTATATCAATCTGGAGATACGACAATTTGGATCACTGCCCCTGATCAAGCTGCGGTTCAAACTCTCACCGGCGTGGTCCAACCCTAGGGATGCTAAATCAGCCAGCCTGACCACTGCTCAGACCAGCGTTTTTCCACCAGGCGGGTGTCTTCCTCAGACATCCGCCTGGTCGCTTCTTCAAATGAAATCAGGTTGCCCATCACAGGCTGCGAATAGTTTTCTCCCTCGTAATTGATCAGTGACTCATTCGACCGCATCTCCATCGCGTCGTGGGTGTAAAACAGGCAGGTCACGCGGTCGCCTTCATCGAGATTGAGCTCATCTCCAATCGATTTAAACGCGATCGCGTGCGGTCCGTTGAATTTCATCCTATCCGCAGCACAGAATAAAGCACTGCCCCCGTAAGGCATTTCAAGCCTGCGGTGCCTGCCTGCCACCACCACGCCTGCCCGCATCACCGTATCATGATCGGTAATGGTCGTATCGACCACCAACGAATCGCGGATATCCGCCCCAGCTGCAATCGAGCTTCGCACGATGATATTCCCCTTGCTGTCGCGCTCATGGGGCAACAGGAACAGCTCTCGCAAGGTCACGCCCTGTTCTGAATCGGTGGTCATGGCTTCCAATGACCGTCTCAAGCTCAGGTGCAGTCCCCAATCCATCCAATACGGCTGGCCAAAATCCAGCACTTTGATCATTGGTGGTCTTCCATAGCGTCTTTGGAACAGGTTTCGCATCTCCTGAATTTTTTTGTAAAAATCAGGCAACCTTACCTCCAGGTCACGTATCCCACTCTTTCCAATCTTATCTTCGAAGGCTGCTTCCGCCCTCCACTCAGCTTCGCTATGGCAGGCTAAGGCGATCCATGTATAAGGGTCCCAGTCCACCCACTTGCCCTTATCCAGCACATCACTCCGAAACACCTCTTCAGCCGTTTCCATCAAGCGGTAGCTGATCCCCAGGCTGCCGAGATTAACCCCGATCAAGCGGTCTTGACTGCGTCCTGTTAATCTTTTTCGCAGTCCCTCCAACCCCTGCCGGGTGAATTGGTAAGTCATTTGGAAGGTTCGGGCATCGAATTCCACCCATTCCTTCTCGCGTGCCAGGTCCTCGGTAGGCTCAGTCTGCCACACAAAACGGATCCCGTCCACGTCCGCGTAGCTGGAAGTTACGTCCTCCCAAATTTTTCCAGGGATCACCGCCTCATCTCCCCATTTGATGACCACTCCACGGAATCCATTGGTTTCCAGGTGATGCAGCCACAGTGTGGCAGACATCGAAGCTGCATCCACTGTGCACAGGTATACTTCGCCATTAGAGGCGCACATTGGCGTGGGGAATGCCGGTTTACGGTTCGTCAGCGCCTGGGTGAACGGACTCAGCCGCTTGCCCTGCCCGAACACCATATTCATCAACATCACCGGCGGTTGAGTCTTGCCTTTAATTGCCTTCTGTAACGCCAGCCAGGCATTCACGCTTCCCAAGAAATTTCCCTTGCGCGACGTCTCCAGGCTGGAGACAATCAAAGTGTCCCCATCAGCCCTGAACACATCCTGAGCAGTTTTTTGCAGCCTGTCCTGCCAGTATTCCTGATCTGCCGGGCTACCCGAGACCACGTTCACGACTTTCGGTCCTTGGTTTGCCTCGATGATGCTGCGGTAATTACGTATATTGGTTTGCCAGATTGTACCGATCATGATTCCCTTTCAATTACGGTGGATCACACACCGTACAATTCCAGGTGCCGCCTGTTCTTTATTCACCAATTGTGTTACATACGGGGTTTTATGCAACATCCGCATAACTCCACCCATACTGATCTGCTGTAAATTGGTAGAAAATATTGAATAGTAGCGGAGCTTTACACCTTCACTCAAGGGTGAGCTTTTGCTGGAGAGGATAAGCAAGATTTTGTTCCGCAGTGACTGTGGTAGCCACTCGAAACTGGGAAGTCTTGTATGCAGTTCCATGATGGAATACCGGTGGGGAAATTCTAGATAAAGATATCCACCGGGTGCGAGCACACGTAACATCTCCTGGAGGTAGAACCTCGGATCGCTGGTATGTTCGATGACATGTATGGAAGTGACAACACTAAACTGGCCATCGTCATAGGGCAGCTGCCTACCATCATAGAAAGCTGGGTATACATCTGTATAATTGCGTAGCCTCCTGTTTGTTACATTCACCAGGATCTCATCAACCTCAACCCCGTAGATCTTCCCAAACCCAAATCGCCTGGCCATGATCATCTCCGATCCAGTCCCAAATCCGGATATAAAGATCGATGCATGGGTATTAAAAATATCCTCTCCGATAACCGATCTCAAGTAAATGAATCGTTCAGCGAAATGCTCGGTTGCCATACATGTATCAACATAAGAATCTACACCTTCCTTATAAATTGGTGCATAATGCTCGATCAATATGGCACGCACATCGGCTTCAATATTCGGATCAAGGTCGGGAAAATATAGATCCGGAGTGCTCATGATTTTATTTCAACGGATTTTACCATGTCAGTCATTTATTTTAATCCGCTCCCTTGGCTGCTTCGTTTCCATGGATTATTTTTAAGATCCCCGGCAATACCAACCCCAGCATCGCCACCCCGAGCATCGGGCTGAAGGGTGGCAGAGTGAGGATCGGATAAGGGTCATAATATAAAGCCTCATGGCTCACCCCTGGGATGGGCAGCGTGCAGATTGCTAAAACACCCATCGATACCAACACGGTCAGCCAATCTTGCCAGCCCCATCCTGGGCTGTGATACGCCGTCCGCGCCGATTCCCTCCCCAGGAACCATAACCCTCCCAGGATCAATATCGCCCCTGAAGTGATTAAAGCCAATCCGCTTACACCTGCACCCCCCAGCTGAACTACCCAGCCAAGTGTCAGCAGCACCAGTCCGATGATCATAAATATCCGTGGGGTGTTTCCACCTCCATGTGCACCAGATCTCGTGCTGGCAAATCCTCGCGCCGTCATGGCTTCGGCTAGCTGCATGGCGTGTTCGAGTCCACCCACAAGCAGGGGCATCCACAGTGGCAGCCAATCCCGTAATGTCCGCATTTGGTGACCGCGTATGGCTTGGGCTTCACGGATTTGTTTGAATTGGCGCAACGTGGTGGGCAGGTAGGTAACCGCGATCGACGTCACCACAGCCATGGGGAAAAACGCCCGCGGGATCAGGCTGATCAGCTCACGCACGGTTAATGCCAGGTTCAGCACCATGAAGCTCGCCAGCAAGCCGGTCAGTATCAGCCCATTTGTAAATCCATACACCATTGCTTCCAGCGTCACAGGTCCACTCAGCAGCGGTAGATTACCCGGGATGGTGAACAGTACCGTCTGACCATAATGCGAGGTTAAAGCATTGAACGTCGTGGACAGCAGCAGGATCCACACCGCCAATTTCCACAGGGGAAAAGGGCTGGCAGCCTCTGCGCCGGCCTGGCGCAGGGTTATCCCCACGAATACGATGCACATCAAAATGAGCACCAGGTACAGTGGGTTGCGCGTAATCGAAAGGATCACGATTGTGGCAATCAGCCAGCTCACCCACGCCCAAGGTTGTTTCATGGCGTGAGTTTTTCTCCCTGTCTGTCTGGTATTGCGCCTGTCTCAGGTGAATAGGTGAACTCGAAGCGCTGGCGGAACCGCCGGAGCGCCTGCAGCGCCGGCACTCCAAGCGCCAATAATAGCAGCACATTCCCAATCGCAGCCACTGCATCCCAAACCAGGGATGTCACCAGGTAAAATGCCAGGTAGTGCCTTAGGGTCGCCAGGAATCCCAGTCCGGCTGCGTACGATTGGCTCTGCGGTCCGGCAATGAACGGCCACTGCCACAAGTTCATGATCCCGCCATATAAAAACCCCCACATCAACCCAAAACCGGCTAGTAAGGTTATTTCCATCCGGCTGGCTGAACCAGAATCCTGGGGTCTCTTTGCCGAATGCGCGCTGACCAGGGGGCGAAGGATGATGGCACTCATCCCCACCCAGCCGGCGGTGAACATTTGGGCAGGCAGCCAAGGTCCTACGCCTCCGGTTACTAATGCCGATACGAGCAGGGTAAGCGCTCCCATCAGGAATCCCACCCTGCCCCCAAAAACGTAACCCACCAGGATGATCAGGAAAAATATGGGGGTGAACCCGCCCGGGCCTGGGATGGCCGTCTCTATAAACCGCAGCGCAGAGTTGATCGCCACCAATATCCCCAGCAGTGCGATCAGCTTGGTATTTACCATCTGTCCCTGTGCCTCGAACAACAGCGTCACTAGGCACAAGCCCAGCAGGAAGGTCATCATCAGCGGCATTTCGCCCGTCCGCAGCGCGCCAAAACCTGACTGCTGCGAAACAACCGGCAGAAAGAATGGATAGAGCAACACCAGCATCCCTGAAATGGTGGCGGTCAGGTAAATGGCAAGGCTAAACAGTCGCGATTTCATCGATCTTTCCAGTCTCTAGATCAGGCAGCCTAAAAGTGAATCATCCTCATTTCCTGCGTGAGCGGATCAGGTAGATGATCAACAATCCCAACACCAGCAGGATTGAGGCATACACAATATAACTACCTGTCGTCCTCTGCGCACCAGCAGGCACTGGCGTCACCTGAGGGGGCAGCGTTGTATTGACTGCTGTCGCGACCACGGTTGGTTCTGGGGTCCCTGTTGGAGGAACTGAAGTTTGCGTTGAAGTGGGCAAGATGTACGCCACACCTTCGCAGGCATTCTGGAATGTGATCACTGCCGGTGGGCTTCCGACGCCCCAGCTCCAGGCATTCATGCTGCCACTCGTCACCTGGCTTTTATCGGCGCCGGTCACAGAGTATTCCCAACCATTCGTGCCCATTTGCCAATACGACCAGTAGTTCGGCATGCCACCGAAGCAGTCACTGGACGGAGTTCCCACCTCTCCAATTTTACAGACCGCTGTTCCCTGGGTGGGGTTCGTGGCGGTCTGCACCACCAGACCCGAACGTTCAAGCAGCTGTAATCCGGTGATCGTGCTTTCAGTGAAGCTTATGCAAGTGGTGAATAAGTTGACATTCCCGTAAAAGATCACCAGCCCTGCCCGATAGTTGACAGGTGCGGTCCCAAGATCGGAGAGGGGGATCCCTGAGAGACCGATAATAGCTTCGGCGGTGCTGTATGAGTTGGCATAAGTACCGCCGATCGAACCATCCGGTTTCTCCAGGCTCATCAGCGCGTCCAATGGGTTGGCTTGCTGCATACTCCAGCTTTGACCTCGCACGTCCTCACCCGCTGAGACTAATGCTTCCAGGATCCAGCCGGTTGAATCGGCATTCAACGGGTCTGTATCCCAGGAGGGCTTCCAGCCGCCACTGGGTGCCTGGGTATCGTGGAAATACTTGATTGTATTTTGGATGACTTCACCCTGATTGGTCGCATTCCCACTGGTGAGCAGCGCTGTAACCACTAGGGCAGTTGTATCCGGGTCACCCGCTCCCCAGCTGCCATCCGTAGCCTGCGTCTGGATCAAATAATTGATGGCAGATTCAGGCACTTTGTGACCAGCCAGGCCTTGCCCCAGGATGGCCCATGCCTGGCTCAGGTCACTGGCTGCACCGCTGCTGAAATCTGACTTGGCTGTGGTGCTATAGGCTCCTGTATCCGGATGGAAGCTCGCCTCAAGCTCGCCAGTCAGGTTCATCCCACCAAAACCTGCGGGATCCTCACCAGCCAGCTTTACTGCTGAAATGAGTATGCCAGCTCGTCCAGGAAATAATGTGCCCGTCGTGTCATGTGTAAACGTGATTGCCTGGGCAGCCAGATAATCCAGCATGGAGTTTCCCGCCGAGGAGGCCGTCTCGCGCACCGGTTTACCGGCGGCGATGAATGCTATTACGGCTCGGGCAGTCGTATCGGGGTCAGACACACCACTGAAACCTGTGATGCCCCCATCGGCTTGCTGCTGGGTCTGCAGGTAGGCCAGACCTGCTCCAATCACAGCTGCTTGATCGGGAACAGCTTTTGCCTCCGCCGTCCCCAATTGAATGAGGAACAGTAAGCCAATGACCATTAATAGTCCAATGCATAATGATATAAATACCGCAATTTTTTGTTTCATGATATTCTCCTGGTTCAGTCTATAATTTCTAAAAAATAAAACCCCTGTCGCTTATAGGACAGGGGTGAAAATCATGCGGGTGGGTGAAAGCATGCGTTCACATCTCCTATGAGCGAGGCAGTGGTGAACCCAACTTGGGCGGGCGACCTGGCTGGGGATATAATCCCTTACAGTTGCGCTACAGCGCCGGACTATGCATCTACCTCAATTACCGGCTTCGCCTTTAAGCCATCCCATCCGGGGGATATGGCACCCAAATTGGAAAATATTCAATTGTGACTCTATTTTATACCGCTAAGATATGTGCGTCAAGCGATTGTTCAGACATTCGAAGAAAACATATGATAATACTAGAAATCGTATGTCATTGCGGTACCCCCTTTTTTTAGGGGGGAATCCGCATGTTTTTAGGGGAAGCCACAAGTGTTTTTCTTGTGGCGTAGCAATCTCCAACTTGACGATTTTTTAATGGCGGGACATTAATATTTTTTTAAAAAGCGATTTCCAAACTTTCCTCCACCCCAGGGTTGTTTGTCTTTTACAGGCTTATATACCCTCTAAAACAAAAAAGCCTGCAGTTTGTGTAGCCGCAGGCTCCTGTTGATTTTCTATGCCTTGTGCGGGCGCTTCTTCCCTACCAGGTCGGCAGCCGCGAAACCGGCTGATAACGCTGCCTTATTCATCTCTTCCGTGCCTTTCGGTGCCCGTGCCGCCACTGCCTGAATGATCGCCTGTCGCGAAACGACATCGGTTAATCCCACCAGCACCCCCAGGGCAACCACGTTTGCAGTGATGCTTTTACCACTGCTCTCTTGTGCCAGGCGCGTGATCGGCACCTTGATCGCCCGGCTGGATGGCACCCTTCCCACCCTTTCCTGGTCAACGATCAGCAGGCCATCTTTTTTTAGATTGCCTGCATATTTATCGCACGCTTCCTGACTCATCGCCACCAGCACATCCGCAATGATTACCTCCGGGTGATCAATCTCGCCCTGCGCGATCACTACCTCGGCTTTGCTGGCGCCGCCGCGTGCCTCCGGTCCATAACTCTGGGTTTGGGTGGCATTCTTGTTATCGTAGATCGCTGCCGCTTCTGCCAGGATGATGCCTGCCAGGATCATGCCCTGCCCACCCTCACCCGCCAGCCTGATTTCCATCCGATTGTCATGGTTTTTTGTCGCCACTGGTCACCTCCTCAGGCTTGTGCCGGTTTGGGAGCTTGTGCTGCCTGCACTCTTTGGATCAGCTCTTCATATAATTGGGTGTATTCCGGCTTTTCAATGTCATGCACCACCCCTCGCACGATTTTTGTCTCCCGCTCTTCCGGAGACAATTTCTCCGCTGCGCTCGCAGAGACGCTGTTCTCTTTAAGCTGGCGCATCATGTCCACCGTCGATCCGAGCTTGTTCATCCTTCCGAATGTGGTCGGGCAATAACTCACCGCTTCCACCAGGCTGAAACCATTCTTGCGGATCGCCTGTTCTATAAACCGGTCCAGCTCGACGGCATGGTAGACCGTGCTGCGCGCCACAAACGTCGCCCCAGCTGCTTTTGCCAGCTCACAGATCGGCATGGGGGGTTCGATATTGCCATAGGGGGCAGTTGCCGCCTTGGCGCCAATCGGGGTGGTTGGGCTGTACTGCCCACCCGTCATGCCGTAGATGCTATTGTTGACTACGATGGCCGTAATGCCAATATTCCGCCGCGCTGCATGGATGAAATGGTTACCGCCGATGGCAATTGCATCCCCATCCCCCATGATGGTGATCACTTTCATCGTCGGTCTGGCGATCTTCAACCCGGTCGCAAATGCGAGTGCCCGCCCGTGCGTGGTGTGCATGGTGTTGAAGTCCATGTAGACTGGCATACGCCCTGTGCAGCCAATACCCGATACCAGCGCCACGTCATCCTTTTCCAGCCCGATTCGATCAATCGCCCGAATCAGTGCCCCCATCACGATGCCTATCCCGCATCCGGCGCACCACACGTTTGGGAACTTTTTTGTGGGGCGTAAATACATGTATTCAGTATGTTCAGCTTGTGTTGGCATAATTACCTGTCTTCAATCGCTTCAAGGATCATCTGGGGTGTGACCATCTCACCGTTGGCTCGATTAACCCTCACGACCTTATTCCGCCCAGCCACCCGTTCCACTTCCAGGGCGATCTGCCCCAGGTTCATTTCAGGGACGATGATCCGCTTGGCGGTCTTTGCCACCCGGCTGATTTCATCTTCAGCAAACGGCCATAACGTCAGCAATGTGACCATCCCCACCTTAGTGCGCCGCTGGCGCGCCAGCTTGACGGCGTGCCTGGCGCTGCGTGCCGAAGCGCCATAAGTGACCACGACGGTCTTGTCATTTTCCGACAAATCTTCTTCTACCAAGATAATATCGTTGAGATTGCGTTCGATCTTGCGATGGACTCGCTCGATCCATGGATCGATCTCATCCAGGCGGGTGGTTGGGTAGCCCAGCACATCATGGAACAGAGCGGTGATGTGATAGCGGTACCCCTCCCCAAAATTTGCCATGGGAGGCACGTCGCTGAGCGAATCACCATAGGGCTTGTACCATTCAGGTGGAACATCGGTGGCAATACGCTCCACCCGCTCCACCGAATCAAAATCAGGCAGCTCAATCTTTTCACGCATATGCCCGATGACTTCATCCGTTAATAAGATGACTGGGGTCCGGTACTTCTCAGAAAAATTAAATGCCTTCACCGTCAGGTCAAAGGATTGTCTGACCGACACAGGACTGAGCACGATCATCGGGTGATCACCGTGCGTGCCCCAGCGTGACTGCATTACATCTCCCTGAGAAGCGCTGGTGGGCTGACCGGTGCTGGGTCCCAGGCGCTGGACGTCCACTATTACCACAGGGATCTCGGTCATGGCAGCATAACCGATATGCTCTTGCATCAGAGAAAATCCGGGTCCTGATGTGGCCGTCAGCGATTTTAAACCCCCCACAGACGCTCCGATACAGGCTGCCAGGCTGGCGATCTCATCTTCCATCTGGATGAACTTCCCACCCACCTTGGGCAGCTCTCTGGATAACATCTCCGCAATTTCTGTGGAAGGTGTTATGGGGTAGCCTGCGAAGAATTTACATCCCGCCGCGATCGCTCCCCAGCCAACTGCTTCGTTGCCTTGCATTAATCGAACGGTCAATTTGCCCTCCTCATAACTCAACCTTCTTAACAATAATCGCCAGGTCTGGGCAGTGAGTATCACACCAATGACAGCCGGTGCACTTTTCGGGATAAACCACCACCGGGTGGTCATCATCATCCAACGCCAAAACTCCCGTAGGGCAAAAAGCAACGCAGATTCCGCAGCCTTTGCACCAATTGGCAAATATGGTCACCTGACCCCGCGGACCTTTTTTAGCTGTGGTCTTCACTTCCAGTACGGGTTGTTCAACTTTTGAGGCTTCGCTCATGCTCTACCGTCCTCACCCTGATCCATCGAATTTAGACATATCTTATCCAATCATTATACATAGCGCCAACACTCATCGTAACCGATAAACAGCTAATATTTCGAGTGAATATCATCACATTAACCGGGTGGGGCATCCTCTTTATCCACCGAAAATCTTCATTTTATCCAATCATCATTGATTCGACCACTTCATGTTAAAATGGGAATTCATGGCAACCGGAACAATTATGACTGTCGAACCGCGCAACCTGATTAACAGCCGGTACGGTCTGGACCTGGCGATTCTCATTGGTAGGTACACACCCAACCGGCTGGGTCGTTGGATTTCAGAATTTGCAGCGGATAGAATATCCTCCCGCAAGGACTGGAGGTTGGTTAAGGCCGCCCGCCTCAACCAGTGGGTGGCGCGCGGCGAGAATCTGGACTCTGCTGCCCTCGATGAAGCCGTACGCGAAAACTTCCGCAATACTGCTCGCTCGATTTTTGACCTGTATCACAACATCAATAATCCGAATAATTTCCGCAGCATCATTGAGGTCCATCCCATCGCCGAACAGTTCCTCCAGCGTCCTGAATATTCTGAGCGCGGCCTGGTGGTGGCAGGGTTGCACATGGGCAGTTTTGATTTTATCGGTCAAGCCGCGGGTGTTGCCGGAGTCAAGGGGTACTATTTGGGTTTGCCTACGTTGAACTCGGGTTATCAAAAGCAAATCGAGATGCGCAGGGAAAGAGGCATGAATATCATTCCTACCAACAGTGGGACGATAAAACAAGCCATAAAATACCTGCGCGCAGGAGGCATGGTCCTGACCGGTATCGATCGACCGGATGAAAGTATCCCCTACCGGCCGCTCTTCTTCGGTCGTCCCGCTGCCCTCCCCATCCACCACATTTTTATTGCACTTAAAGCTCAGGTGCCCTTGATGGTTGCGTCTGTGATCTGCAAGCCAGATGAAAAATACCATTTCTTGTTCTCAGAGCCGATTGAGATGCAGCCGCATCCCGACCGTCACACAGAAATCCTGCTAAATGCCAAAAAAGTCCTAAGTGTCGCGGAGGGTTTTATCCGTCAAGACCCAAGCCAGTGGGAAATGACCTTTCCGGTCTGGCCCGAAGCCATGGACCTGGTTCCATCATAAGGATGTTCCTCGGAGAGATAGTATGAGTGAAATTAAAGACCATAA
>JBGPBQ010000082.1:0-14364 GCA_041481345.1 Anaerolineae bacterium
ATGCCACATTGCGCCCTTTCGGGCCGAGTGTGGTTGCGACTGCGTTTGCAAGGACGTCCATGCCCTTGCTCAGCTTGCGGCGGGCTTCTTCAGAAAATTGCAGTTGTTTTGCTGCCATAGTTCATAACTCCTTTGATTATTTACCTACAACAATTGCTAACAAGTCAGATTCACGCAGGATGAGCAGTTTCTTGCCATCCACCTTGATTTCGGTGCCTGAATACTTGGCAAACAGGACGATGTCGCCTTTCTTGACGTCCATGGCGATGCGCTTGCCTTCGTCATCACGGTCACCCGGGCCAACGGCCAGGACGGTTCCTTTTTGGGGTTTTTCTTTTGCGGTTTCGGGGAGAACGATGCCACTTGGGGTGATCTCATCTTGCTCGATGGGCTCAACCACCACACGGCTGCCTAACGGTTTGAAATTGATGGACATAGCCACCTCCTATTGTGGAATAGTTTGGATTGACCAACAGTTAGTGGTTTAGCACTCGCGCGAATAGAGTGCTAAACCATGCTGAATAATACTCAATTTTAGAATAAAAGTCAAGGGAGATTGGCTGATTCAGAATGATTCTAACGAGATTCTGATGTTATTTTCTGCTAATAACCCACCCATGCCTCTTAATGGCAGAAGTGGAGCGAGGCCGGGATCATTGATCACGGCTAAAGGTGAGATTGTAGCCGCCATCGCTGATGGCAGTGTTCTAGGTTGGCCGGGATCAGCGATCCCGGCTACGAATCAAGGTGTGGTAGTCGGTGAGGGCTGTACGGTCGATGAGGGCGTGACGGGCGATGAGGGTGTGCTCATCAGGGAGCGACAGGTGGCTTCATTGTCCTCCACGTTCTGCATCAGAACGGGGTCGTCGGGGTAGGTCAGGCGCAGCTGGGTCATCAGCTCGAACGAGTGGGAGCAGTATCCGTTATCGGGTGAGCTGAGGTAGGCGAGTACAGATCCGTAGCGCACATAATAGTAAGCCACGTTCAGGTTGGTGAGCGGCAGGGGCTGCACGGCGGAGCTCTCCGTTAGGATATCATTATCCACGAACAGCTTGGCAGTATCATTTCCATCGGCGGTGCAGCCGTCCACAGCGCAGCGCAGGGCGGGCAGGGCAGACTCATAGTTGCGCGCCTGCACATAGATCATCCCCAGCTGACCGTAGGTATCAGCGTTGGCGGGGTCGAAAGCCAGGGCTTTCTCAGCGTTGCGCGAGGCGATGAAGAACTCACCCTGCTGAGCGTAGGTCTTGGCGATGGCAATGTAAGGATAGGGGTCCTTGATCCCCAATTGTGCGTTGATGTTGGCGGCTTTCTCGAAGTACTCCAGGGCGGTGTTGAACACCTGCAGCTGGCGGTATCCGAGACCGATGCGCAGGTAGAGGAAGGTGAGGTTGGGGGTGATATTGGAGGCCTTGATGTATTCATCAATGGCGTCGCGGTAGTAGCCCCAACTTTCGAGCACGGTGCCCAAGACGCGGTGGGCGTCCATCGAGTCGGGAGCCAGCTCAACTGCCTGCTTGGCATACTGCTGGGCCTGGTCCCACTTCTGCTGGTCGAGCAGCACCTCGGCATAAAATGCCAGCGCCAGGGCATTTTGCGGGTCGAGCAGGTAGGCCCGGGTGGCTGCGGTCTCGGCCTTGGCCAGGTAGGCCTCCCGGTCAGCGGTGCTGACCAGGTTGTTGGAGGCGTTCCAATCCAGCACGAAGGCGTTGACTGCGGCGACGGTGCTGTCATCGGGGGCCAGCTCGACCGCCTTCTCGGCCGAGGTCAGGGCAGCCTGCAGGCGGTCCAGGCGCTCCTGGTCGGTGCTGAGCGTGCTGGAGGAATAGGTCTGGATGCGGGCCAGCTCGGCCCACACCAGGGCATTACCAGGGTCAATCTGAAGCGCCTGCTGGTAGGCACCGATGGCGTCCTGGTCGGAAGCCGGGTCATCCAATTTGCCGGCTGCAAAATAAGCCTGGGCAGCCAGGATGTAAGACTGGGGCGAGCGTGTGGGGGTGGGTGTGGAGTTGAAGGGAGACTGCACCTGACCGCTTTTCAGCTGGAGCAGTAGCCACACACCGCCCAGGATCAGGAAGGTAAGCAGCAGGATACGGTACGGGTTGGATTTAGCCCTGACCGGGTGGAGATTAAACGTCTTGCCGTCCTGGATCTGGCCCATATCAGGGTGTGGGGGTCTCGGTTGCCGCGGGTGTGCTGGCGGCAGGGGTGCCGGCGGCGGTTTTACAGTAGTCCATGCCCTGGGTGGCGTTGTAGTACGCCACCTGGTCTTTGGCGATGTTGGTCAGGATGAGGTGCATGATGGGGATGGCTTCGGGGCAGCGGTCAAGCTGGGTGAGCGAGAGGGCGTAGATGGAGTAATAGTCATCCGCGATCCGGCCTGGCGCCAACGGGAGACCCTCCACGACGACCCCATCCGCGGTGGTTCCCCCATGGACCACGAGCGAGAGCTCATCCGCGGCGCGGGTAAAGTTATCATTCTGGTAAAGCATAACCGCCAGATTTCCGTGCAACCGTGCACTGGACGGGTCAAGGCTGAGGGCCTGTTCAGCAAACTGGATCGCTTTGCCGTACTGCCCTTCGGTGGCATAGGTGCGGGAGATCTCGGTGAGGATATCGGGGTTGGTGGGGTTGAGCGCCACCCCGGTCAGCATTTCCTGGATGGCCTTGTCATACTCGCCCTGCATCTTATACACTGCCCCCAGGGAGTAATGCAGGTCCCACAGCTTGTCGTTGATGGATATGGCTGACTGGTATTCCGTAATCGCTTCAGGGTAATTGCCAGTGTCGAACAGCACGTAACCGCGCGCTCGGTGAGTTTCAAGGGCGGTCGGGTCGAGCGTCTGGGCTTTCTGCGACATGTCGATGGCGGTCTGGATGTCTTCATAGTTGCCCTGATCGAGCAGGGTCTCAGTAAAGTAGGCATAGGCGGCGGCGTTGTTCGGGTCAAGCTCGATGGCTTTGTTCACCGCCAGCACGGCGTCATCATATTTACCCAGGAAATCCAGGGCGGAACCCTTGATGGCATAGGCCATGGAGTTGTTCGGGTTGAGTAGCAGGGCGTTCTCAGCGTTGGTGACCGCATCCTGGTACAACCCGGCGAAAATCTGGGTGCGCGCCAGGTCAATGAAGGTGGCTGGGTTGCGCGGGTCTGCCAGGACGGCCTCCTTATAAGAATCAATCGCTTGTGATAACTTACCCTCCTTGAAGTAAGCCTGGGCTTCATTGAGCACCGACTCCTGGCTGCGGGTGGGTGTGGGAGACGGCATGAAGGGAATGGGCATATCAGGGATCACCACCTGGTTAAAATAAATCAGCCCCCCGATGGCCACCACCAGGAAGGCGATCAGGAGCGGGTTCGAAGGGCGCCGGGTGCGCTTCTTCATGTTCAATTTCCCGCCGCGCAGGTACATGCTGTCATATTACCACTGCCTGGAGTGAGAATCAAGAGAAGTTAGAAGTAGATTAGCATTCTCTAGTTTGGTAAAGACTAGGTCTTAGACACAAAAAAGTCTTCAATCTAAGATTAATAAAACGCTTTAAGCATAACTTTTTCCATAGTTTTTGCGACTATTAATAAAATATCAATTTTATTTTCAGAATTTGTGAGAATACCGGTAACCTGCTTGATCTCTATTGGACAAAACGAAGCAAATTGGAGGTAACGATGTCTTCTCAAAATGACCGATCATCGGAGAGTGCTGGGCGCCAGAAGATTACCCGCCGCAGCTTCTTGAAGTTCTGCAGCTTGATGGCAGCCACGCTGGCGCTGCCCACCAAGTACGTCAGCCAGATTGCCAAAGCGATGAGCACAGCCACCCGGCTGCCAGTTATTTGGCTGGAATTCCAGGATTGTACGGGAGACAGCGAATCATTCCTGCGGGCCGGGAGTCGCTCCGACCCGTTGCAGCCCGGTGTCACCGACCCAGGCCTGGTCGATCTCCTGCTCGACTTCATATCGGTGGAATATCACGAAACCCTCATGGCGCCATCGGGGTTCATGGCAGAGAAATCGCTGAATGATGTGTTGGAGAAATATCCCAATCAATACATATGCATTGTGGAAGGTGCGATCCCTCAAGCGCAAGGCGGGGTTTACTGCACGATCCGCGGCCGGACTGCCTTGAGCATCGCCCAACAGGTGCTGCCCAATGCGTTGGCGACGATCGCCATAGGCTCTTGCGCAGTGGATGGCGGCCTGTCGGCAGCGCTGCCCAACCCCACCGGTGCTGGCGGGGTGCTCGATACTATCCCCGGCCTGGCGAATTTGGTCAACCTGCCAGGGTGCCCGGCAAATGTAGTTAACCTGGTGGCGACCATTGTGTACATGGTCACCTTTAACACGCTGCCGGATATGGATTCATCGCACCGTCCGTACTTTGCTTACGGAACAGAAATCCATGAGGAGTGCGAGCGTCATGATTATTACGAGGAAGACAAGTTCGTGCTCGCCTG
Organism: Anaerolineae bacterium; assembly: GCA_041481345.1. Classification (GTDB taxonomy): domain Bacteria; phylum Chloroflexota; class Anaerolineae; order Anaerolineales; family UBA4823; genus FEB-25. The sequence continues at coordinate 4,456 of JBGPBQ010000082.1, forward strand.
GGGTGACGAAGGTCACAAGAATGGCTGGTGCCTGTACAGGATGGGTTGCAAAGGTCCAGATACGCGGGCGAACTGCTGGCAGGTGAAATGGAACGGCAGCACAAGCTGGGACATCGGTGCCGGACATGGCTGTATCGGCTGCACCATGCCCCATTTTTGGGACAGCATGACGCCGTTCTACCAGTCTTTAGGGAACGAGTAGAGAGGAGCAGTTAATATGCCAGACATTTACATACCCATTGTAGGAAAAGACAGTAGTAATGGGACTCCCATTCCTCCGGGCAGCAGTCGTATCGTGATCGATCCCCTGACTCGCATCGAGGGTCACCTACGCATCGAAGCCAATGTGGAAGCCGGTAAGGTGACAGACGCGTGGAGTGCCAGCACCATGTTCCGCGGCATCGAAACGATATTAAAAGGTCGCGATCCACGCGAGGCCTGGCTGTTCACCCAGCGCATCTGCGGCGTGTGCACCACCGTGCATGCAATCTCGTCGGTGCGGGCGGTCGAAGATGCGCTCGGCATCACCATCCCCGACAATGCCCGCCTGGTGCGTAACCTGCTGGAAGCCGCCCAATTCGTTCAGGATCATGTGATCCACTTTTTCCACCTGCATGCCCTGGATTGGGTCGACGTGGTCAGCGCACTTGGGGCTGATCCGGCTCAAACCAGCGCGTTAGCCCGCTCGATTTCGCCTTGGCCCAACTCTAGCCCGGAATATTTCTCCGGTGTGCGCAGCCGCCTCCAGGGTCTGGTCGACAGCGGACAGTTAAGCCTGTTTGCCAATGGTTATTGGGGTCACCCGGCGTATATTTTGCCCGCTGAAGGTAATCTGCTGGCGGTGGCGCACTACCTTGAAGCGCTAGACTGGCAGCGCGAGTTCATCAAGTTTCATGCCCTGCTGGGCGGTAAGAACCCGCATCCGCAGACCTACCTGGTGGGCGGCATGGCCATCCCGGTGAACCCAGCCGGGAACCGCGCAATCAACCCCCAGGTGATCGCCCAACTGCGCGGCTTGATCAGCATGGCGACGGACTTTGTGACCCAGGTATACATCCCTGACTTGAAGCTGATCGCTTCTTTCTATAAGGATTGGGCGAATTACGGCGCGGGTGTGGGTAACTTCCTGAGCTATGGAGATTTTCCATCCAGCGGGAATGACCCCAATTCCTACTGGCTCCCGCGAGGTGTGATATTCGATGGAAACATCGGCGTTCCCAGCCAACCACTGGACCAGCAGCAAATCAAGGAATTCGTCACCCGTTCATGGTACAGCTATAGCGCAGGTGATTCTAATGGTCTGCATCCTTCAGTGGGTGAGACCCAACCGACTTATACCGGTCCGCAGCCGCCATACGATAATCTGAATGTGGATGGGAAATACTCATGGCTCAAGGCGCCGCGCTACAACGGCAATCCGATGGAGGTTGGACCGCTGGCGCGCATGTTGGTGGCATATACCAATGGTCATGAGCGGGTGCGGGCACTGGTCAATGAGATGCTCGGAGCACTCGGCCTCGGCCCGGAGGCGCTCATATCCACCCTTGGACGTGTGGCCGCGCGCGGGATTGAGACCAGCCTAGTGGTGGAGCAAATGGGCACCTGGGTCGATCAGCTGGAAGCCAATATGAACAGCGGCAACCTCGCCATCCATAACGGCGCCTTGTGGGATCCATCCACCTGGCCGGCGACAGCCAGCGGCTGGGGTACCACCGAAGCGCCGCGCGGCGCACTCGGTCACTGGGTCAACATTGCCAATGGCAAGATCGAAAACTACCAGACGGTTGTAGCCACCACCTGGAATGGCTCACCCCGTGATGCAGCCGGGCTGCCTGGTCCATTTGAAGCTGCCTTGATCGGCACACCTATCGCCGACCCGGCACGACCGGTCGAGATCCTGCGCACGATCCATGCCTTCGACCCTTGCATGGCCTGCTCGGTGCACCTGGTCGATGCGAGAGGCAAGCCATTGGGCATCGGGGTGACGGTGCATTAATATCAGACTAAAAACCGAATTGTCCCACCATTCACCAGCAAGCATATAGCTGGGTGAATGGTGGGCTGAAAGGAAATATGATTCCAGCAGATTACCCGAATAGTAAAGTGGTACTCGGCCTAGGCAACCTGCTGCTGGGCGACGAAGGATTTGGAATCCATGCCATACAATACCTGCAGGTCAGGGGGAGCGAACAATTCCCTGTAGAGTGGGTGGATGGTGGTGTGCTGGGCTTGAACCTGTTGCCCCTGGTGGAAGAGTGTAGCCACCTGCTGGTGCTGGATGCGGTGGATGCCGGCCAGGCTGGTGGCGCATTGGTTGAGATGGCAAAGGATGAAATCCCACTATATAACGGCATGAAAATGTCGGAGCACCAGGTGGGGTTCCAGGAGGTGCTGGCGGTGGCCCGGTTCCGGGGGCGTTATCCGACCTACCTGCACATGATCGGTGTCCAATCCGTCAACCTATCTCCAGGCACGCAGCTCAGCCCGGCGGTTATGGCAGCATTGCCAGCGGTTTATCAGCGGGCGACGATTATCTTGAAGGGTTGGTTTACCTAATTTCAACGGTAAGACTCCATTCACCACCTCATTGATTAATTAAAAGATGGTGGTAAAATTATTCGCGCAAACGTCCCTGTAGCTCAGCGGATCAGAGCATTTGCTTGCGGAGCAAAGGGTCGGGCGTTCGAATCGCCCCAGGGACGCCTGATAAAGAGTTTATAAAGAGCGCTTCTTGAACGGGACATGCGCTCTTTTATTTTGCCATAAGGGTGTGAGCAATGGAAAAAACAATCCAAATCCTGCTGACCAATGACGATGGCATCCAATCCCCGGGGCTGTGGGCTGCGGCGGGTGCGCTATCGGAGCTCGGATACGTACATGTGGTGGCACCGCGTGACCAGTTCTCTGGTGCGGGGCGCAGCCTGCCTTCCACCTCAGACGGGATCATCACCCCCCAACAGATGCAGGTGAACGGCAAGCTGTGGACGGTTTACAGCGTGGGTGGCACACCTGCCCAGGCGGTGCTGCATGCCATCTGTGAGATCCTGCCGCAGCCACCCGACCTAGTGGTTTCGGGAATCAATTATGGCGAGAATCTGGGTGTGGGTGTGACCATCTCAGGGACGGTGGGGGCGGCCATGGAAGGAGCGGGCAACGGAATCCGCGCGATGGCGATCTCACTGGAGACCGATATGGCGGACCACCTGTCCTATTCCACCAAGATCGATTTTTCAGCTGCGGCCTACTTCACTTCCCTGTTTGGGCGCATGATGTTGGAACGGCGGCTGCCTGAGGATGTAGATTTACTCAAGGTGGATGTACCGTGCAATGCCGATTCTAATACTCCGTGGGAAGTCACACGTTTATCGAAGCAGGCGTACTTCCTGCCGGTCACACCTAAACGCAAATCGTGGGATAAGCCGGAAACGGTGGGCTACCGGCGGATCGATGAGCTCAGCGGCATCGCGGCCGATACGGATGTGTACGCCCTGCGGGTGAAGCGTATTGTATCTGTAACCCCTCTCAGCCTGGACCTGACCTCGAGGGTTAGTTTGAAGGAATTCGAGAAGCTGCTTCGAAACAGCGGATAATTTTAATCAACAGGGATGGACAGGATAAGAGCGGATAAGAAAAATCAGATTAACCCAAAGGGACGGAAAAAGAGATACAAAAAGCGCCTGCCACACCCGCAGGCGGTTTCCGTCAGGAAGAAGTTCAGTCGTGATTTCTACCCAACTCGCGTAGCAGCAGGGGGTGGAGGAGGGGGTTGGCAGCCAGGACGGATTGAGGCGGGGTTATAAAGTCGGGTCCGCCGGCAATATCGGTGACGACCGCCCCAGCCTGCCGAGCAACCAATGCTCCCGCGGCCACATCCCAAGACTTCAAGCGCAGCTCCCAAAAACCATCAAAACGACCACAGGCGACACAGCACAGGTCCAGGGCGGCTGATCCTAAACGGCGCACCCCTTGCGAATGCAGGGCGAGGTGGGCGTAGTGGTCCAGGTTGTTATCTGGATTCGTGCGGATATCGTAGGAGAAACCCGTGACGAGTAGGGCATGGTCGAGGTCGGAGGTGTTGGATGGGTGAATGGGCTGACCGTTCAGCCAGGCACCAACACCGGCTTCGGCACTGAAGCATTCGTCACGCGAAGGATCATAGACCACGCTCAGGCGCAGCTCGCCGGCTTCGGCATAGGCGATCGAGACTGAGTAAATGGGGATGCCGTGCACGTAGTTGACCGTGCCGTCCAGAGGGTCAATGTACCACACGCGATCGGCAGCGCCTGCGAGCTCGCCGCTCTCCTCCGCCACGATGCGGTCGCCAGGGAAGTGACTACGGATGCTATCCAGCAGGAACTGCTCCGACTGGCGGTCAGCTTCGCTGACCAGGTCGATGACACCCTTGTGGTCGACCTGCAGGTGCAGGCCGAAGCTGGCACGCAGGATATTGCCTGCCTGGCGGGCGAGGTTGACGAGGTCGGTGAGGGTGGGAGGCATGGTGGGGGTATTTTAGCCGGGATGAGGGCGGAAGGCAAGGAGTGATGGTGGATTGTGGGAGGGAAGAAATAAGATTACCAATAAGGACGCGCAAAGAGCAAGCCCTATGATCCAAAGGTGCGCAAAAATAGTGCCCTCCGACACAAAGGTTTTAAATAATTCAAAATTGACCACAAATAGAAGAAGCAGTAGTAGCAAGGCCGCGATGAAACTATAGGCTGTGAGATCATAGAGAAATCCTGAGGACATTCAGTAAAGTGAGCTACAGTGGCTTCAGGGACTGAAACAACAGGTATGCGAATAAAGATACCCCCTCCCAGCCTCCCCCAATCACCAAAGAGCGGTGATTAGGGGAGGAGAATAAAACCATCCACAAATTTACATGATTACACGAATTTGATTGAGACGATTATGTTTATTCATGTATTCGTGATTCATACATTCATGGATGGTTTATTGACATAACAAATTTTCGAATTATTGCATGCAGCTTTGAGTGCTTTGCAGCAAATCAATTCTTTTTCCCTGTGTTCTCTGTGATTTCCGTGGTGAAAATCTTTACCTTACAGCATCGCCGACAATAACGGCACGATCATCTCTTCGGCGGAGAGGCCACCGTGGCGACCGATGAGGGGGTTCTCTTTATCCGCCCACCACAGATAGGCATCGTTGTGGGCCGCCACGATCAGGTCTCCCAGGCGGTCAGCCAGGCGCGGGTGGGGCGTGCCGGGTCCGAATAGCCCCTTAGCGACAGCTTCAGCCTGGTCGATGAAAGTGAACTGACCGGGCCAGGTATGGTCGAAGTAGCTGCGCACTTGCTCGGTCTGACCGGGGCGGATGAAAAGGTACATCAGGCGGCTTTCGCCGGTGGGCAGGATGTGAAGCAGACGGGTGAGGTCCGGGTGATTGCGCAGGTCGTAATTGGCTGACTTTTGGGTGGCGATCATGCCATGGTCGGCAGTCAATAAGATAAGGGTGCCCTGACACAAGGCTGGGGAGAGCTTATCCAGGAACTGCTGCTCGAAAGTCCAGCTGAAATCGCCAAACTCAGCTGCGGTGCGCTCGTCATCCGGGTGGTAGTAATGAGAGAGATGATCGATCTGACCGGTGTAGACCCAAAAATACTGTTTCTGGCGGGGGTTGGATTCCACCAGGTGGCGCAGGTTGACCCACAGCTCGGAAGGGGTAGAGAAACCGTGCAGGTTCACATCCTTAAAGTACATCTGCGAAAGCCCCGAGTGGAGGATACTGCGGTGCTGCAGGGCGTAGCTGCGGATGCCTGAAGCAGCCAGGTGAGGCCCTAAGGTGGGAAGATTCAAGAACTGCTCAGGGATAAAGCCTGCCCTGGCGAGGCTGCCGGCGTCATTACCGAAGCTCATCGGCGAGTGGGTGATCATATTGCTGACCACGCCATATTCCTTCAGCCACAACTCATAGCCAACGACGCCGTGCTCAGCGGGGCTGCGACCGGTCCACAGGGAGGTGAGAGCGGCGGCAGTGGTGGAGGGAGCAATCGAGGTGATCGCAGCGAGCCTGCCCTGCTCGGCCAGGCGCGCCCACACCGGGGCGGTGCCGTCAGACATCCAGCGCTGCAAACGGTCGAGCGAAAGGGCATCCACCAACACCAGGATGAGGCGACGCACACGGTCGGAGGCGACGACGGTCAGATCAGGTCGCAGGGGAGCAGCGCCCAAAGGGCTGGCGCCCAGGGATTGGCTGATGCTGGAGGGCAGGTTCATGATCGAACCACCCAGGTAATCGGGATGGATGAAGTCAGGGCTCAGAGGTAAGCCGGGAAGCTGGTAGGCTTTGATGCGGGGAAGGTTGATGGGTGTAACGTCGGCCATGGAGAGTGTGGATCAGATGCGGTAAGGGTTCTTTTTGATATAATGGCGGGGCAGGAGAAACGAGTGCAAATTTTTTCCGGCTCCGATCAAGCATCGAAGCGTTATCTTACCTTATTTTATGCCATTACTCTAGGGTTGGCAGTGGTTTTGGCGATCCTGGCGATCAGCTTTCCAGGGAAGGCTGTACCAGACTCTGGGACGATCACCCAGACGGCCGTGGCACAAACCACACCCCCAACCCAGACCACCTCCGAAGTTCATAGCCTGAGCAAGCCGACCAAGGTACCAGCCATCCCGCCCACTCCGAATGAGGAGACCCCCTCATCCCTGGGTGTGACCGGGGCAGAACTGCGTGGTGTGCAGGTGAGGCTGTGGCACCCCTGGACTGGATCAACGGGAGCTGCGTTCCAGACACTGGTGGACGAGTTCAATAACACCAATCAGTGGGGTATCCACGTGAGCGTAAACACTTACGAGGGTTTTGGCAGGCTGGATGAGGCGGTGGAATCTGCGATCAGCTCAGGTAAGCAGCCGGATGTGCTGGTTGATTACGGCTACCAGGCGCAGCATTGGGATGGAAGCGGTATTCTGGCGGACCTCACACCATATGTGAATGACCCGGTCTGGGGGATGACGAGTTCCGAGCAGGCAGACTTTTACCCAGGTTTTTGGGCGGAGGATCTGGTAAAGAATCAGATCTCAGGCGAGACCAGGCGACTGGGTATCCCATTTTACCGTTCAGCCTACGTGTTATTCTACAACCAGAGCTGGGCAAGGGAGCTCGGCTACCTCAACCCACCTACCACACCGCTAGAATTCGGCACCCAGGCGTGTGCCGCAGCTACGGCTTCGGCTGCGCAGGGTAGTAAATCTGACCAGAGCAAGGGCGGCTGGCTGATCACACCCCAACCCGGGGCATTGGCCGGCTGGATCTATGCCTTTGGCGGAGGTATCATCAATCCTAATGGGGAGGGGTACTTATTCTACTCACCTCAAACCATGCAGGCTTTTGAAACCATTAAGGATTGGGTGGAGAGAGGTTGCGCATGGTCTGGCTCTGGAGTGGACCCTCAAAGCGAGTTTGCCAACCGGCAGGCGTTATTCGTGGTGGGAAGCCTGTTTGACATCCCCGCCCAACAGGAGGCATTTTCGCGGGCTGCCAGTACGGACGAGTGGGCAGTGATCCCATTCCCATCCCGCAGCCAACCAGTGGTGGACACCTATGGTCCATCCTTGCTGATTACGCGTACAACACCTGCCCAGCAGCTGGCGGCGTGGCTTGTGACCAAATGGCTGGTCTACCCGCCCAACCAGACTGAGTGGGTGAGTAAGCTTGAAACCTACCCAACGCGCCAGAGCACGCTGAGCTACATGGAGGAGACCCCAAACCACAATCCACAGTCGACCCAGGCGTTGTCACTGCTGCCAGTTGCGCGCAGTGAGCCCAGCCTGGCTTCATGGAGTGTGATGCGGTGGGCGCTCAATGATGCCATGACCCAGCTGATTGACCCGAAGCTCAGCAGTGACCAAATCCCGCTATTATTGGAAAACCTGGACGGCGTGGCAGCGGAAATTTACAGCCAGGTGCCCTAATGGCAGACCTCCCCCGCGTGACGATCTACACAGATGGAGCGTGCGAGCCCAACCCCGGACCAGGCGGCTGGGCAGCCCTGCTGCTGTTTGGCAGGCACGAGAAGGAGCTGTATGGGTCTGAGGCGAATACAACCAATAACCGCATGGAGCTGACCGCGGCGGTCAGGGCATTGAATGCACTCAGCGAGCCCTGCCGGGTGGAGCTCTACACCGATTCTGAGTACCTGCGTAGGGGGATCACCGAGTGGCTGCCGGATTGGCGGCGGCGAGGCTGGAAGCGGAAGAGCGGCAAGCTGGCGAATATCGACCTGTGGCAGGCTCTGGATGCAAGCCTGAAAGATCACGACATCTCCTGGAACTGGGTGCGAGGGCATGCCGGGAACCGGTATAACCAGCGGGTGGACAACCTGGCGCGTAGAGGTATGCGCAATTCTCCTTGACCATGTTGAGGGTATACAGTATACTCACCCGCGCCGGGGCGTAGCGCAGTCCGGTAGCGCACCGCGTTTGGGACGCGGGGGTCGGCGGTTCGAGTCCGCCCGCCCCGACTTATGGCGAGGATAAAATATGACGGGGTTGTAGAGGCGGCCCATTTTAAACCAGATGGGCAGCTTGATTGGGTGCGTGTCTATGAACGCAGAGGGGCGGTTTTTTCTGACTGCATCTTATTGAACCGGGAAAATTTTATCGAGCAGCTCAAAGCCGGCAAACGGTATATGGTCGGAGAACGCATCCACAACCTGGGTGGTAAATTCAACGTCAGCCAACCCGTGCACCTGCTGCGGACAGATAGCAAGGCGGTAATTGCAGTGGGTAATGCTCAGCCCGGAATGGATGATCTAACCGGAGTTCCGATCATATAATCTCCGGTACGTTTTGGACGCCGGGTATGGAAAAGCGGCTTAACAGGCCGTTTTTTGTTAATTAAACGGACAACCTTACAGACTGGTATAATTTTCGAGTGCCAACCCCCTTCTATCATTTGAGCCTGGCTGAAGAGCTGATCAAGCATCCCGACATGCCTGAACCGATCAGCCAATTCCTGCGAACCTACCGCAGTGAGTTCTTGTTCGGCAGCACAGCTCCGGATGTGCAGGTGGTATCGGGCCAGCCGCGCGAGCTGACCCATTTTTTCAACCTGCCCATCCAGGCAGGTGACCGGCCGGCGTGGGAAGTTTTCTTAGCTGAATATCCTCATCTAGCTTTTACTAGTAAGCTACCAGCAGCACAATCCGCATTCCTGGCTGGTTACCTGTGCCACCTGCAGGCAGATTGGCTGTGGGTGAATGATATTTTTGTCCCGGTTTTCGGTCCACGCAGCCCATGGGGGAATTTCCGCCAACGCCTGTATTACCATAATGTACTGAGAGCTTACCTGGACCTGCAAATCCTTCCCGGGCTGCCCATTGACGCAGGTACCTGCCTGGGCGAGGTGGTACCCGATGGATGGCTGCCATTCGTTAAGGATCAATCCCTGGCGGCGTGGCGGGACCTGCTTTCATGTCAACTACAACCCGGAGCAGCCATCCAGACGGTGGAGGTGTTTTCATCCCGCCAGGGTATATCCGCACCTGAATACTACGCGCTGCTGGCGTCGAAAGACCGTATGCAACGGGAAGTTTTTGAGCACCTGTCATTGGAGCGTGTGGAAAGCTTCAGAGTGCAGGTGCTGAAGGATAATATTCACCTGGTAACGGATACCCTGGCATCCAGCTTGCATCCCATTAATTTACCAGCTGAGGGTATTTTATTTAAGGGAGTAAAGCCATGAAACTGATTGAGCCCACGCAGAGTCCGGTCGAGAAGGATGTTATTGGAAAGGCTGTTGATCAGATCAAACAGCTTTTTCAGTTTGGTAAAACGGATGAACATGCTGAAGATGCAATCGTGGCGAGGTTTATGCGCGGTCTGGATAACCGCTTCATCATGTTGCGCAACCTGCAGCTGGAAGGCAACGGCGAGACGTTCCGTC